>DAIQAU010000039.1:0-10375 GCA_036781565.1 Bacteriovorax sp. | reverse complement strand
TTTTCATGAAAATTAAATTGAACTACGGAATCTGGATTGTCCGCAATTTCTTTGATTACGTAATAAGTCACCAGGCCATTTTGCGTGGGGAGTTCTTTTCCGTCCGGATATTTCTTTTTGATTGAGTCCATGGACTCGCCCCATTTAGTGTTTTCGTATCCTGCAAATGCCAGAGTTGATGAAAGGGTTAAAAAAAATAACAGCAAGTATTTCATTAGCTTCCGTCCTAAAATGAGTTTTAGTTCTTATCGGAGGAGTGGGAAAAAACTAAACATAAATTTTTGCTGTTTCAGGGATGAGAAAACGACCACAATTTGGACATGTTTCCATTGAACGTCCCTCTTCCAAAGCGGTTTTGAACATGGAATCCACTTGAACAAAGCAAGCTGAGCATTTTTTATCAATCAAAAAAGCGACAGCTTTCTTGGGCGCAAACTTCTTTTCAATTTCTTTATAAAACTTAAGGAGTGCCGGATGACATTGATCTTCCAGAGAGATAATTCTCAAGTTTCTATTTTCAATCTGCTTATTGAATTTCTGTCTTTCGACTTCAACTTCTTTTTTGATATCTTCAATTGTATTGGCCGAGCCTTTTAGAAATTCTTCAGCTTCCTTTTTTTCTTCAGCAATTGCTTCAGATCTTTCGAGCAGAGAAAAATAATTTTCTTCTTTCTGACCGAGATCACTCGCCATGACTTCCAGCTGGTGTTCCATTGCTTTGATCTCTTTTTCGCTGGTGAGCATGTCGAGCTGTTCTTTGGTGCGCTTGTGTTTTAATTCGAGAGATTCAACTTCAAGTTGTTTTTCGATAAGCTTCATCGCTTTGACTTCTTCATCGAGGCTTGTGATGTTCCGGCGACGGTTTTCTCTGAGAAGCTCTAGGTCGGATATTCTTTTTTCTTCATTGGCAACAGCTGCTAAATCATTCTGATTTTGAGTTTTCATGGCCTCAATTTCAATTAAATGCCTAAAGCTTGGCAAATACATGGCTTTCTCTTCCTTGTAATAGGCCCGTGCCTCTGAGTATAATGGTCATCATATGCGTGGAAATAGCTTTGGTAAAATGTTTTCTCTGACGAGCTTTGGCGAGTCACATGGCCCTGCTATGGGAGTAGTGATTGACGGAGTTCCGGCCAATCTCTCGTTTGACTTAACAGCGCTTCAGAGTGAACTTGATCGTCGTGCTCCCGGCAAAATTGCGGGAACAACTGCACGCGCAGAATCTGATACAGCGGAAGTTCTTTCTGGAATATTCGAGGGAAAAACTTTAGGCACGCCGATAGCTGTGATCGTGCGAAACACGAATCAGAAAAGCGCAGACTACGATAAACTAAAAAACGACTATCGTCCGGGCCACGCAGATAAAACAACACAATTAAAATATGGAATTCGCGATCACCGAGGTGGTGGACGCGCATCAGGAAGAGAAACTGTTTCGCGTGTTATAGCCGGATATTTCGCAAGTCTCATTCTTCCTCAAGTGAAAGTGAAAGCTTTTGTTTCCAAATTGGGTCCATTTGCTTATAGTGCCCTTCCGGAGAATTTGAATTCATCTTTCGGGCCTTATTCCTATCCAGATACGACTAAAAACGACGAAATAAAAAACTACCTTGAAGATTTGAAATCGAAAGGTGAATCCGTCGGAGGAACAGTAAGAATCATCGTGGACAATTGTCCCGTTGGTCTTGGGGAACCGGCCTTTGATAAATTGAAAGCGGACTTCGCGAAAGCACTTCTTTCAATCGGAGCTGTTGTTTCATTTTCCTATGGTCTCGGAGAAGAAATGGCAAACATGACCGGCTCAGCTGTGTCGGCCAACTCTTCTTCTTTCGGAGGAATGGAAGGCGGGATTTCAAACGGTGAACGAATGGTGATGACCATCACGTTCAAGCCCACTTCAACAGTTGGCGAAAAAGCAAAAGAGGGAAGACATGATCCATGTATTATTCCCCGTGCAATTCCCGTAGTTGAGGCCATGGTGAAGATCGTTCTCGCGGATCACTTTTTAAGACAAAACGCTTACGCAATCTAAAATTGCACTGGAACTGAAAAATGAAAACAGCTATTAAAAATGTTGAACTGGAAAATATTATCGATGAAATCAGCAAGCTTGATACTGATACAGTATTACTTGTTGTCGATCATCAGATCTGGAGTCATTACTCAAAAGATTTAGTGATTGAAAAAATCGAAAACAAGAAAGTTATTTTCTGGAAATCTCCTGATGGAGAGAAAGTAAAAAACATTAATGATTTTCAGAATGCAATTGAATTTTTTCTCGATAAGGGCATTCATAGAAACGCTCACCTGGTTGCTATCGGCGGCGGTGCCGTTTCTGATTTTGCAGGTTTTGTAGCAGCGACAATTTTAAGAGGGATCAATTGGTCAATTGTTCCGACATCACTTCTCTCAATGGTTGATGCTTCCATCGGTGGAAAGGTTGCAATCAATTCAAAGTCTGGCAAAAATCTCATCGGCGCTTATCACATGCCTCAAAATGTCTGGATCTGTCCTAAGTTTTTAGGAACACTTCCTGAAATTGAAAAATCAAGCGGCATGGGCGAAGTCTTAAAATATTGTTTTCTAGATTATGGTATTTATGATCTCGCGATTAAAAAAGCTCCGGTTGAACAAATCATCAATGCTTGCGCCAACTATAAGCAAAAACTTACAGATGAAGATTTCAAAGAAACAGGTATCAGAAAAATTCTGAACCTTGGCCACTCTTTTGGTCACGCCCTGGAGTTTATTTACAACCTACCACACGGCGAAGCCGTCATGTGGGGAATGGTACTAGTCTTTAAGATTTTTGGTTCAGAGAAAAACATTAACGATATTATAGCGCTTAAAAATGCACTTAATATTCCGGGAAAAAATCCTCCTTGGTTCAATAAGGAATTCCCTATTGATAAGATCATGACGTATCTTCAAAAAGACAAAAAGATTTCAGCTTTGAGCTCAATCGATCTCGTTTTAGTTAACGACATCGGCAACGCTCAGGTCGAACGCAAAACTTTTGAAGAAATTCAAAACGTGCTGGAAGCCAATAAAGATGAACTTAAAAAATTCACTTTATAAAGTTGAGCCAGGATCTTTTCACGCAGTAATCGAATTACCAACGAGTAAATCATATGCCAACCGCGCGCTTATTATCGGAGCGATTCGCGGTGGCGGTTTTAAAATCAATCATCTTCCTGATTCAACCGATGTTCTGACTATGCTGGACTGTCTTGAAAAAGCTGGACTGAAAATTCGTCGAACAGATTCGAGTGTCGTTTTTACAAATTCTTTTCCGCAATGTGAAAGCGAAACCGCGGGCGACACCGTCGATCTTCACACTGGTGACGGTGGAACGACTAACCGTTTTCTAATGGCGCTTCTTGCGCGTGGAAAAAAGACTTACCGTTTCTTTCCCAGTGAAAAAATGAGCGAACGTCCAATGGAGGATTTACTTAAACCATTGCGTGATCTCAATGTTGATGTTGCTGTAAACAGAAATGGCGCATGGATTGAAATCAAAGGCCCTGCCAGCATGCAAAATACATCCCGGCTGGAGATTGATTGCGGGAAAAGCACTCAATTTGCTTCGGCCATGATGCTTGCTTTCTCAAATCTTCCGCTCACCGTTGTTCCGGTGAATGTCAAAGCTTCGGAAACTTATCTTGAAATGACGAAATTTATTCTTGCTGAAAGCTTGAAGAAAAATTCCCTCGATGTACCAGTGGATTTCAGTTCTCTCAGTTATCCACTTGCCCTTGCGCTGGTGGACGGCAAAGTCCTTATCACCAATTGCCATGAGAAAGATGTGTATCAGAGTGATTCAGCTTTTATTGATATTGCGATAGCTGCAGGGGCAGATCTGGAATGGACCGGGCAAGGTTTGAGGGCCAGTTCTAAAAACCGCCTGAAGCCTTTTAAAGTCGACGGAAGCCGTTATCCTGACCTCGTCCCAGCGCTCCTGTTTCTCGCTTCTCAAATCGAAGGAGAGAGCGTTTTAACGAATCTTTCAGTTCTTCGTCACAAAGAAAGTGATCGACTGGATGAACTCATGAAAATAATGACGGCATTGTCTGTTCCTTTTCAATTTGATGAAAGTCGTGCTGAAATAAAAATAACGGGACCTTCCAGACCTGCAGCGCCTGCCGGCCTGACAACGGCCCGCGATCACCGCATGGTCATGGCAGCCTATCTGTTTTTGCGTACAGGTGCAGGTGGAACTGTTGCCCACGCTGATTGTGTAAATAAATCTTTTCCGGAATTTTTTCAGATAATGAATGGAGTCACAAAATGAAAAAAATGATCGCACTATTGATGGTAGTTTTTGCTTCTCTCGCTCATGCAGAGGCTCTTCAGTGGACAGACCTGGAACTCTATCAAACCTACAAATTAAATCAGACCATTACTTTTCCAGAAGGCATAGAATATAAGGCCGGGGAAAAAGTTTATGTCATGGATTATATCGCGGGAGGAATTCCTGTCGTTTACTGGCAAATGCATATGGAAAATTGCAAAAACCCTGATGCCACTGCCGACATGATTCTGCTCAATCCTTCTCCAGATGATACATCAACGGACCGTTCAATTGCAGTGGCGCTGACAGAAGGTTGCAATCTCGACGTCTGGGTTGAGATTAAAGATCTTTATTCGGGGAGTATCCTCGATGCAGACGAACAATCACTTTTGAATTTGCGCCGCCATTAATCGTTCAAGAACAAAAGTACTATCACATCTGAACCAGTCGTTTCCCGCACCCCGGCCGACTGGTTTATATTTTTGAGTGATAATTTTTCCATTCTCCATAATTTCTTCAGCAACATGAATTCTCACAACTTCACCAGTGATGAGCTGCCCAGCTCCAGGTAGATCGCCATAGTTGAGTTGATCACGGAAGATACATTCAAATTGAATGAGACTTTCTTTTATACGCTTGGCCTTTATGACTTCTGAATCAAGAGGAGTCAGCCCTGCAAATTTAAATTCATCTTCACCGTAGGGAAGTTCTGTCGAAGTCATATTGATTTTTTGAGCGAGATCTTCATGCACAAAATTTACGACGAATTCTTTTTCTCTTAAAATATTGATCGGCGTATCTTTCATCTGGCCGGTACTTGAGCGGATCATCGGACAAAAGGCAATGATCATAGGCTTAGCAGAAACTGCCGTGAAAAAAGAAAAAGGCGCGACATTGTTTGTTCCGTCTTTGTTGAGTGTTGAAACAACCGCAATCGGTCTTGGCAAGATTGAGCCAATAAGAAATTTGTAGTTATCTGCAAAAGCACCGGTTGTTTCAAATGTCTTCATGTTCATAATTTTGAACTCCTTTTATCTTTTCAAGAGTATACTTTTTGTATGTTCAGGGCCATTCCAAAATTTATCGTCTTTGCCATCGTATTGTTCATTTACATGATCTTGTCTCTTTGCATCTATGCTTTATGCTTCTTTAAAATAAACAAGGCGAGACCATTTCTCACTGTATTGGTTTCTTATGTATCGCGTGCGGCGCTCACCATTATTGGTATCAATGTCGTTCAAAAAAATCTTACGGCCACAATCCCGGATCACGCACTGATCGTCAGCAATCATTTGTCTTATATGGATGTGTTTATTATCAGCTCGCGGTTTCCTACATGCTTTGTCACATCTATGGAAATGAAACGAACTTTTTTTCTCGGACATCTTTGCATGCTGGGAGGATGCCTTTTTGTAGACCGCAAAAATCGCCGCAATATTCACAAGGAAGTGAAAGAGCTGACTCATGCCTTAAAACATAAATTGAATGTTGCAGTTTTTCCCGAAGCCACAAGCACTGATGGGGCACAGGTTTATCCTTTTAAGCCGCCCATGCTTCAGGCCGCAATCGATTCGCATGCGGAAATTTTGCCCCTCTGTCTTAATTATAGAAAACTCGATGGAGAAGAAGTTTCCAAGAAGAATCATGAATTGGTTTTTTGGTTTGGAGATAAACCTTTTTTTGAACACGCCCTGGCGCTATTTTCAAAAAAGAGAGTGGAGGTGGAGTTGTCAGTACTTGATATTGTTGAAGCAAAAAAATTTGCGACTAAATCAGAGCTGGCAGTTCATGTGCACGACCTGATTCAGTCGCAATATAAAAATATTACTTAGTCATCCAGCTTTTCCAATAATCCTTAAGTTCATTCTCACTGAACCATTTCGTCGGCTTCAGTGGATTTTTTGTATCCACCATGACGGCATACTCATCTGTATAGGTTTTGGCATTGCTGTTGGCGAAAGCTTTTGGATGTGGACCGTGGTGAATTCCTTGCGGATGAAACGTTAAAGCGCCTGCATCGATATTATCCCGCGAAAAGAAATTCCCCTGGTGATAAAAGAGAACCTCATCAAAATCAATATTCGAATGATAAAAAGGTACTTTTAAAACCCCATGAACTTCGCTGTCTTCAAGTGGTCTTTCAACAAATGAACAGATAACAAAGTTTTTGCAAACAAATGTCGTGTGTGCACTTGGAGGCATGTGGTAACGGTGACTCATGACCGGGCAAAAATCATAAATAGAAAGTTTAAATGGATAAAGTGAACCTTTCCATCCACTGACAGTCAGAGGATTAAACGGATAGGTAACCGTTGTTATTTCGCCAAGGCGCTTTATTTCAACTTTGTATTCTGATTTATCCTGCTCTGACCCTACGGCCGCTTCAGGAACTTTTAATGCTGATTGATCGTAAAGAGCATTGGGCCCCATCATTCCGCGATCCGGTTGTTCAAACTCAGAATTCGATTCAACTTTAAAAATTTTGGTCTCTGTTTTAAGGTACAGCTTATACGTTGTTCCTCTTGGCAAAATAATATAATCGCCGCGAACGTAGTCGAGGTGTCCGTAAATCGTCTCAATGCGTCCGGTACCGTCATGGATGAAAATCATTTCATCAAAGTCAGCGCTTCGATAAAAATTCTTAAATGATTCTGTGTAATGTCCGAGACTGATAATGCAATCACTGTTTTGAAGAATCGGTGTGAAAACATTTTTAGGAAGTTTATTGTTGTACATTGGCGGCTGACAGCGAGGCTTTAGATCGCCTTCAATGTTCGTCCAGCCAACAGGTGCTTTTTGATGGTAAAGGTGAGAGACGCGCCCGAAAAATCCTTTTCGTCCATGCTCTTCTTCAAAAAGTCCTTCCGGAATTTTTACGTGAGCTTGCTTAGTGTGAATGCCTGATGTTTTAAAATTTTCCATACGGCTCCCTATTTATAGACAGCTTTGCTGCCAACTTTGTTTATTAACTTACCGATGCCTTCAATTTCCAGTTCAAGAATATCTCCGGGCTTGATCCACTTATCGAGTTCAAGCCCGCATCCTGTTCCGACTGTTCCTGAGCCAAATAAGTCGGCCGAACAGACCCATTCATCTCTCGAGACGTGAGCGATCATTTCAGCCCATGAAAAATGACAATCGCCAGAATAACCCCGTGACCATTCAACGCCGTTCACTTTTGCAGTCATTAAAAGATTGGGTTCGCTTGAGTTGAATTCATCGATCGTTGTAATGACTGGGCCGATAATAGAGCAAAAATCTTTTCCTTTGGCCGGGCCAAGGCGAATTTGCATTTCTTTTCTTTGAATATCGCGGGCGGAAATATCATTGAGAATGGTGAAGCCGAAAATATGCTTGTGAGCTTCTTTCTCGCGGATGTTATAGCCATCGAGGCCGATGACCATTCCGAGTTCAAGTTCATAATCCAAAATGTCGGTGTAAGAAGGCCAGAGAATTTCAGCACCATGTCCGATGAAACCAGCTGTTGCCCCTTTGTAATAGGCCGGTATTTCATACCACGCTTCAGGAATTTTTTCGCCGCGCTTTTTAAATCCAGTCTCGACATGTTTTTCGTGAGCATAGAAGTCACGGTAAGTTACAATTTTGTCCAAAGGTGCATCCAGCGCGATATTGGATGTGGATAAGTCGATTAAATATTTTGTTCCATCTTTCAAAGTAGGTTGTCCGACTTTTTCCAGAAAGATATTGAGTCCAAGAGCAGTGTGCAGAATTTCGAGAGGATTTTCTTTGAGAGTCAACAAAGCATGAAGCGAACTCGGGCAATGATGATCAGCTCTTTCGCGAAAATTATATCTTCCTTCGCGTTCAAAATCGCAGGCAAAGACCAGATTGGGATCGAGGATTTTGTTATCATCCATCAAAATGCCCAGTCGTTTTGAAACACCTAAATCGTGATAGTGGATATAGGTTACTACTTTCATGCTTTCGGTCTCCCGTAACGTTTGTTGTATTCAGGCAACACATTTTCCATGGCCTTGAAAAAATGGCTCATCTCTCTTTTCGTTCCAAGAGAAACGCGGACAAATTCCGGCATTTCATTGGCCTTAAGCTGACGAATGATCACACCATGATCAAGAAGCTTATCGAAAAGATAGCGTGAAGCTTCTTCAGATCCTGTTTTAAAAGCAATGAAGTTTGCGACAGACGGAATCGGATTGAATTGATGCTTGGTTAAAAAATCAAAAAGCTCTGTGTAGCGTCTTTTATTATTAACAACTGTTCTCTTCAAGTGAGGTTTATCGTAAATCGCACCGAGAGCGCCCATCTGAGCGATGAGTCCCGGCTCAAAAGGCATTTTCACTTTATGTAAATTCGCAATCAAATCTTCATGACCGAAACCGTAACCGATTCTTATACCGGAAAGGCCATAAGCTTTAGAGAACGTGCGCAAAGTAATCACGTTGTCATAACGATAATCCATCGAGTTTGGATAATCTTCGGTTTCGCGTGCAAATTCAAAATACGCTTCATCTAGAATGACAAGCACATGTGAAGGCACGTGAGACATCAAAGTATCGAATTCTTTTTTTGTGATATAGGTTCCGGTTGGATTGTTCGGATTGCAGATGTAGATGATTTTCGTTTTTGGAGTAATGTTTTTAGCGAGAGCTTCTGCATCGAAGCGATAGTTCTTAAGCGGGACTGTTTTTAAATGTGCTCCCACACTTCTGGCGATAATATAAAAACCAATGAATGTATTTTCGCTGGTAAGAATCTCATGACCTGGTTGAACAAAAGCTCGTGCAATATAACTCATGATTCCTTCTGAGCCGTTGCCCAGAATGATATTTTCTTTTTTCAATTTATAAAGTTTTGCCAGCGCCGATTTAAGGGCATAGGCATTCATATCAGGGTAGCGGTGCACTTCCCAGAGTGCATTAGTCATCTTTTGAATGGCAAAGGGAGAAGGTCCAAGGGGATTTTCATTGCTGGCCAGCTTGGAAATGCGGGTTAAACCGCGTTCGCGAGTGAGTTCTTCAATGGGTTTCCCGGCCTGATACACCTGTAGGTTACGAACATACTCGGGTACTAGGGTTTGAATCTGATCAGAAATTTCCGACATAACGATAATCCAGTTTTAACGATAGAATAGATATGATTAAACAGTGAAGAAAGCTTACTCTTAAAGAAACAAACAGGCAAAAAACATGTCCCAATTTGATCAGACACATTTGCAGACAATCGCAGAGGGAATCCGCCTGTTTAACGCTCAGAAATACTGGGAGTGCCACGAAGAACTTGAAGACCACTGGCGAGAAGAACCGAACCAGGTACGCAACGTTTACTGGGCCGTGATTCAGGTTGCGGCGGCGATGATTCATTACCGCGATGAAAATATCATTGGGGCCAATGGTTTAATTACCAAGGCAAAGCAAAAATTTGACCGCTGTGAACAATACAAAATTGAAAGCGATCTGCTTAATCGCAATCTTGACTGGGCGAAACTAAAAAAAATGGTGAGGGCCGTTCCGCCCAATCCGGAACTCTCAGACTTTAAAGATTTATTTGATTTCAGATTTAAGGATCCGTCGCAATGGAATTAACACAAGACCCGATTAGAAAAATTCTCATTAAATGTCCTCCTGCGCTGAATGATTGTTTCAATCTTTTTCCTTTTCTCATCGCAGTCAGCGAAGAGTTTCCTACAGCGGAATTATTTCTGGTATGTGAAGAGGGGACTTCTTTGGCGTATCAGTTTCTTCCCTTCAAGCTTCGCGCGTTTGAAAGACCGAAGACCAAATTAAATCTCATCGAGACTCATCACTATTGTGCGAACCTGCACGATATTTTTAATATCGATCTTTTCTTTGATCTGGAAAATTCTTTTAACTCTGCTTTCTTGGGATTCAACTTCAGGGCAAAAGAAAGAGTAGGGTACGGAGTAGGTTGGAATAAACATCTGCTCACGAATAAATTTCCTGAATCTTTAAACACGTCGCTCGAAAGAAAATGTGTAAAACTTCTTGAACTCTATTTGAACAAACCACTGATGGACTTAAAAGTTTCCCGCGTACGAACTGAAGGACAAAAGGTAGCTCCGGTGGAACAATTGTTCCAGGAACC
>DAIQAU010000038.1:10931-16968 GCA_036781565.1 Bacteriovorax sp. | reverse complement strand
CAAAAGTATCGACGTGCTCTTTTGTGTAGCAAAGATCGAGAGCATCAACGACCATCCGGATATCGGCCGAATTTTTCCCGGACTGTCTGACATGCGGAATTTCGATAAGCTCGAAAGCAGCTTCATGCATGACGGCCTTAAAGTCTTTATAGCGTTCCCAATCACAATAAGCCTTTTTGACAACGATGCTCCCTTTGACCAGTAAACGTTCCAGCACTTTGTTGATGTCAAACGTTGAGTACTTTGCATCCCGGACGCCAAGTGCAATATTCTCAAAGTCGCAGAAGAGAGCAATGTTTGTTTCTGAAACGTTGGCCATAAAATTTTCCTTCGTTATTTCTTATAACTAATTCTCCAGATCACATCAGCTCCATCGTCTGCAACGAGCAATGAACCGTCGTCCATCACTGTGATACCGACAGGTCTTCCATAAACTTCGCTCTTTTTTTCATTGGCAATAAATCCGGTAAGAAAGTCTTCCGGAGCTCCTGAAGGTCTTCCATTTTTAAACGGAATAAAAATGACTCTGTAGCCGGCAAGTTTTTTTCTGTTCCAGGAACCGTGCTGGGCAATGAAGGCCCCATCGTGATAATGCGAAGGAAAAGCTCTTTTTTCGTAGAAGGCAAATCCCAGATTCGCAGAGTGGGCCTGCAATCTCACATCCGGAACAAGCGCATTTTTTACCAGCTCCGGTCTTTGTTCTTTTATTCGCGGATCGATGTTCGATCCGATGTATGAATAAGGCCATCCATAAAATCCATTCGCACGCACTTTCGTGAAAAAGTCCGGAACAAGATCTTCACCGATGAGATCTCGTTCGTTGACGGTAGTCCACAAATCTTCTGTGCCCGGGGCCCAGCCCAGTCCCACTGGGTTTCTTAAACCACTGGCAAAGATTTTTAATTCAGTTCCGTCAGGATTTGCTTCGAGAATAGCGGCCCGGTTTTTTTCAGCACTCATTCCATCTTCAGCAATATTAGAAGCAGAACCGACAGCGATATAAATTTTTTTCCCATTTTTGGCAGCAATAATATTTCTGGTCCAATGACCTCCGCCGGACGGAAGATCGAGAATTTTTTTTCCTGCAGCTTCATTGAGTTGAGAAATGTTTTTAGTATAGGGATATGTCCAGACAGAATCTTCATTCGCTACATAGAGTTTTTCGCCAAGAACCATCATGCCAAACGGACGTCGTAAATTCTTAAGAACAATCTGTTTAGATTCAAAAAAACCATCGTTGTTCTTATCTTCCAGCAAGCTGATCCGGTTCGCTTTTGATTCGGCGACAAGCAACTGATGATCGGGAGTTTCAAAAACCATTCTCGGATTTTTTAATTCTTCAGCAAATTTTTTTACGATAAATGAACCGGGAGCTGCCGGCATTTTTTCCTTTGGCCATCCAATGACTTCTGATGAATTGACTACATGATAATTGAGTTCAGGTTTAGGCAACGGAACTTCTGTTCTGGAATAAAGTGTGCGGGAAGCAAGAAGAAGCATATAAGCAAACACTTCCAGTATAAAGTTCATTCTTCTCCTCAAATTAGTATTAATGCCGGATGGTGGTTGACTCCTCATAAACTTTGCTGCTCCAGATGAAAGAATTTTTTTCCAGAAGATAGTCATTTTCTTCAGGAGTATTGGTTCTTCCAAGAATAGCATTGCGTTCCGGATATCGTCCAAACTGGTCTATTATTTTTTTATGCTCGATTTCATAAGGGAGACTTGATTCAAGACCGGGTTCTGAGAAAAGTTTGACGGCCGTTTCATGTATTACTTTTGATTCAGAATGCATGAAAGGCATATAAAGGAATTGTTTGTAATCCGCTGAAAAATTCTTTTGAATGCCCAGACGGATCGCCTCCTGAGCAAGCGCCAGCGCCATTGAATCATTAGTGTAAGCTTTGGGTTCATCACGGTAAATATTGCGTGAAAACTGATCGATCAAAATGATTTCAGCGAGCCGCCCTTCAGGTTCATCTCTCCAGCCGGATAATTCGCCTGCCACTGCTTCCGAATGAATGATAATAAATTTCTCGACCATTTTCAGATCGAGAGAATCGTTTTTGATGAAGTGTTGTTCCGGTGTCAGTTGTTGAAACCAGAAGTTCAGAACATCATTATAGGTCATGGAACGACCGTTTTAAAATGTTCTGAGGATGCGCAATCGTGAGTGCAGAATATTTCACCTTCAAGGTGCACACCTTGACCCATGATCACCGAATTGCAATTTGTGCATCGTGGGGCCATGAAGTTTACTGCGCACTCAAAGCTGTCAAACGTATACTCCGTACCATTGATAAAAAGAATATAATCTTTTTCTATATTCTCTCCGCAGTTTAAACATCTTGTATCATCCATAAAAATCTCTCCATGGTTTTTTGTGTTTTTAAATGAGCATTAACTATGCCAAATATAATTCGCGATTTTTCTTACGGAATGACGGGAGAGGTAAGGGCAAAATAGGACGCGCACGATGAAATATTCTATTACTTTTAATGGTACTCAGATTGCACTTTTAATAATGAATCCTTTTAATCTTTGAATTAAAAGGCAAACCATGGGAGTTAACTATGATTAAATCATTATTTGCAATAGCACTTCTGTCGGGATCCCTGAGCGTTTTTGCAGATGACATAAACCAGTATAATGATACGACTGCAACTTACCCTGAACACTACAACACGGGAACATCCGACTCTTTACCAGATGATTCATCTTATACAGATGAAACGTCAAGCTCTATGAGCAGCACAAGAACAACTGAACCTTCTGTGAACTCTGATCAATATTCAGATGAAACATCAAGTTCTATGAGTGCAACTGGAACTCAAGAAAACTCCGGGAGTCAATACAACTCCGGAAACCAATACAACTCCTCGACCAGTGCTGGTTCCATGAATGCAGACAACACTGTCACAGGAACAATGGGCCCGAGTGAAACTCTTGGAGAACGCTATAATAAATTGCACGTCGGTTTATTAGGTGGGGTTAACTCACCATCCGGAAGTGATGTTAATTCAAGTGCAGAGTATGGTCTCGATATAGGTTACCAACCTACCAGCGTCTGGAGCGTGGGCGTTGAAGGGACGACGACAAAACTGGATCGCGCAGATGATGCCAGACGTTCAATGGCGCTTTTAAAAGCATCGACAAGATTTGGTGGGGACATTCCCTTTATTAAAGATTTCTTCGTTGGTGCCGGAGCAGGACCTGTTATTACAGATGGCACATGGAGATTCGGTGGTGGACCACTCGCGGGATTTGATATTCCATTAACATCAAACCGCTCGCACGATTTTATCTCTCTTGGTGCAAACGCGAAGTATATCTGGACAAATAAATCGCCAGATTCACTGATCTCAGCGGTTGCTCTTAAATATTGGTTCTAAAAAATTCAGGACAGATGTGGAAAGGCGATTCGAAAGGATCGCCTTTTTTTTTACATAGCTTCGCGCTTGTTGTTCATGAGAATCTGCTTGTACACCAAAAGAAAAGCAATGATGAAAAAAGGAAAACCAGGAACAACCGGTAAGATGGCCCCTATAAATCCCAGAGTCAAAAAGAAGAGAGCTCCGACAATCCTCAACAGATTATAAAAACGATTTTCTTTATTATTGTCTTCCTGATAAATGAGACCGATTGAAAAGTTGGCCACGAGGGCAAGAATTAAATAATAGAAGAGACGCTTGAAGCGTAGACTCAGCGGAGAGCTGATAGTAAATGTTTTAGCGTCGAGCTTCACGCATCCATTGGCAATGATGTCCTCGATTTTTGCTTTTAATTCTGCCGTGAAACCTTCTGAATAAACGTTTACGTTCATTTCAAGGTTTTGCTGATAACTTGTGTAGTTAAGGTTAAACGAACCGATAGTCGCCCAATGATCGTCAATCGTCGCGAGTTTTCCGTGAAGAATCGATTTCGTCCATTGATAAATTTCAACATCATTCTTAAGAAAATAGCCGTAGAGATATTCAGAAGCGAGAATGTAGCTAGGCCAGTCTGAATATTTTGGAAGTATCAAACGAACCCGCACGCCACGTTTTCTGGCGTCCACCAGTTGTTTCATAAAAGTCTTGCGCGGAAAAAAATACGAATTGATAATCGTAATTTCGTTTTTCGCTTTCTTCGTCAGCTTGGTGTAATGCTTCGTTATCTGCCAACGACGAAAGACCCAGTCATTAATCAAGATTTTTAAAGCGACGCCTTCTGGATAACCGTGAGCTGGTGGAGTTATCTTCGGAAAGTTTATCTTCTGAAACGAAGATGATTTGAAAACCATCTGACAGTATAGTGAGAGTCTGGGAAGAACCGGCCCTCTGATCAAAACGGCAAAGTCGAGCTGTGGGCAATGAGATTCTTCAACACATGTATTGGCCACGTTGATGCCGCCAATTAAAGCTGCTTCGTCATCAACAATTAAAACTTTATGATGGAGTCTGCGGCCCCATCGATAGAGCCAGTCAAACCGAAGAGAGTTGAATCTTTGAAAGTGAATTCCGGCCTTCACCATTTCCTGTTCTGCTTCCAGCGAGAGAAGGCGCGAGCCCACGCTGTCGACCAGAACAAAAACTTCTACTTTTCTTTCAGCAGCTTTGATTAACTCCTGCTGGACTCTTGAGCCAAATTCATCCATCCAGAAAATATATGTCTGAAGTTGAATGACTTCTTTCGCATTTCTGATAAGAGAAAGATATTCGTCGTAGTATCCCGGACCATCGAGCAGAAAATGGACATCGTTATTTTGTGAAAGTTGAAAAAAGTTATGGTCCATGCAGATCAACCTCACAATAGTAAGGAAGGTGGTCCGAGAGATGCTTCAGCATGGTTTCCTGTTGAGTCGGTCCCAGAATTTTAACTTTTTTTACCTGAGCATTGCGCACATAGATTCTATCCAGAGTGAGCATAGGGAACGCCGCTGGAAAAGTTCTGGCAAACGTGCCGTGCAGGGTTTTATGCACTTCCTGCATCTGCAAATCATCTTCGAACACGTGCGCACATTTTTTATTCCAGTCATTGAAATCTCCGGCGATGATGAAAGGTACATCGTCTCCGATTCTATTTCTCACTTCTTCTTTTATTTTTTCATATTGAAGAAGGCGACCGCCATGAAGTAAGTTCAGGTGGGAACAAGCCGCATAGAAATAAGGAACTTTCGATCTTTCTTCAGGCAATTGAATTTTACAAAGCAAAAGCCCCCGTTTTTCAAAACGGTTGGTGGAAAGATCAATATTGTCGAATTGTTCAATGGGGAATTTGCTCAAGATAAGATTGCCGTGATGACCGTGATCGTAAACGGCATTATGACCGTAAGAATAATGCGGCCAGATTTCTTCAGCGAGGAATTCGAACTGTTCGTCTATGTAGCCGCGCTCTTTATATTTTTCGTTTTTGCCGACAACCTCTTGAAGAAAGACGATATCGGCGTGGGAGGATCTGATAAAATCTTTCATTTCATGCAAAAAGTAATTTTGATTTCTCCAGTCAAAACCTTTGTGTATATTGTATGAAAGAATTTTAAGTTTCATCCTATTAATCAGCTTCTCCCATTATGAGTCTCTCGAAAGAAATAGGTTTTATCAATGCTTTTTATGGTTAAATTCAATAGGGCCACGAATAAAATTGCAAGGGTTGTACCACAGCTCCTCGCTCTCTTTTTCCTATTGTCTTCAGCACTTCACGCTGCATACTATGACGTTCTTCCCAAGGGTGTTCGCAATTTTACCTGGCGCTTTGTTCAAACCGGGACCATTACCGGCAGTTATAACGGATCGGGGGATTTTAAAGGATATAACGTGAACGCCAATATTAATGCGGAGGCCATCAGAGGAGTGAACGGAGCAGTTGATGCTTATCTCGATAACTTAAAAGTTTCTTCACCTGCGGATTACGCAGCTTTTAGTCTCGGAACTTTTGAAGGAAGTGCAAAATCCAAAGTGCATGCGCAGGGCTTAGGCGGCGGTTATGGCGTCACTGACAAACTGACCTTTTATGGTTTTGTGCCTTTTTATACAGCGGAAGTTGATTTGCAAATCAA
>DAIQAU010000038.1:6112-10831 GCA_036781565.1 Bacteriovorax sp. | reverse complement strand
TGACCTTTTATGGTTTTGTGCCTTTTTATACAGCGGAAGTTGATTTGCAAATCAACAGAACTGCCAAAGGGCAAACCACTGCGGGAACAAATGCCTCAGTGATTCTGCAAAATCTTCCTGATGTTGATGTTCGTCTCATTCAATCTCTCTTCGTCAATTATTATAATTATCAACCTCTCGGCCGCTGGAATGCCAATGCCTTTGGTGATGCAGAACTGGGTTTTCTGTATCAGTTGCGCAAGTGGAGAAATGCAGGGGCCCTCATCAGCATGGGCGCAGTCGCACCGACTGGAAGAAAAGATAATCCTGATATTTTGCAGGATATTTCTTTCGGCGATGGTCAATGGGATGCTTTTTATGAATTCGGTGGAGGTTTTGCTTTTGATCCCAACTGGAGTCTCGATCTCTGGTCCAGACTTACTTATCAGTTTCCCTATCATGCGATTGTTCGACAGCCAGATTCCTCTACATTTCCTGTCACCAAAAATAAAGGTGAGGCGAGAATCAAGCTGGGCAATAAATATGCAGGGAACACACAACTCAATTACAGCTGGAATGATGAATTCTCAACAGGGCTCGTCTACGGAGTGGAGTATACTGAAAAAACAGATTACCGCAGTCAAAACCCAACGGCAGATCATATTCTCGAAACAGATACTGAAAAAATCTCACATGTTGCCCGGATCAATTTTAATTTTTCAACGATCGGACTTTATAATCAGAAAAAATTTTTTCTCCCTTTTGGTGTAACACTCGCAGGACAAAGTATTTTCGCTGGAAAAAATATTCCCAAATACGACCGGGTAGATGCTGAGTTCCGTTTCTTTTTTTAAAACGGAAGCAATAACCCGATTCTCAGCTGGATTTCTCCATCCAGCGCCAGTTCATTGATCGCCGGCAAACTCGCAATTGAAAGATTTGGTTTTAATTTGATGTTTGTGTTCGGTTTTAATAAATCGATCAGGTTGTCTTCAAGGATGTCGAATTGAATGCATTTGTACATGCAGAAATTCCGCGCCTTTCTGTAACTGAGGAAAAGTGTATTGGCCTTTCCTAATTTAGGAATAGTGACTTCACGTGAAAGCTCCAGTGAATCAATAAAAGAAAAATTAGCTGCGTAATCAGAATTGTGATCGAGATCTTTATTGTAGGTCAGAAAAATTTTTTTTATCTGAATGGATTTTACAACCGAGCGATCGAGATCAAGTGAAGCAGGTATTGTCAGGTCAATATCATTGATATCGATTTGCCGGGGACCGCTCACAGCAAGAACAACTTTCGCCATTGTCTGCAAAAAGGAATGTCCCAATTGCTCAAAGCTGTTAGGCATATTAGCTGCCTGAAAAACATCAATGTTGTTGATCTTGTATTTCACATTCAGATAAAAGATATGAGGATCAGTAGACATCTCGAGCGTCGCTTTTGCATCGGCGGAAAGCTCGGCGTGTCCGGCCTCTTCGGCCGTCTTCATCAAAGCTTCGCGCTGAATTTCAGCGATCGTCATTGCTGGCGCAATGGGTGTGATGGACTCCTGTTGTTTTAAGCAGGATGACAAAACAAAACTTATCAATACCAAGGAACAGACCGGTAACTTCATTTCAGACCCCATACTAGTAACCGCATTGTAAGGCTCCAGCAAAGCGAAAACTAATTTTGGAATTATTCAAGGGTTAGCTCAAGTTTTTTGTCCAGGAGTTGTCAAAAATACGGGGCACAGTGTTTTAAGAAAATCCTTAACAATGTTAAGGATTATTTTGTAAGATGTGGCAACTAACATTTTTTGAGACTATCTATGAACTTAATTGATCTCTCTATAAAACGCCCGGTTTTTGCTTGGGTTCTCATGTTTGCCTTAATTGTCTTCGGAGCCATTTCCCTGAACAGAATGGGGATTAGTCAGCTTCCGGATATCGACTTTCCGATCATCAGCGTCTCTTTTACTTATAATGGTGCTGCACCAGAGGTTGTAGAGTCGGAACTGATTACTCCTATCGAAGAAAGACTTCTTTCGATTGAAGGTATTAAAGAGATGCGCGCTTCGGCCAAACAAGGTTCGGGTCAAGTGACTCTTGAATTTGATATGAACCGGAATGTGGACGTAGCTTTACAGGAAGTGCAGACGGCCCTGAGCCAGCTGAGACTTCCGCCGAATATTGATCCACCGATTGTAAAAAAGCAGAACCCGGAAGAAGATCCGATTCTGATTGTTTCAATTTCAGGTAAGGCAGATTTAAAAGATATGCTTGCCTGGTCTGACAGTTACTTGTTGGATCAACTGCGCTTTCTTCCAGGTGTAGGAGAAGTTACTGTCGGTGGTTTCGCTGATCGAAATCTTCGAGTCTGGATTGATACACAAAAGCTTAATCAATTTGACCTCACAATTACTGACGTGGTGAACGCTTTGAAGTCCCAGCACGTCGAAAGTGCGGCAGGCCAGTTTGTCGAGAAATTGCGTGAGTTGCGCGTGCGCTGGCTTGGCGAAGCTTCCACAATTGAAGAAGTAAAAAATATCCGCATCCTGAAGCGTGGAGGCGGTGAGAGAGTTTACGGCCGCAAACTCTATATCAAAGATGTTGCTGAAGTGGTTGACGGTCTTTCAGATATAAGAAGAATTGCAAGAGTCAATGGTCAGGAAGCTATTGGTCTGCAAATCAGAAAACAGCGCGGGACTAATGAAGTTGATGTTGCAGAAAACGTAAGAAAAAAACTAGAGCAGATTAAAGGAAGTTTTCCGAAAGGCTATCAGTATCAGGTTATCGTGGACTACACTAAGTCGACTAAAGCGACAGTCGATCTGACAATTGAAAAATTGTGGGTTGCCGCCATTATTACCATCATCATCTGTTTTCTTTTTCTTGGAAGCCTTCAGGCAGCGATCAATATTTTATTTTCCATTCCTACTTCTATCGTAGGAACTTTTACGATCATGTATTTTTCAGGCTTCACTCTTAACCTTTTCACTTTGCTTGCATTAACTTTGTCTATTTCCATTGTTGTAGATGATGCGATCATGCTTTTAGAAAATATTGTACGACACTACCGCATGGGTAAGGATTCTGTGACAGCGGCTTCTGAAGGTTCTAAAGAAGTTTTACCTGCTGCCAGTGCGGCAACCCTAGCAGTTGTCGCCGTCTTTCTTCCAGTTGTTTTTATGGAAGGAATTATAGGGAAATTCTTTTTTCAGTTTGGTGTGACCATGTGTGCATGCGTTCTGCTTTCATTGCTTGAAGCAGTCACAATTACACCGATGCGTGCGGCCGCTCTTCTTTCGTCAGAACCGGAAGTTTCCAGGTTTGAAAGGTATCTCGATACCACATTCGAGAAAGTGGAACATTTCTATCGTGGAATTCTTGCTAAAACACTTAACTGGAAATGGACGACGGTCCTTGCTTCTCTTGCTTTTTTCATTTTATCACTATTCCTTGTTATGAAAGTTCGTCAGGAATTTGTTCCTCAACAAGACCAGAATTTAATTATCATGACAGCGCAGACAAAACCTGGAACTTCGCTGGAAGCTACAGCAGAGCAAGGCGCGAAGATTGAAGAGTATCTGAAGAAAAATAAAAATATTATGGGCTATCTGGTCTCTGTTGGGTCTGGAGGCGGCTCTTCTTCCGGTGTGAATCAGATGTTTATTCCGATTATTTTAAAACCAAGAGATCAGCGATCTGTTGGACATACAGTAATCATGGATCAGCTCAGAAAAGAGTTGAAAGAATTGAAAGGTGTGCGGGTGACGATGAGAGATAACTCTGCCCGAAACCTTTCTTCAGGACGTCAAAACCCGATTGCAGTAAACCTTCGTGGGTCAAACCTGGATGTTCTTGATCAAAAATCAAAAGAGTTGATTGCTAAACTTGAAGAAGAAAAATTAGGTGTTGATCTGGATACAGATTTTAAAAAAGGTATTCCGGAACTCATTCTCCGTCCAAACCGTGAAGCCATGGCCGAAAGAGGCGTGAGTGTTGAAGATGTCGGACAGATTCTTTCTGCTGGTATCGGAAGTTTAAGACAAGGTCTGTTTACCATGGATGGCAAACGCTATGACATCCGTTTTAAATTTAAAGATGAACAGGTAAAGGCCAAAGAAGATTTCAAAAAATTCTTCGTCAGAAACAATGTGGGGAATTTAGTTCCTTTGAGTGAGCTGGTTACAATTGAAGAAGGAAAGGCCATTCAAACTATTTCACGCGTAAATCGTCAGAGATCAATATCGGTTTTCGGTAACCTTGCTCCTGGAGTTTCACAATCAAAAGCTCTCGATAGGGCAAAAGCGATTTCCGATAAAATACTTCCAACTGGCTATTCATTTGCGCTTGAAGGATCGGCGGCAGGATTTTCGAGCTCATTTAAAAGTTTAAGTTCTGCTTTAGGAATCGGTATTCTGGTTGCGTTTCTCATTCTGGCGGTTCAGTTTGATTCTTTCATCCATCCATTTCCGGTTCTTGTGGCACTTCCGTTTTCCGTATCAGGAGCGCTTGTGGCCCTGTGGCTGTTTGGAGCTTCTGTTAACTTGTTCAGCTTTATTGGTCTGATTGTTCTTATGGGTATTTCTAAAAAGAACTCGATCATGCTGGTGGAATTTACCAATCAGGTCCGCGCTCATTCAAAGAAAAATGTTTTTGAATCATTGCTTGACGCTTGTCCAGTACGCTTGCGTCCGATTCTGATGACCTCAGCTGCTACGGTAGCAGCTGCGACACCATTGATTTTTGGCCA
>DAIQAU010000038.1:0-6012 GCA_036781565.1 Bacteriovorax sp. | reverse complement strand
ATCCTGGCAGCAAAAGAAAAGCTGAATCAGTACGATTCACAAAAATACCTGGCCGCGAGCTCTCTCTATCCAACAGTTAACTGGATTTTAAACGGCAACTATCAGAAAGACGCTGTCTACACAGGTAATCCCAAATTCGGCGGCGATCCCTATAATACTTACGGAAGTGATTTGAAATTGTCTCAGACACTTTACGGAAAAGGTTTATTTTCTGCGGTGAAATCATCGGATTACGATAAGAAAATTCAACAGACCAATGTAGAAATTGAAGAGAGAAACCTCACTCAAAATATTATAGAAGCTTTTTATCGTTTTATTCTTAATCAGCAGGCGCTGACTAATTTACTGAAGAATCAGGATATCATTCAAAAATCACTTGCGACATCACAGAGCCGTTATGAAAAAGGCCGTGGACAAATGCTTGATATTCTCCAGGTCAAAACTCAACTCGCGCTTATTCAGCCTCAACTAGAGCAAGCTAAAAATCAATACACAGTGGCGGGCCAGCAATTGATTGCTTACATGGGAGAAAAAGAACATCCCGATTTGAAAATCAAAGGGGCACTTAAATCCCTGCGCTTGAAAGATGTTCAGCAAATGATAGATCTTTCCAGTTTCAGACTGCCAGAATATGAACTCAATCAGCTTCAATTAACTCAGCTTGATTACAATCGCGATGTTGTTTTGGGAAAACATTTTCCAAACATTAAGCTGGTTGGTGATTATTTATACAACAATTATAAAAAAGCTGATCTATTTTCCGATTATTCCAACAGCTGGGCAATTTCACTTCAACTGACTATTCCACTGTTTTCCGGATTTTCATCAAATCAGGAAAGGGCCATCATAGCCTCGCAGGATTCTCAGCTGCGCATTGCCCGCAAAGATCTTGAAAACAATCTCAGCCTAAAGCAGGTTTCGAGCCTGCAGGAACTTGAAACGGTTGAAGCTTCGCTGGTGTCCTCGGAATCAGCTGTAAAACTTGCAGAGCAGACTCAGGAAGAGGGCGGACGTTTATATCGATTATCACAAATTGATTTCCTGCAATTCCTCACTGTTCAGCAAGCGGCTTTGCAGGCAAAAAATAATCTCGATAAATTAAAATATCAAAGCATCGTTTCTTATTCTAATTACTTTGTGGCTTCAGGGCAGTCTCTTGATAAACTCGTCGATTTTCTCTCGAGAGAAGGAGACAAATAATGAAAATGCTTATCGTGGCCGCAATCTTTTTTTCCACCAGTGCTTTTGCTGCAAAAACAGTGAAGAAAACAAAAGAAACAAAACCAGTTGAAATAGAAAAAATATATTCTGTTCCTCAGACAAGGCCGGAAATCCTCATTGGAGATCAGGCACCATTGCCTGAGAGAAAAAAAGAATTGCGCGCCGATCGCCTTTATTATGCCGGTCTCACATTCTGTGGGGTAACCTATAAAATTCCTTCACTCATTCCCAATGCACAGGAATTCAAACAGGAACTTGCCGGAGTAGCCTTAGGTAGAAAAACTGCAAACAATGTTTTTTATTATCGAGGACATTTTGAAATTGACGGCGAATGGATGCGCTTTAAAAGAAAGTCATCTGTATTTGCACAAAAAATAAATCTGTTTCAATTGGATTTAATTCAAAATGTGGATCTGGCCATTTCGCTTAAACATTCGCTCTACTTTTCAACAGGGATAGGAATTGCTCCAGTGATGATTTTGGGCGAGCAAAGCGTTTTTGGAAATTCATTTACAAATTTTGGTGCCACAGGGATTTTAAAATTTGATTTTATTGTGCCAATTAAAAATAAGTTTGAAGTAGATCTTGGATTAAAAGGGCAATGGGGCAAGGCCGGGGGGCATGAGCTCTATTTATCAAGCGTTCATTTAGGGATTAATTTTGAATAAAAAACACTCAGAACAACTCGCTGAACTCATGATGGATATTATGCCGAAGACGGTACAATATCTGCGCGAAGAAATGCGAAAGGGAAGAGGTGAGCGATTAACTGTTCCCCAGTTTCGCGTTCTCGCCGCGATCAATCGCGGCCTTTGCAGCAACAAAGAGCTTGGAGAATTGCTTGGAGTGAGTGAAGCCGCTATTTCGAGAATGTTGGATTTCCTGGTCAATGAAGGACTGGTGAAAAAAGCTATAAACAAAAATGACCGGAGGCAAACCTCCTTGTCTCTGACGGCCGAAGGCCAGAAGTTACACAAAATTATTAAAACAAACGCACGGACGCGTATTAGCGAAAAGCTCTCTTCTTTACCGGAAAGCGAGGCTTTAGCTGTTATCCATGGCCTGGAAATATTACAGAAGAATTTTTCACTTTTAGCTGACCATTAAATGGCCAGGTAAATATTTCAGTGAGCCTTACCAAGGGAGAAACCCTTCTGTATTGAAAGAGAGTTATTCTCAGGAGTCGTCTATGAAAAAGTGCGTTTTTTTAATGCTTATCTCGAGTCTGGGTCTTTTGGTGGCCGGCTGTTCAAAAGATAAGAACATGGAAGATTATAAGCGCGATCAATTGGTGCAGAATCTTTCAAGAATTTCGTCAGTTTCTGGTACGTATACAGGTTCAGTGATTTCAAAACTCGACGGCACTAATCTAGGCGCTGTCATTTTAAAAATTCAGGCAAAGACAGATATTCAATCCAGCGAACAAAGAGCTATCGTCAGCGGTACATTAAGCTATCGAAGTGTCGCAAACGCGGAAATTGTTTTTGATAATGGTTATTACGACAATATCACCGGCGATTTTCAAGTCACTATTCCAGTGACAATGGAAGGCGGTGTCGCAGGAAAACTCAGCTTATCTGGCGTTATTGCCAATGAAAAGTGGAACGGCAGCATTGAAGTGCAAGGCCAGTCTGAATTTGGCGGTGAACTCGATTTGACAAAAAATGCTTCTCTTCCCAACCGTTCATCGATTGAAATTGGAGGGACGCGTTTGCAACAGATGAGACGTCTCGATTTCAGTTACACGGGAGTCTACCGTTCAGGCGAAACAAATGTTCCTTTTAAAATGAGTTTCATCAATCGCGATATTCTACCGGAGCAAAGATTTTATAAATTGTTTTCTCCTGTTCGCATTGTAAACGTAAATTGCGATTTTACAGATTTCGAATTGAATTTCGCAAATGCTATCCTTGATGACAAGGCCGGGACAATTGTAGGCCACGATCCTGTTGACCAAAGAGGGACTCCGGCACGCGCAAACTTGAGCTGCTTCCGCTATGAAAACAGTGCTGAAGATTTTGGATGGGATTGTGAAATTCAAACGAAAGTCACTCTTCTCAGACTGCACCTTAAGGCCAAGTTTTAAGGAGTCGTTATGAGAAAAATAATTGCCACCCTGATTGTGACTTCAATACTAAGTTTGCAGACTTTTGGAGCTGAAGCGAAGTTTACTGTGAACCCGGCTTCTGTGAGAACACAGCTGCTCTCCGGAAACATTTCTCTCCTACAGGCACTCAATAATGTGGAAAACTCAAAGCTCAACGTGAGCATGGCAAGAGCAAAGCTGCTGCCTAGTTTGAATCTGGGCGTATTGCTTCCGGCCCTGGCAAATCCCACTTTTCTTCTGGCATCGGTGACTATTTTATTTCCTTTTTTAGTTCCATCCAACTGGCTCGTGTTGAAACAAGAGAAAGAACTTTTTGAAGCTGATAAAGCTTCCTATAAAGCGATTCAGCTAAACGTTCTCTCCAATGCACTTTCTCTCTATTATACATTGATTAATGATCAGAAAGTTCATCAAGTTTATGTAGACCAAAGTGTTGTCCTTGAACGCGTTTATAAAACGCTCAAAAAACAAAGCGACATTCTTGGGAACGTGACAACTGAAGATCTGAATATGGCCCTTGCTCAATGGGAAGAATCGAAAATTCGCGTCTCCAAGATTGCAGAACTTTTAATTGAAGAAAGAGCTGCCCTGAGAGCTTCGCTTGCTCTTCCTCTTGGGACAGAGTTGGTCATGGAAGAAAAAGAACTTCCTGGATCTGAATATGAAACAAGACCTATTGGTGAAATTGCTCAGCGGTCACTTGATATTGCTCCTGAATCAATACAATTGAATTTTATCGTCAAGGCCGCTAAGGCCGGAAAAATGGCTAAAATGTTTGGCTTCATGTCTTCGGCCAGTATCGCTGGTACAAGTTCGAATAATGCTTCTCCCTTTGATGGTTTGAAAGCAGGAGGGGGCTTCAGCATCGGTGCAGATACTCTGGTGAATATTAAAATTGCCAATAACAATATCGATTCACTTCTTCTTAGAATCGAACAATTTAAAGAAGAAAATGAGAAAGTCGCTGAAGTTCTTTCCGGCAAATTAGTTGAAGTCAAAGAGCAACAGGAACTTTCTCAGGCAGCGTATAGTGCACGCATGAAAGTTTTTGAAGGCCAGCGCCGCCAGTATGAACTAGGATTTATTTCACTTCAGACATTGCTTCAAACAGAGTCTCAGTTGACAGAAATTAAAGTGAATCAACTGAAAGCAGATCTCGATTTAAAAATGCAGAGACTGACATTGCAAAGACTCGTCATCGATGGAGATTTCTCTCTCGTGAAAGGTTGTAGTGCAGAAGCTCTTCCGAAAGACATGGAGAAGCGTGGAATTTTTCACAAGAAAAAAAGTATGTCTCTTGATGAGTTGTGTAAGCAATAGTTTCCCACCTTGACAAAAATCTCATTCATACCATTATTAGTGAATGAGAGTTTTCGCTTCGATAACATTATCAATTTTTTATTGTTTGTTCGTAAGTTCGAGCGACAATGTCCATTCTCCGTTGCCGGAGATCGACAATGATCAAGTATCTCCGTCTTACGCCAAAGAAGTTCATGCACACGTTAAGAAGTCAATTTGTCACCAGGGTTGTGTTAAACACGTCACGTATAATGAATCACCGATCATTTGTTTCTCAGTATTTTTATTCATAGTTTTATTTGCTTGGGATATTTTACTTCTCCATCCGCGAACTTTGAGAATAAAGTCAGGTTTATCTCCGCCTGTTTAATCCATTTGTTTTTAGTATTGAACTCATAATATTTAAAAAAGGATTAAACGAATGAATTTTAAATCATTATTTTTAGCTACTGTTATTACATCACAAACTGAAACCGTTTTTGCTCATGAGGCACCACCTGGATCGGATAAAGTCTTCCGAAAAGGAGACTTCACTCATGCAGAGAGAGTGAACCGTCACGGAGCAACGACAATTAAAATTAACCTCACTCAGACAGGCCTGGATAAGCTTGAAGCGATGGGGAAGTTTACATTGCCTACGAAACTGACAATCGAAGTGAAAGGGAAATTTTACGCTTTTAAAACGCGTTCTTCGGTAATCGGAGATGAAATTGAAGTTGGCCCGTTCTCGCACAGAGAGGCCATCAAAATTGCTAAAGAACTTATTGCATAGCTTGTTATAACTATTTTTTCAGAGGAGGCGAGTCGTCTCCTCTGTCAAAAAAAACTTTCTTCTCAGTGATAAAAATAAACTGCGTCATTGCCAAAGTGTCACTGAGAAATTTACTCAGAAAATTCATTTCACACAGTTACGTTTAACACACTTGGCACTCTAACTGCTTAGGTGAAAGTAAGAGACCACGGATGGTCCCAAAACTTACTTACTGTTTTTCTCATACTGTTTTTTTAGGAGCTTTAGGATGAAGCATTTTAAGAATAAATTTCTTATTTGTTCTGTACTCGCATTCGGTTTTTCCCTGCATTTATTCGCGCAGCAAAAGCGCGTTCCTGAACCTCCTGCAATAGCTCAAGAAAATTTTTAAAAGTTCGCTAAGCCAGATCACTTGGTCAGTGGTCCATATTTACTGTTTTATTGGACGGCGAATTTTTCCAAATTTTTGACATCGACCATGGATGGTCGCCGCCTACATTTTTAGGAGCTTTAGGATGAAGCAATTCAAAAGGAAATTAGTTTTAATTTCATTACTCTCTCTTTGCGTTTCAACACAAGTTTTTGCCAGTGGAGCAAAACTTCCGGACGTCGCAACAACAGATCCGTCATCGAC
>DAIQAU010000037.1:10509-17193 GCA_036781565.1 Bacteriovorax sp. | reverse complement strand
CTGTTATTGAAAATAATAATGAGAAGCATATCAAAACGGCTAAATGGGTGCTCCCACTTTATCTTTTTTTGATTAATCTCTTTGTCCTACCCATTGCAATCGGCGGCCGCATTTCCGGTCTCGCTCCAGCGAAAGCAGATTATTTTGTTCTTTTACTTGCTCAACTGAAAGGAAGCGCGGCCTTTACGCTCTTCGTTTTTCTCGGTGGTTTCTCAGCAGCAGCCGGAATGATTTTGATTGAGACCGTTACAATTTCAACGATGATATCGAACAATATTTTTCTTCCGGTATTCGCAAGAACAAAATCACTCTCGTTTATGACAAAGCATTTACTGAAGATCAGATGGCTGAGTGCTTTTTTAATATTACTTGTCTCCTACATTTACATGCTTCTCATTGAAGACAAATTGAATCTTGTTTCCATTGGAATGATTTCCTTTGCTGCCGTTCTGCAATTTGCTCCGCTTATCATCGGCGCACTCTATTCAAAAAAGGGAAGCAAGGCCGGAGCTTACGCCGGTTTTTCAGCGGGCATGGTTGTCTGGTTTTATACACTCGTCGTTCCCACTCTCGTTGCAAGCGGTTTTCTTGATACAACGATATCCACTGAAGGATTATTTCATCTTTCCTTCCTTCGTCCAGAAGCACTTTTTGGCATCTCAAATTTGAGTTATCTTACTCATGCCGTTTTCTGGAGTTTGCTTTTCAATATCAGCGGTTATGTTCTTTTCTCGCTTCTTTTTCCTCCCGGGCTGAGCGAACAAAAAATTGCCGAAGAATTTGTGACTGTTCTTCCCAAAGAAAAAAATGAAGATTTCGATTTGGGACCCGAATATGAAACGGTTTCACTGGCCCAGAAGAAAAGCGAATTTTTTGAGTTGCTCAGTCGCTATTGTAATACTGAGGAACGCCTGCAAATCTGGGACGCGGCCGTCATTCACTCTAAAATCGAGTCAAAAGAAAAGATATCGGTTCTAAAACTCGCCGAACTTACCAGTGAAATTGAAAAAGGTCTTTCCGGCTTTATCGGAACCTCGGCCGCCCACAACAGTATCCTTCGATCCAAAATTATCGGTGAAAGTGAAAATGAGGCCCTCACGCGCATTTATAGCGGGCTTCTGACCGATTTGAGAATCAATCCTGCAGAATTAAAAAAACAGATTATTCTCTATCGCGAAAAAGAGAAACTCATGCAAAAAGAAACTCAGCTTCTCGCCGATCTCGTTAAGAAGAAGGCCGAAGAACTGGAAGAACAAAAAAATCTCACATTTCACGCTTCCAAAATGGCCGCACTGGGAGAGATGGCGGCCGGGATTGCTCACGAAATCAATAATCCGCTCTCGATAATCAGTCTCAACAATCATATGCTCCTTCATCAACTTGAAAGCGAACACATGGACCGGGACAACATTAAGCGCTTTGTAAAAAATATTGATGTCACTGTACAAAGGATTTCAAAAATAATCACCGGACTCAGAACTATTTCCCGCGACGACAGCAAAGAAGATTTTGCCATAAATCGATTCGGCGATATTCTCGAGGATGTGCTGGCACTTTCCGGTGAAAAATTTAAAGTCCACGGAATTGAATTGAGAACGAATGTTGAGGAATCTGCCATCAATCTGAAATTTAAGTGTCGAAGAGTTCAACTCTCTCAGGTTCTCATTAATCTTCTCGGCAACGCATACGATTCTGTCGAACACATGGAGCATCCATGGATTTCCGTTGACGCAAAAATTGAAAAAAATTGTCTTGTGATTAGTGTCACCGATTCCGGCCCGGGAATACCTTTTGAACTACAGGAAAAAATCTTTCAGCCTTTTTTTACGACTAAAGAGGTGGGCAAAGGAACAGGCCTTGGGTTGAGTCTTTCAAACTCAATCATTCGCGCACACAAAGGAGAAATTATCATCGATAATCATTCTCCTCATACCCGCTTTGTAATCAAGATTCCGATTGTTGAATAAAAAAAAGGCCCTCGTGAGAGGGCCATCTTTTTAAAGTTAAAGCTTTGATTCAATCATTTTGGACAACAAACCTGTGAGCTTTTCAAGGTTGTTGTAAGTGATGTTGTGGAACATCGAAATTCTGAACTGATTTCTGCCAAGTTTTCTGTATCCATCAATTCCGTAAACAATTTTTTTCTTTTCCAAAAATTTAATTACATCATCAACGTTAACTTTTGGATCGACATCAATTGTCGCTACTGCAACTGATCTGAATTCTTTTTCTTCAATGTAGCAAGAAAGATACGGTTTGCTTTCTGCCCATCCGTAAAGAAGGTCAGCCTTCTTTTTAGCAAGACGCTGAACTTCTTCATAGCCAAGCGTGTTCATCAATTTAATCTGCTCATTCATCATGAACAATGTGGCAAGCGCAGGAGTGTTGTAAGTCTGATTCGCTTCAGAGTTTGAAATGGCATTGTTCCAGTTCATGATGTCCGGAACGTAGCGCGATTTATCAGCGGCAATTTTCTTCGCGCGCTCAAGAGCTTTAGGAGACATGATTGCTACCCACAGCCCACCGTCTGAAGCAAAAACTTTTTGAGGAGAGAAAAAGTAAATATCTGTTTTCGAAACATCACATGGACATTGTCCGCCACCAGAAGTTGCATCGACAGCAAGAATTGTATTGGCATCAACAACTGGAAGTTGAGAAAGCTGAACTCCAGTCGAAGTTTCATTTAACGTCACAGCGATAACATCTGAACCAGGCATCATCTTTCCGTTGATTCCTTTACCAAAAGGAACACTCACCTGCTCAGCTTCAATCCAAGGAATCAGCTTTGAAGATTTGTACCATTTTTCAGAAAACTCACCACACGTGAAGTGTGTAATTTTCTTTTCAACAATTCCGAGTCCGATCATATCAAACAGAAGAGTCGCCCCGCCATTGCCGAGAACAACCAGGTAATCTGATGGTACGTTGAAGTACTTCATCAAACCTTCTTGAATTTCTTTTACAACATTTTTGATAGCTGGTTTTCTATGCGAAGTTCCCATGTAATGCATACCTGTACGGTGCAAAGACATTAGAAATTCTTCTGGAACAAGAGACGGCCCTGAACCAAAACGTGGATCACTTGGAATTAAATTTTCTGGAATCTGAAAGTTATCAAACATAAGTCTTTCCTTGGTGGTCATTGTCACTTTTCTATGTGAATTAACATTGCCATAATATCAAAATATTTGAAAGAATACTAAGCGATTATGCAAAATACAAAATACCCAATTGTTTTACTCGCCCTCTTTTTTTTCTCGTCGTCGGTCTTTGGGTTTACCTACGATGCTGCTCTTTCCATTGGGAATCTCTGCGAATATGTAGGAAAAATACAAACCGACGACAATGGCGGGACATACTCATGCGAATTTAATCCGTACTTGTCCGCTTCGATGGATGTTCCGCTCGCAAATCAATTTTTTCTTTCACCGGAGGCCGGATTTAGTTTTCCCAAAAAAGGAAGAGATGAAAATATAAGTAAAATGTCGCTCTTTCTTTTAGCTAACACCAAATACAAATGGAATTTTATGCATTTGATAGGTGGCGCAGGCCTTTTCTTCACCAGAATTTCGGCCAGCGGCGGCACGGAAGAATTAAACAATGGCAACTCAACCTCTGCCTTTCCGCTCCCGGAAGGAGCTGTGTACACACGAAACTTCATTTTAAATGCTGGGCTCGGATTTGATTTTACGCAAAGCCTGAGCGCTGATCTTCACACTTATGTTTTTAATTTACTTAAGTCAGAAGACCGCGCGTTTTCAATTTTAATCAATGGAACTTATCACTTTGGAGAATTTTAATGAAAGCGACGATGGCAATTCACTTTTTTGCTTTTGCTTTTGCTTCTGTTTTTGCTTTTATTCAACAAGCGAATGCGTTTACTTTGAATAATTCGGCCACTCTGACTTTTAATAAAAACGAAGTGAGAGTAAATATTGGTACACCTGCAGGGCGAAGCTGTCAGAATCTTGGCATTGATGAAAATGAATTACTATCCATCGTTTCAGATGCAGTCGACCAGTATTGGAATAGAGCTCCTACGAGCCGATTAAAATTGCGCGCAGGCAGTGTGAAACCGGTTGCTGCCGCTTTTGGAACGGATGAAATTTGTGTTCAAGGAACGTCGTGCACGCCCAACAGCGCTCTGGCAGTTGATAGCGATATTCTTATCGTCTGCAACGGGGATACGAATAATCTTAACTTTTCGAGTCCTGGAGTTCTGGCCATTACAGTTCCAAATAATATTTCCGGAAAATCCATGCTCGGCTCTTTAATCATGATCAATGATAAGGCCACCAATCAGTTTAAATACAAAAGTCGTGACGAAAAGATTTCCATCATCGCTCACGAGATCGGCCACGCCTTTGGACTGGGTCATTCGCCTGTCAAAGATTCGCTCATGTATTTTGCGACAGTGAACATGAGGAAATTTTTGGGTGCTGATGACATTGATGGCATAAGCTATCTTTATCCAAAACAACAACCTGTCTCCTGCGGAACAGTTGATTTCAATGGGGACGAGACAAAAAAAAATCCCAACACATGGTTGGGACTTTTGATTGGATTCGGTTTAATCGCGCTTTTAAATCAGCTGCGGTATTTAAAACTACGTCCGCGTTTTTGACATTCGCGTTCGTATTCTTCAAGCCATCTTTGCTCTTCATCAGTCATAAGGGATTCATCAATTAAGTCCGGGTCAAAGCCGACGTAGACTAACGATTTAAAGCGAAGCATGCCGTTTAAAGATGGATGCTTTTCAATAGCGACCACATTTTCAAGACGGACACCACCGTATCCCGGAATATAAATTCCCGGCTCAATAGACCCGACTGTATTTTCTTTCAAAGGAATATTGGATGTCGTTGAAAGTCGAAAACCACCTTCGTGAACATTGATCCCGACGCCGTGACCAGTGCCGTGATTGTAGTTAATTCCGTATTTAAATACAGGTTGTCTCGCCAATCCATCAATCAACGAACCCCATGTTCCTTCAGGGAAAACAGCGTTCAATGTGTGAAGGATTGATTTCAACACTGTCGTGTAAATTTCTTTTTGTTTTTGAGTCGCAGCTCCGCCAGATAAGAAAGATCTAGTTGTATCAGTTGCATAGCCTGATTCAAAATATCCACCAGAATCCAGAAGAACAAACTCTCCTGCTTTGAATTCAACTTCATCACTTGGATTTGAAAAGTGAATGATTGAAGAATTTGCCCCGAAAGCTGAAATCGTTTTAAAACTTTGTTCCAGAGCTCCGTTGTTTGCATAAAACTCATTACACTTATTGTAGAAGTCCAGCTCAGAAAACTTTGTTCCGCCTTTGACCTGGTCTTTTACCCATGAAATGGTCTCGAAAATCGCCTGGTCGCCTCTGTTAAAAGAACTTTCCATTGATTTTAATTCAACCGGATTTTTAAGAGCATGGTAAGGCACGAGTCCTTCCGTTTTATTTTCAAGTTTTTCTTCGCCGAAATGAGCGGCGAGTTTCTGATAATCGGCCACATTGAGTGAACGATCAGAATAAAAAACTTTTTTCACAGGGATATCTGAAAATAATTTTTCCACGAATGAAATGTTTTCAAGAAAGTCTTCTACTTTAGAAAAACTTCCTGTCATGATTTCGACATTTGGATTTTTAACATCGCCTTCAATTCCTTCCATCAAAAGATACACGCGCTCGTTCGTCGCAAGAGCTTTAGCTCTGAATGTACTTTGATAAGGCATTTCAAAACGGCGAAGGTTGGTGATCCAGGCAATCGAGTCCAGGGCCGTGATGTAAAACGCTTCACCTGGTTTCAGGATGCGCTGACATTTTTCAAAAGTTGATTCTCCTACGAGATCCAATGAAGGCTCGAGGATTTTTTTATTGAAGTCTTCAGTTTTAAAATCGATCACGTTCCAAAGTTCAGCGTTGTTAAAAGATGTGACCTTTGAATACGTTTCAAAATGTTTGCAAAGAGAAAGATCAATGCGGTCTCCTTCCACACCTAGCGACTTGAGTTTTCTTTCGGTCATGATTTTATTCATGGCCTCTCTCATCCCCATGCCATAAGGCACTTTGAAAACTTCCACCAGTTTTGGATCCACTTCCATATCGGCCTGTTCATAGTAACGGCCATCAACGAAAAGAACGACACGTCCTTCAAGCGGCACAATCACTTCGGCCGTTGAGCCGGTAAAATTAGTGAAGTAGTAGCGGTGTGAATCTGTTAACGGCACATATTCATTAAGAAAAATGTCGTTGGTAGAGACATAAAAGGAGTCGAGCTTGCGGGCCTTCATAAAGCCTTTGAGCTTTCCGATATTCGCTTGAACCTCAAGATTTGTTAAAAATCGCTCTTTTGCCATAAAAACTGAACCTTTTTACTAAAGTTATTTAGGGTTTATGCCGATAACGGCGGTAGAGAGTATAACCCAATATAGAGAGTATATGAAACCAAAACTCCATCCTATTTTCATTATTGTCGGCCTGTTTCTTTTTAAAGTGGGGATTGTAGACAATATGAGAAACTTTGGTCACACAGATCATGCACAGGCACGCTACGTCGCAAGCGAAGCCCCTTCTAATGCTTTGAAGCCTATTCGCTAAGAACGCAAGAGTTTCATGAAGTGATCGCCTCTTTGAGCATAGTTTTTGAATTGATCAAATGAAGGAAATCCGGGAGAAAACAACAAGACACTTTCTTT
>DAIQAU010000037.1:0-10409 GCA_036781565.1 Bacteriovorax sp. | reverse complement strand
GTCGCGTCCCAGTTTGTACTCTTGGCATCGTTATAAATTTTAAAATGCGGAAGACCAACGACACCGTCTACGAATTCAATGCGATGATGAACTCCTGCAAATGTGTTGATGCTTTGCTGAATGGCCGCCGGAGTAAGACCAATAACTTCTGCCGCCTCGAGAATAAAATTTAAATTAACCTTGTTATGAATGCCAGGTAACTTAAATTCAGACAAGTCGTAAGCACTCACCGGATGTTTCGTATTTACTGTACGCTTCTGTCCTTTCTGCTTTTCTGCCCATTCGGCAACAAACTGAAAATCTTCCGGATAAATCAGAACATCATTCTCGGTAAAATTATTGGTGATCCAGAATTTCGCTCTACCGTAATCTTCAATTGAAGTGTAGCGCTCGCCATGATTCTGATACAAATTTAAAATCATCGCCACGTTGACATGGAAATGATCGATACTCTCAAGCTGAAAACTAGAAAGCTCAAGCAGAATAAAATCCACTTCTTCTTTACCGTTTAAAATATCAAATGCGTAGTCACAAAAAGGCGTTCCGATATTGCCGCCGACAAAAACTTTCTTATGATCCATTTCAATCATTTCACCGAGGAATGTCGTCGTTGTCGTTTTTCCATTAGTTCCGGTGATGCCGATAATGGGTTTTAATTTGCCAGCAGATTCAAGAAAACGATAAGCGAGTTCGATCTCCCCTGAGACAGGAATTTTTTTTCTGTGAAGAGACTCAAGCAGTGAATGATCACGCGGAATACCTGGAGATAAAATGACGAGGTCCACTGTATCTAAAACACGTGGAAGATGGAGATCGTCTTCTGCATAACAATTATTTATTGAGGTATAGTCGAGAACCCCGGGTGCTTTTGCCCAGTTTTTGACTTCACCGGAGTTGATCGCGATGGTTTCGGCCCCAAGCGCCTTCAACATACGAAGTGCGGAAAGGCCTGAAACTCCCATTCCATAAACGGCAATTTTTCTGTCACTCAAATTCAACTTTTTTATATTTTGCATGGGTGGTATTGTCCTCTTATGAATATTAAAAGTCAGGCCTTAAGCCTCAGGGATTTCCTCTCCCGTTACTCACGCATGTGGGAAGACGAAATCATGAATCAGTACCCTGAAGCCATTGAGTTTTACCCTCCGGAATGGGTGGAACTTCTCGATTCGCTTTCGCAATCGGAGTTATACGACATCGACTGCAAAAAAATCATTCCAAAAATTCAGGGATCGGGTTTTGCTGCATTCATGCAGGAGGCTATTCTTCTTTCTGATTTGCCTGTAATCCCCGAAAGACCTCTGCCTCCCATGGAGGACTGGGCCTATAACGGAATGAAAAAAAAGAAGCGCCATGAAATTGAGCGCATTGTTCCGCGCCTCAAGAAAATGAAACCGCATTTCGATTATGTTGTGGATATTGGCGGAGGAGTGGGCCATCTGTCCCGGGTTCTTTCTCTGTATCATTCAATTCCCTCAGTATCCCTTGACCGGGATGCTTACTTTCAGGAAATCGGCAGAGAACGACTTAAAAAATTTCGCCATCCTGCGGGAGCGGCCGAAATAAAATTCGTGAATGTGACTTTTGGATCGGACTCTGAAAAAGAAACGCTCAAAGATGTGTTTAAGAGTGACTCTTTTTCTCTTGGTCTGCACACGTGCGGAGGACTCGCCGTTCACCTCATCAAGAACACTGTTGAAAACAAAACCTCAGGCCTTTTAAGTTTCGGGTGCTGCTATCACCGGCTCGATCCGAAGGCTGAATTCCCTCTTTCCCGTTATTATAAAAGCGAAGGATCTCTGCCTTTAAATCTGTTCGCTCTCAGTCTGGCGACGAGATCACACGCACAGATGGATTTTGAAGTTTATAAGACAAAAGAAAGAGTAAAATACTACCGCTACGCTCTTCACCTGTTTCTTATGAAATATTTCAACAATAAATACTTCACCGATGTCGGTGAATGTCCTGTGAAAACGTACTGGGGTCCTTTTGCTGATTACCTGCAAAGCAAATTGACTGAACTCAAGCTTGATCATCAGTTTACGGATGATGAATTGAATGGATTTTATCAGTCGGAAGAAACACAGAAGCAATTGCGTACAATGTGGATATGCAATCTCATTCGCTGGCAACTTGGACGACCTCTGGAAGTTTATCTTTTATTAGACAGAGTGCTTTATCTGGAAGAAAACGGTTATTGTGTTTCAGTAGAGCAATATTTTGATGAACCACTTTCCCCAAGAAACATCGGGATACTGGCGACTAAACGGATACCTCATGATTAAACAAAGTTTCTTCGCCTTTTTCTCTCTTTTCTTTTTCAGCACAACTCTTCTGGCCGATGAATATAGAGAAAAAATCCGGCCGATTTTTGAGAATCGTTGTATCGCCTGTCATAGCTGCTACACCAGTCCTTGCCAGTTAAATCTTTCCAGCTACGAAGGCTTTGAACGCGGGGCCCACCGTGAAAATGTATACAATGGAACGAGGCTTAACAGCGTTCAGCCGACCAGACTCGGCATCGATGCCAAAGATGCTTACAGCTGGAGAAAAATGGGATTTATTTCAGTCAACACAAGCAGCGATGTTGAAAAAAATCTTTTTATCGAGATGCTGAGAACAAAGCCTATCGATCTTCGCGACCTTCCGGCCAATTCTGTTGAAGAAAGTATGACGTGTCCGCGCGATATGGATTCATTAAAAAATATTTTCTCCCGGACAGAAGATCTCAAAATGCCTTATGGTCTTCTTCCTTTAAAGGATCAGGAAATCAATACACTCAAGACGTGGGTAAAAAATGGGGCCCGAGGGCCCGAACAAACACTTTCAATTCCCGGGACTCTTGAACTGGAAGTCCGCGAATGGGAAATGTTTTTAAATAAACCAACGCTGAAAGAAAAGCTGGTGTCTCGCTATCTTTACGAACATCTTTTTCTTGCTCATATTTATTTTGAAAAAGGGCCGAGACAATTTTTCAGACTGGTGAGATCCAGAACTGCATGCGATCTGGGTATTGATGAAATCGCCACTCGCAGACCGAACGATTATCCTGGCACGAATCAATTTTATTACTGCCTGAAACCGCTGGATGAAATTATCGTGGCCAAAAACCATATGCCGTTTTTGTTCTCACGTGACATTCTCGAATCGACCAGAAAAATATTTTATTCAAAAAGCTGGCACGTCAATTTTAAAAAACTGGAAGATTCTTATTCAACTAAAATTGCTGAAAATCCATTTCTCGCTTTCAGAGATATTCCACCGGCCGCCCGCTATCAGTTCCTTCTGGATCACGCTTACTATATGGTCAGCACCTTTATCAAAGGCCCTGTCTGTTACGGCAGCAATGCTTTAAATTCCATTCAGGAACAATTTTATGTTCTTTTCCTGAAACCGGATTCCGGATACCTCACTAAAAACAATACTGTTGATGAAAAAACTCTCGAGTTGCTGATTTTGCCAGGAGCGTGGGGTTCAGATGTAAAACTAAAGGATTCCATTCTTTTAACGAATACAATTGCAGAGAAGCGCGAAGAATACCGTCGCAAGAAAAAAGAATGGATGAAAAAACAATTCCCGCATGGTTATTCTTATTCAGATCTCTGGGATGGCGATAAAAAAAATGACAATGCTCTTCTGACCGTTTTCCGCCACGACAACAACGCTGTCGTGACTAAGGGGTTGACCGGAGATTTATCCAAGACAGTTTTTATTCTCGATTACTCTCTTCTGGAAAGGCTTGTTTATAATCTAGTAGTGAATTTTGATGTATTCGGAAATGTCGGTCATCAATTCCTCACTCGCCTTTACATGGATTATATCCGCATGGAAGCCGAAGAGAATTTTCTCCTCTTTCTTCCCAAAGAAGAAAGACTGGCAATGAGACAGGAATGGTATAAAGGTCTTTTTACAGAGGCCAGAATGAAATACTTGTTTCCGCTGATTGTTCAGGACTTGCAGACAAAAATTCATTATAAAAATCCTCTTCAGGCCAAAGCTGAATTTATTAATCACATCTTTTACGAAACGATGCCCCCGCTGGTTCGTGGCGCGGTTGATTCGCTGAACTGGAAACAGATCAAAGTCGAAAAGACTTTTTTTGATCCAATAGAAAATTCGCTTAGAGAACTGTCTTCAGTGAAACCTCAAGGCCGGTTTCGTTTTCCTAATTTCTTTCCGGAGTCGAGTTATCTCATCGTGAAAAAGAAAAAAGGAATGGATGTCTATACAGTCATTAGAAACCGTGAGCACGAAAATATTTCCTGGATTTTAATGGAATCCCTCCGACTGGCGCCTGATGAAGATACGTTGACTTTCATCAAGGGCTTCAAAGCGTTTTATCCAAACTTCTTTTTCGTGGTCGATGAAATTAAACTAGGCGCTTTTGTCGATCAGACAAAAAAAATTACCAATGCAAGTGAGTACAAGGAATTAGAAAAGAATTTCGGGCTCTCGCGACTTTCACCAGAGTTCTGGCCGATGTTTGATTCTCTCTATCAGAATTTTTTAGAAACGGATCCGGAAGAAGCGGGACAGTTAGACCTGTCCCGCATGTTTATGCAATAAATCTTTATTTGATAGAAATATAATTGAATCCTTCAGTCAAAGTCAGAGGCTTTACCAGCGATGCCTTAACAATCGCTGTTACTCTTTCTCTTGAAGTACAAAGGTCTTTCTCATTTTTCCAAAGAAGTGATTTTGAACCTCTTAAAATCTGGCCTTTCGTGTTTATCGCTTCTACGTATAAATCAACGTTACAGCTGCTGAAACGGTTTCCAACTTTAAGTGAAGAGTTCTCTTCATTGCCAGCATTTTCAAAAGAGATAATTTTGCCGTCAGAGCTTTCTGTGACAAGAACAGGAAGAGCAGCAATATCGCTTGGGCCGCCAGCGCATGTTGTTCCCCAAAAATTGCAAAATTGATTTCTGATAACAACTTCTACTTTTTTCACATCGAGATCAGAAGCGACAGCTAATTGACCTTTAAAAGGACCAACTTTTGTCGTCACGGTATCTGCAAAAGCAGAAAGACTCATTAGCGAAGCGAGAACTAAAATAATTTTTTTCATAGTGAATACCTCATAAGAATTTGGATGAGGGACTCTAGCATGGCCTTGAAAAACCTCAAGGAAGCTGAACTTTTTACAGAGAAAATAAAAAGGGCCTGATAAACAGGCCCTTAATTTTATTGAAAATGAATAAAAATTAACGAAGGAACAGCATATCGTAATATTTAGGCAAGCTGTAGAATTGATTAGGAATCAACTCTTCGAGCTCATTACAGACGGTCGCCATCGTTGTCGATGTAGTCATAAGTTCAGAGGCAATTTTCTCAGCATATTTCTGATGATCAGAATGATCGCCGTTCAATTCTTTGGCGAGGCTTTGAGAAAGGGCGTGAATTTCATCAATCTTCGCTGTTACTTTCTTGTAAGCTTCCATTTCAAACTGAGAAGACACTCCGATGATCTGCTGATCTTTAATGATATCTGCGAGGACTTTTTTGTATTCAAGTCCAGACGGAATCACGAATTGGTGAATCATATCAATTTGAGTTTCAAGTTCGATTTCTCTGATCTTGATGTATCTTTCAAGAAGAACGTTGTAACGAGTATCGATTTCCTCTGCTTTGAAAATACCAAGCTCAACCAGGAAATTATAAGTTTCTTTCTCTGTCATGGTCTTTAGAGCTTCAGGAGTTGTACGAAGATTTGGAAGACCTCTGCGTTTTGCCTCTTCAACCCATTCTTTTGAATAACCGTCACCATTGAAAACGGCCACGTGAGATTCAGAAGCGAGTTTTTTTGTAAGAGCAGTGAGCGCCTGATCCACAGTCGAACCTTTGGCCAGCTCACCTTCAAGGAAAGTATTGGCCTCATTCATCACATCGGTTACTGCTGCATTCAGGATGGTCATAGGAAACCCGATAGCGTGGCTTGAACCAACCGCGCGGAATTCAAATTTATTTCCTGTAAAGGCAAACGGAGATGTTCTGTTTCTGTCTGTGTTGTCGCGAAGAAGATGAGCAAGCTGGCCGGTTCCAAGATCGATCACCTTGCTTGCATTTGGAGAATAATTTTTTTCTTCAGCAATCGCCTGAAAAATATGCCCAAGAGTATCGCCCAGATAAGCTGAGATGATTGAAGGAGGGGCTTCGTTAGCACCGAGACGGTGATCGTTGCCTGCTCCGGAAATCGACATACGAAGTGCTTTCGAATGACGGTGAAGGGCCTTCACGATAATGGCCACCGTTGCAAGGAAACGAAGATTTGATTGCGGCTCCGATCCTGGCTCCAGAAGATTGAGTCCATTGTTGTCGCTCATTGACCAGTTCACGTGTTTACCTGAACCGTTGATGCCCGCAAATGGTTTTTCGTGAAGAAGAACCATCATATCGTGTTTCTCAGCGATTCTTCTCATTGTTGTCATGACCATCTGATTGTTGTCAGCGGCCACGTTCGCTTCAGAGAAAATCGGTGCTAGCTCAAATTGAGCCGGCGCGACTTCGTTGTGACGTGTTTTGGCAGGAATGCCCAGGCGGTGAAGTTCAAAATCCAGCTCCTGCATGAAAGCAAGAACGCGATCTGGAATCAACCCAAAATAATGATCTTCCAGCTGCTGATTTCTGGTTGTAAGCGCACCAAAAAGAGTACGGCCAGTCATTAAAAGATCGGGACGGGCATAATAAAAAGCTTTATCGATAAGAAAGTATTCCTGTTCAGCACCACATGTTGTGTGAACGACAGTTGTTTCTTTATGACCAGCAAGATTCATGAACTTTGTCGCTGCTGCAGAAAGTTTTGAAATTGATCTGAGAAGCGGAGTCTTTACGTCGAGAGCATCGCCATTGTACGAAACAAACGCCGTTGGAATACAAAGTGTTCTTCCGTTTGTCGACTCCATCAAGAACATTGGTGAAGTGAGATCCCAGGTCGTGTAACCGCGCGCTTCGAACGTCGAGCGCGATCCGCCATTTGGAAAAGAAGAAGCATCAGGCTCACCTTGCATAAGTTGAGACGCTGATAATTTTTCAATCGGCTTACCATCTTTCAATTGAAAGAAAGCATCGTGTTTTTCTGCCGTTCCGCCAGTGAGAGGCTGGAACCAGTGACAGAAGTGAGTGGCCCCATTTTTAACCGCCCAATCAGTAACAGCTTTTGCAACAGCTTCAGCGTGCTCTCTTTTGATTCCATGACCAGCATCGATCTCTTTTAAAATTTCTCTTTTCGTTGTATCAGAAATGTCTTCCGATTTTTTGAAATCAAAAGTGAGTTCACCATAATAATCGCTCACGCGCTTAGGGATGCCTCGATTGTCTTTTGGAATTTCGAAATGTCTCGGTGTTCTTGAAGTGGCCTTGCTACGAAGAGCAGAAACGGTTGATTCGGTCATTGGTCCTCCAGACGTATGGGTTATAGTCTCTCGGACCTAGATTATAGGAAGGAATAAACAATCTTTAAAGAAGTATCTTCAACAAATTAAAGAGTTTTAAGACACATCATTGCGACCATAGCGAACATTAAAAGAAGTGTCGCTAGTGTGGCCTGCATTTCTTCCGGCATCATCGGTGCATTCCTTAGTAAAAAATTTGAGTTCCCTTTTATGGCAAACTTTTCTAGACTCTTCAACTACCATTGCAGAAATGACTCATGAAAATAACACACGAAGTTCAAATTTCTTCCGACAAAGATGCCTTTACGAATTCACGTGAAGCATTGGCGAGTCTTCTTAAACAAGAAATGATTTCTGTCATAAACCTGAAAGACGATTTAGAGCTGATAAATTATCAAAATCTCAAAAAATTTCCCGATTATGTTCTTTCTTTGAGCCACACCAAAGGGGCCGGAGCGGCGGTTCTGGCCAAAAAGGCAGAGATTGCATCTCTTGGAATTGATATCGAATGGAGCGACCGGAATTTGAAAGATGAGGCTTCCCGATTCTATCGACACCCGGAAGACTCGGCCTATGAAAATAAACTGGAATTATGGACTATGAAAGAAGCGGCCTTCAAGGCCCTTTCCCCGCACGGTTTTCCAGGTGTACTCGTCTTATCCAAAATCATCATAAAGGATGGTGAGTTTTTTACGAATGAACAACCTTCGATCCGCGGTCGCGTGGAAACACATTTAAAAAATGTCGATAATAAAAAACTATGGGTTGCTATCGCCTACACGACTTTGAAATAATCAATCACCATCGAATAGACTTCTTCAGTTCCCGACTGATGAATGACTTTATGGGACTCTTCAATCGCGCGATTTAAAATTTCTAATATATCTTTGAAAGATTTTTTATCCATCGTGAAGACTGATGAGAAATGCAGATTTTCTTTGTGCTTTTTTTCCTGGATGGATTTCAAAGCAAGCGTTCTCAGACTCACCTGATAAGGCACGTTCATTGCTGAATTTTTGGGAAGGTGAATACTTTCGCCGGAAAATTTCCACTTTTCGACAGGTCCTTTTGGACCTCTTTCAAAAACTTTTGTGACAAGATGATATCCTTCCAGGAACTTTAATGTCGCTTCAATCTGAACCGGACTTAGATTGAATCGTTCTGCAAGAGTTTCGACAGACTGAAAATGTTTTGAAGAAGTCGAAATATGAATGAGGAGTGGCATGAAACTGGAAAAATATTTTGCGCTAAATTCTTCCGTATCACGCGCTCCTTTTGCTCTCACTTTATTTTGAAGCTCGTCTTCTTTTTCCAGGAGCTCGACTCTTCTTTCTTCCAGATATTTTCTTAATTCCGGAGTCGTCGCTCTTCCCAGACGGACGAGCAGAATGAAATACTCACTCTCAAGTGGATTGAGTTTTAAAAAGGCCGCCAGTCTTACAGCATGATCTTCAGTCAGGTCCACCTTACCTTTCAAGGCCTGAGAAAGATAAGCGGCCTGGCAGCCCATCGCCTTTGCCATCTGGGATTGAAGCCCCCGCTCTTTCCTCATCTTCACGAGCTTGATGAGGTATTCCTTATAATTTTCAAACTTTAACGGATTCATGGCGGTTTTCCTTGTTTATAATTTATAAACAAACTTATGCATTGTTATATATTAAATATATATCATACAACCGCGGTTTTGGGTATAAGGGGGCAACTTAAAACGTTCGATCCTTTAAATGGAGATAAATATGAAAACTGCTTTATTCGCCCTTACTTTGACCCTGGCCAACTTTGTGGTGACTTCCGCTCATGCTGGACCTTCAATTTCTGGCGGTGTAATTTTTTACAAGCAACATGAAGTCTGTAAGACAAAAGAATCGTCCCTTGTCATCGCTGAAGTTCTGAAGCCGGGAAATATTGTTTCTACAATTTCAGAAGGTCCTTATACAACATCATTGAAATGTACTCAGACAACAGGAGAAACTTCTCCAAAAACAGGCGAAGAAATGCTGTGGAACTGTGAAGAACACCGCGCAGGTGAAGGCCAGCTTCGCATTCACGTACTTCGCGCAAACAATGGTGTGAAATACGCTGCTGTTTATAGACTGGATATTTTAAATCGCCTCGCTGATATTTACTCAATGATTTGCGATCAACACGTTTCAAACTAATTCCAAACAGGTTCCAGGAAACAAAAGTTTCCTGGAACCTAAGGAACCTAAAAGTTTTTGACCCACTTCAAACTGGCCCCGGACAAATCATCCGATGGAAGCAGAACGATAGCAGAATCTTTCTTTTCTTCTTTGCCTCTTAATCCCATTGCAATTCCGTAACTCATCCCGATTGTGGCCCCCGCGAGCACATCATGCAGATAGTGATAATTGTCGTGCATTCGACAAAACCCCACAAAGCTTGCAACCATGTATGCTGGGGCAGCGTAATACCATTCATGTTCCATTCCTATATAGGAAGCAAAAGCAAACGCCGTGGTGGTATGACCGGAAGGAAAAGATTCTTTTCCACCATTGGGACGCGTTTCCCTGACAATGGGTTTTAAAATATCGGTGAACAGTCCAGCGTAAATGGTCGACTTGGCCATATTAAGCGAACGCCTGCGAGAATCCTGATCGTCAGTCATCCAGTAATGCAAACCGAATCCGATTGAATAAATGGCATTGGGAAAAATCTGAAGAAAACTATTTCCCCATTTGGTTACTGTACAACAAAGAGGCTTGTGTTGCTGCAATTCAAACTGTGTGCTTTTGACAAAAGAAGATTTAAAAGCTGCGGCCAACAAAGTAACGGAAGAACCGATGATGAGAACAGCACGGGCCTGTCCTTCAGTAACTGGGGAAATCGCATCATCCATGACATCTGCATGTGCATTAAAACTTTCCATAAAAAAAAGAGCACAAAAAAGAATGCATGAAATTTTTAGCGTGATCACTTGGATTTCCTGAAAGAGAATTAGAGTTACCTCATGCTAGAATTTTCTGCAGTAGATACAAGTGATCTTTTTTTTCCTCAATG
>DAIQAU010000036.1:6368-17482 GCA_036781565.1 Bacteriovorax sp. | reverse complement strand
CCTTTCAATTTCTGCTTCTTATAAAATTCTTCTGGTCGTTAAAGAAGAATTAAAATTGGAAAAAGCAGAACTATGTAAGTAGTCCTGCTTTTTTTAGTTAATTTATTTTTTTAACTCCTCTTCAATTCTTGCGACAAAGGACGAAGGATTCAATTGATCCAGCATTTTTCCATTGATAAAAATTGTCGGTGTGCCGTTCACGCCTAATCTTTTTCCGTCTTCCAGATCCAGATTGATGGTTTCCATTCTTCTCATGTCTTCCATGTCAGATTTAAATTTTGAAATATCTAAATTCAAATCCTGTGCGTACTTAACGAAATAAGCCGTTGAAGGCTCCTGCTTATGCGACCATTCATGTTGATTGAGAAAAAGAAGTTCCTGGAATTCCCAGAATTTTCCCTGAAGGGCCGCTGCATCTGTTGCTTTGGCCGCCAGAGTAGAATTGCCGTGATAAAGAGCGTACCTCACGGTCAGTTGAACGCTTCCTTCATAACGTGCCATGGCCTCTTTCACGTAAGGAAAAAAGCCGGCGCATGCCTCACATTCGGGATCATAAAATTCAACGATCTTAACTTTAGCATTGTCCGGTCCTTTCTTTTGATTGAAGTCGCGGGTGAGATCGGTTTGTATAATGGTTGCTGGACTATCATCAGTCTTTTCGTTTCCCAGAAAAGAATAAATAGTTATGGCGATAAGTGCGAAGGCAATGATGGAGCCAAGGACAATTTTAATTTCTTTGTTGAGCTGATTCTTTATTTCATTTTTCTGTTTTCTTTTCATAGATTTTCCTTCTTTGTAAAAATGGGTGTGAATGCGATAGCGAGCAGCAGAGTGAAGGCCGTGAAGGCCATGAGTGGGATGGTAATAAAACCAAGCCAGACAAATTGGATGGAGGTGCAGCTGACGCCTGCGGTACAAGGAATAAAGCTTTTTTCAATAACGCCGTAATAGAGGAGGTTGTGATAGAGGGAAATAAAAAATCCGACAACTATCAGCGGAGTCGCATAAAAATGACAGTTACGGTCCTTTCTTAGAAAAGCGACCATAAAGAGAACTGCCAAAGGATACATACATATTCTCTGCCACCAACAGAGCGAGCACGGTGGAAACATCATGACGTTGCTGAAATATAAACTGCCAAGTGTGGCAACGACAGCAATCAACCATGATAAATAAATCATCATAGGTTTCATTTTTCATCCTTAAGTGAATTAAAATAATTTTGCTAACAATTAAGAATGAGAAATAGGGGGACGAAAGAGTCGTTCCGGACGATAGAGATTGACGAGAGTATTCTGAAAAGAATGATGAATTTCAAAAAGGAGTTGTGGACCACTGGCAAAAGTAAGACGAAGCGGAGTTTCAACAGAACTGCAATTCGTACACAGCTGGCAAATTTCAATGGCCGTCGTTGAACTGCACTCGCTGGCAGAACATTTCTCAATTTCTCCTAAAGAGAAAAAAAGAGCAAAAAGTAAAAGGCACGTGCTGAGAAATTTAATCATGCAGTCTCATTGTAGACCGATGTTTTTATTTTAACAAATCTTGTGCTAAAGTATTTTTATGATCATGAGAACAGAACTTCTACATCCTTTGAGCGTTCATTTTCCAATAGCATTTATTGTTTTATTTATCGTCATTAAAATTGCGACTTTGTTTGTAAAAGATGAAATCGTAAAAAAGATCGGCAACTTCTTTTATCAGGCAAGCTTGATTTTATCGCTTATCTTAACGGCGATTTCGCTTTATCTTGGCGATAGCGCAGCAGAAGTTGTGAAAGGAAAAATTTGTCAGATTTCTAAAATAGACCAGCACGAAGAGCTGGCTAAACTCTTACTTCTTGTTCTGATTGTCCTTCTTGCTGTAGAAATTCTTTTTATCTTTATGAGAGATCATTGGAAGGTTTTAAATTCGAAAACACTGATGGTCGTCCATTCCATTCTGGTTTTGATTCTCTTTGCGGCAACCGGCATTTATCTCTTTCAAACTGCGCACACTGGGGCGGCCCTTGTTTATGAACAGGGCGCCGGCGTTCTCAACTACACGAAAAATTGTCCGTAAGACTAAAGTTTGAACTTGATAGAATTTTGAAACAGGCGAATCAGTTCCTGAATCGATTTCTTCTCGAGGCTGTCTTTTGAAGTGTAAATATAGATAGAATGCGTCCATATGCCCTGTTCGGGCATCATGTAAAACAGTTTTCCACTTTCAATTTCCTTCTGGATATAAATCAATGGCAGAAGTCCTACTCCAAGGCCGTCGCTGATGGCGCGAATGCTTGCAGACAGGTTGCTACTTTCAAAAATGATTTCCGGAGTAGTCGAATACTTTGAAAAAAACAAATCTATTTCATTTCGAAGTTTGAATGAATCAATAGGCAAGATTAAGCCGCCTTCATAGGAATTAAAAAAGTTTTTTATTTTATGGCGGTTTTGACTGTTCTCTTTGAGATATTTTTTCACACCAACCAAGGCGACCGGAATTTCAAGCGTGTGTGTTTCAATATTTCTCATGTTGACTCTTTCATGAGTAATAACAATATCCATTTTGGACATTTTCAAAAGCGAAAGCATTTCACTCGATAAAAGTGTCTGCATCCGGATTTTGGGAACGTCTTTTGTCTTGTATTGTTTGATGAGTCCGCCAATGATGTCCGCCGTGTAAGGTCTTTCAATTTGCTCTGAAACACCGATGGAAATTTCTTCTTTGGGGAAAGCTGTTTTGTTCTTTATGAAATTTTTCAGGTTTTCTGTCTCGGCGAACATTTTTTCACAAAGAGAGAAAATGACTTTCCCTCCACTGGTTAGTTCGAGGCTTCGTCCAGTTCTTTTAAAAAGTTTAATATCCAGATTCTCTTCCAGGGTCTTGATTTGAATACTTAAGGAAGGTTGAGACGTTTTTAAAAAGGCGGCGCCTTTGCTGACACTTTTAAATTGAGCACAGATAAAAAAATAATAAAGGTGATTGTAGTTGAACATTGAATTTTCTCCGGCTTATTATATTAATATATAGCACTCCAAAGTTGATATTTAAAATTTAAATATCTGCAATAAATATAATATAATATTTAATTTTTTTTTCTGATAGTACTCTTTTGAATATGAGTGTTGTGATTATCTTCATTTCATTTTTTGCAGGGGTTCTCGGCTCTATTCTTGGGCTGGGAGGCGGAATTATTGTTATTCCCTTTTTGACTATATTTCTCGGCGTAGAAATTCGTTATGCTATCGGAGCAAGCATTGTCTCCGTCATCGCCACATCTTCGGGGGCCGCGGCTAGATATGTCCGTGATCATATGACCAATGTACGGCTTGCTATTTTTTTGGAAGTCGCCACGACTACGGGGGCAATAGCCGGAGCGGTTATTTCATCTTTTGTTCACTCCCGCATTCTCTATTTTATTTTCTCACTGGTCCTGTTGCATTCTGCTTATATGATGTGGAGTAGAGGACGCGTGAGTAAAAAGGGAGAAGCCGAAGTCGTTGGAACAGGCCATAAGTGGGCCTATTACTTGAAACTGCATTCTCATTATCCCGATTATCATCTCGGCCGTTCAGTTGAGTATTTCGTAGAAAACGTTCCGCTGGGTTTTGTGTATATGTTTTTTGCCGGAATAATTTCCGCTTTGCTGGGAATCGGAAGTGGCATGCTCAAAGTTTTGGCGATGGATTCAGCGATGAAACTTCCCATAAAGGTTTCCTCTGCAACAAGCAATTTCATGATTGGTGTCACTGCCGCGGCCAGTGCTGGAGCCTATTACATGAAAGGCGATATTAAGCCGGAGATTGCTGCTCCAGTGGCCTTGGGTGTTCTGGGCGGGTCCTATATCGGTGCTCACTTAATGCATAAAATGCAAGGAGATCTCATTAGAAAAATTTTTATAGTTGTTCTTATTATCATTTCAATTCAAATGGGAATGAAAGGTTTGGCAATTTAAGATGAAAGAAAATGATCAACTTGAAAAAACAGAAATTTTCATTTCCCAGGTTTTGAGATGGGGAATATTTCTCTGTGCTTTTATTATTTTCCTCGGCTGGGCCACAAGCTCAAATAAGATCATTATGGCAGGTCTCCTGATGCTGATCTTCCTTCCAATTGGACGTGTTCTGGCCGCCCTTCTTCTTTTCTTTAAGCAGAAGGATTTTATCTATGTAGGTTTATCTGCTTATGTCTTAATACTATTGATTGCAAGTTTGCTGATGGGCAAACAGTTGTGACCTTTAAAAATAATTTACGTTGTGGAGAGCGACTGCGCTTTTCATGGGACTCCTTAAGTGTTGGAGGAGATCAATTTCATGTGTTGATCTCCTCTTTACTTTTAAGGGCAAGCAAGTGGTCATTGTTAGCGACTTTTTAGGAAAACCAACAATGGAATATCAAAGCATTGGTGAAATCATCCGTGAGTATCGAGAGAAAAAATCATTAACGATTCTTGAACTTTCACACATAACAAAAATAAGGGTGAAACAACTTCAGTACCTTGAAGCGAACAATTTCACTGCGCTTCCTTCCAGAACTTACCTAATTGGTTTTTTAAAAACATTAAGCAAGGTCCTGGAGTTCGATTTAACTCTGGCCATGGAAATTCTGGACCGGTCGCACCCAAAGAAAGAAAGAAAATTATTAGTTAAAGCTTCAGTTCATAAAGATCACTTTTTAGATCTCGTTTGGCATTTCTGGCCCTGGTATAAGGCGTTGGGTATAATTGTGGTTATCTCTCTGATCTCGATTTATTCCTTATTAAAAATAGACAAGGCGATCATCACGCAAGACAAAGTGACGACTCGTATTCCTCCGGCATCTCCGGTTCAAAATAAAAAAACTCAGCAAATTGAAATAAAAAAGAACGAGGCGAAAACTGAAATTATAAGTATTGAGCTGTTTGCGCAAAATGGAGATTCGTGGCTGGCCTATAAAGTTGATCAGGAAAAAATCGTAAAGTATGTTTTAAAACGAGGAAAAACGCTTGCCCTGAAAGGTGAAAAGCTAAGAATCGTCCTGGGAAATCCTCAAGCATTAGTCTTAAAGAAAAACGGACAAATAATATCTAATGAAAAGCACATGGTTTTTCCGGAGAGCTTGAGTGTCATATATAAACCTCCTTTTTTTGTATTTGATGAACACAGCGGTTCTGTCATAACTAAAAGAGTACATGAGGAAAATCAGAAGAGGATGATAGAATGAAATTCAAATTTAGCCTGGCCTTAGTTCTTTTGTTCACATCCTTTATGACCAACGCCCAAGAAACAGTTCTGTTTGATGAAAGTTACGATTCTGCAGAAAATGAAGAATTTAAAATTGAAAAGAAATTAGAGCAGCAGGTAGAAGAAGAAATTCAAAACGACACAGAGATTTCTTTAGATGATGAAAAAAATCGCGACGACGAAGAAGATAAATATCTTTTGGATGGCATTGCAACACCTGAACATTATAAGTTGAAAAAAGGAAATGTTTATTTGCTGACAAGAGCTGAGGACTTAAATCTGCAAAATAATTTTTTTGATATTCCTGTTGTCTATAATAAACGAGTGAAGAAATGGATTCATTATTATTGCAATAAAGGCCGTAAGTTTTTTGAGTTGCATATTTCTCGTGCCGGTCGCTATGCTCCTCTCATTGGTTCTCTTCTGGAAGAGAGAGGTCTTCCGAGAGATTTAATTTTTCTAGCGATGGCGGAAAGCGGTTTTAACAATCGCGCTCATTCCATTGCGTCTGCCGTTGGTCCCTGGCAATTCATGCCTTCAACAGGTAAAATGTATAATCTAAAACAAAACTGGTACGTTGATGAGCGAAGAGATCCTATAAAAGCTACAGTGGCGGCCGCTAATTATCTTTCAAAATTGTATGGAGATTTTGGTTCCTGGAAAATTGCAATGGCCGCTTACAACGCAGGTGAAGGCAAACTTGGACGAGCAATCAAAAAATATAATTCAACTGACTTGTGGGATCTCTCAAAAGGAAATTATCTTAAAAGTGAAACCAAAAATTATGTACCCAAAATCATGGCCCTCGCTATTATCAGTAAAAACCTGAAAACTTTTGGTTTTAATGATATCGATTTCCGAACTCCATTGGACTTTGATGAAGTGACCGTTCCAGCAGGAACCGACATAATAAAAATTGCTGAAAAATTGAACATCGAGCTTGAAGAAATTCGAACGTTAAATCCTGAACTTCTGAGATGGTTTACGCCCCTTAATGACAACGAATACAAATTAAGGCTGCCGCCAAAATCGGGAGAAAATTTCAAAAACTGCTGCGCCAATATGAATTTATCCGCAAATGATTTTCAAAAATATAAAATTGATCGCTCAAATATGAAGTTGAGCACAGTCGCTCAAAAATTCAGAATCAGCAGCCCGGCAGTGATTTCGAAACTCAACAATGTCTCAGAGAAACACACTTTCAAAAAGGGTGATACAGTCATCCTGCCATTTCGTTCTGAGCATAAAGTGACAAAGTCCAATATCTTCTATGCGGATCTTTTCAGCAGACAAAAGCGCAGAAATTTCTTGCGCAAGTTTCACATTATCAGGAAAGGGGATTCCCTGCACAGCCTGGCGAAAAAATATAAAATCAGCCTCAAAAAATTGCTGGCCGCAAACAGTTCTCTTAAACAAAAGGGTAAACTTCTGGTTGGACGAAAACTGGTTATCAGATAGACCGTTAGTAAGACCGCTAGTTTTTACGGATCGTGACCTGACCTTTTTGATAATTGTATTCACTTCCTCTCATTGAGTGCGGAATACTATAAACGCCAATCAAGATGACGGCCGCTAGAATGACAGGCCATCTTCTTTTCTTTTTCAAAGTAAACACAACTCCAATCAACCAGCCGATGACACCGATTAAAAGTTTGTTGTCTGTGAGGTCGTAATCAAAAGGGAAGCCCGCCCAATACACGCCGAAAGCGTAGTGCTGAACGAGAGGGCCAAGGACCAGACCACCAAAGGCAAGACAGCCGGCAGTGATGCGTCCGATTTTGACAAACGTTTCTGTATTAAAGAGTGCTTCAAATAAAGCGAGCGCTGAAAAAAGCATCGACAGAAACATGAAGAAAACATGAGGCGCAAGAATGTACACTGGAACATCGCCCTTAAAGCGGATGTAAATCGGTTCCTGAGCGCTCGCCAGTTGCTGAGTAACGCCTTTGTCCGTCAAGTTGATATAGTACGTGATTTTTCCGGCCGACGGTTGATTAGGCAGACCAAATTTCAGCACTCCATTTTCACTTTTCAAAGATTCCGTTTTCCACGGGTCATCAGTCGGATAGCGCTTAAAGGTCACTGTTCCGGTCATCGTTTCACTGGATTTCGGGATCTCAATCGGAGCATCCGTCATGCCGCCATGAGAGCGGGGAAGCTTGATTTTGTATTCATTATTTTTGTCAATTTGAACGGTAAACTTTTTAGGATACGTAGGGCCGGTTGTCCGCTGATAGATGATCGCAATCATGGTTAAGAGGATCGCGAGGGGAATCGTGATTTTAAAATTATTTTTCATTGCTCTTCCGGAGAATCTTTTATAACAATGTTTGACATATCAAACAGAGTACCCTATGTTAAGAAAATACCTTTCGATTGTATCGATTTTTTGTCTGATTTGTCCCGTCATAAAAGCAGAGGACACGTCTGAAGCCACCTCAGTCACCACACTGCCTGCTGCGCACTCACATTCTGTCCATGGGCCCAAAGAGTTTGAATGGGAGATGGTTCTCGCCAGCGAGCAGATTAAAGATGACGAGACTCATAATGTTTCAGGGCAGTACACATCGCTTAAAAATTCCTTTCTTTATTCGGTGACCCCCAATGATCAGGTCCGTTTGTTTAATTCTTTCGTCGCTGAAGATTACAAAAACAATAAATACGACCGGAATTATTTCGAGTTTGCCGAATTCATGTACAGAAGAAAATCCTTTTTGAATGAAGAAGAGCACTTCGTTAACGCTGATTTTGAAATCAAGCAAGGCTATGTCGTCGACGCTGAAACACGCCGTTACTGGGGTTTTAACAGCGAAACCATTCCTCAGCTCATTTTAAAAAAGCGTTTGTATGACGGCTACGGAGTTGAATTCAAGGCCCGTCACCATTTCTTTCATCGAAATAACAAGAAAGTAGGAACGATTGCTCACGAAGACCGCCTGTACCTTTCCGGATACAAGATGTTCGGCCATCAATTTCTCCTTAATGCAGAATTAAAGTACCGTCATAAAATTTATGGTGGTAAACATTATTCATGGGAAAAAGGCGGCATGATGAGCAAGCACTACGAGGAAACCGTATTGCATCCAGGGCTTCTTTATTTTCTCGGCCGCAAGGCCATGGTTGAAGGCTATGTCGAAACGAAGCTGAACAACAGCTTTGATTCAAGACCTGTCGGCCGCGTGATGAAAGATGAATTTTTAATCGGTGCTGCTTTATATTTATCAATTCTGTGAGATGAAAATTATGAAAAACTTTTTGATTGTTTTTGCACTTCTTACCAGTCTGAATCTATCCGCAAAAGTTGTCGGCGTTTACAACACGGCAGAAAAAGCAGAGCAGTCTTACAAAAGTTTTCTGAAGGCGATTGCCGATTCAAGATATATTGTTCTCGGTGAATTTCATTATGACCTGCCAATCCAGGAGGCCGAAGGTCAAATCATTCAGGACGTGAGTGCCTTGGCACCTGCTGTTACCAAAAACGTCATGTGGGAATTCTTAAACGTCACTGATCAACAAATGATCGACGGTCTCTATAGCGAAGTCATGGCCGGAAAATTGACCTCTGAAGAATTTATTTTAAGAACCCTCGGCGATCAGAATACACCCTATGCTTCTGTCATCAGTGCGGCCCGTGAAACGAGAGCGGGATTAATCGCATTGAATCTTCCACGCGAACAAAAACAGAAAGTGATTAAAGAAGGCATCCAGTCAATCGATCCCAAATTCGTTCCCGCATCTCATTACCTGAGCGGAAAAAATTATTACGATCGTTTTGTTGATTCGATGGGCGGGCATGTACCAGCTGAAAAAATTCAATCTTATTATGTGGCCCAATGCCTGGTTGATTCAGTCATGTCGGATACGGCCGTCAGAAGAAAAGCCGGTCTCAATTTTCTTGTGGCAGGTAGCTTTCACACTGATTTCTTCGACGGCACTGTGGAAAAAATCAAAAAACTTGATTCGGCAAAACTCTCGAGTGTGAAAATTATCAACCTCGACAGCTTATCTGATGAAGAAAAAAAAGCGTTTGAAAATGGTGATGAGACTTTTGGAACCTACGCCGACTACCTCGTTTTCGTGAGAGGCGAATAATGAAAACATTGATCTTTTTTTCTTTCCTGATTTCATCAGCAATGGCCTCAACCAATCACAACATCAAGGTGGAGATCTCGCCTGAAGGTCATTCATTGACCGTCATTGATCAGATGACACTCGCTTCGCGCGATTGTTCGATGCCAGTTCGATTTAATCTGCACGAAGGTTTACATCCTTTGATCATAAGTCCCTCACAGACAGAATTGAAATTGATCTCTAAATCTTACGAAGACAAAGATCAGGAGCTGGGAGTAGAGCACTACGAATTTTCTCTTCCGTGCGGGCAAAATCAAATCACACTTTCTTACGCCGGAACCATTTTTCATAAAGTCAAAGACCCGACGGATCCTTATTCGCGGGGAACGAGCGATTCTCCAGGCCTTATTTTAGAAGAAGGCGTCGTTCTTTCGTCGTCCACATTCTGGTATCCGCAACTGGAAAATGCCAAAGATAACTTTGTCACTTTCCGCATTGATGTTTCCAATAATAAAAATTTCCGTTTCATGTCGACTGGAGAAAAACTCTCTGATCGAAGTTTTTTTGAAACGACTCCTCAGGAAGATATTTACCTGATTGGTGCAGCCTTCTCAGTATACGAAAAAGCGGCCAGCAACGGCATTGCGCTTTCTGCTTATTTGCGGACACCCGATGAAGGGATGGCCAATAAATACCTCGGGGTGACTGAGGGCTATTTAAACCGTTATTCAACACTCGTGGGTCCTTATCCGTATAAAAAATTTGATCTCGTTGAAAATTTCTGGGACACAGGCTTTGGCATGCCTTCGTTTACACTTCTCGGAAGCAACATCATTCGTCTTCCTTTCATCATCAATACATCTTACCCTCACGAAGTTTTACATGACTGGTGGGGCAACAGTGTTTACGTGGATTATTCGCGCGGCAACTGGTGTGAAGGCATTACAGCTTACATGGCAGATCACTTAATGGCCGAACTTAGCGGAGCAGGTGATAACTACCGCCGTGATACACTTCAGAAGTTCACTGATTTTGTCACTGAAAGAAATGATTTTCCACTGACAAAGTTTTTAAATCGCATTAATGCCCCGACAGAAGCGATTGGCTACGGCAAGGCCCTGATGTTCTTTCACATGATGAGAGTCAAACTCGGCGATGCTGTTTTTAAAAAAGGTTTCACTCATTTTTACCTGAATAACAAATTCAAAAAAGTTTCTTATGCTGAAATTCAAAAAAGCCTTGAAAGTGCTTCAGGAAAAAATCTGGCAGACGACTTTGCTCAGTGGACGAAACGCACAGGTGCACCCACTTTAAAAATTGCCGAGGCCACAGTCTCTGCTCTTCAAAACGGATACCGTCTGCACATTAAGCTGACGCAGGTTCAGACTGAAAACGTTTTCGCCATCAAAATTCCTCTCGCTGTCACTCTCGAAGGTGATACAGCTGCGATTCAATCAGAAGTGGAAATGAAAGACAGAGAACTCAGTCTCGATCTCGACTTTGCGAAACGTCCTGTCTTTTTACAAGTGGATCCGGAATTCGATCTCATGAGAAGACTTGCAAAAGACGAAGTGCCTGCCGTTTTAACGATGGCCCTTGGAGCTCCGAAAACTTATTTCGTTATTTCGGAAAAAAGTTCTGCTGAAGCTCAGAAAAAATTTATTGATATTCTCTCGCAGGCGCTTCCAAAAGAAGGCTCTTATGAAGTGGTCAGCGACAGCGAAATATCAACTCTACCAGCAGGTTCATCCGTATGGATTCTGGGAAAAGAAAACAAACTCGTTTCTTCATTCAATGATTCTGTTAAAGATAAAGGCACAATTGTCGGTTCCAATGATA
>DAIQAU010000036.1:0-6268 GCA_036781565.1 Bacteriovorax sp. | reverse complement strand
TGGAGTGGAGCGAACAGGAAAAAGCATCGCTTAACCAGAAAATTGAAACTTTCAACAAAGTCGTAAGCGATTTGCACTTGAATCTGTCGCTTCCTGCGGAAGTTTTCCTGATTAAAACGAACGGTGAAGATGCGTTTCATTCTCATTACACTAGAAGAAACGGCATCATTTTTCCGGCCGGGGCCGGTGGGGAAATTGCCACCGACCTTGCGACTTTTTATCATGAAATGTTTCACATCATGAGTAGACACAATCCCAAGCTTGGCGACGAGCTTTTTTCCCTTATTGGCTTTTCACCGGTCAAGAGAGTTGAGATTCCGGCCCAGCTTGAAAAAATCAGAACGACAAATCCCGATGCCTTTTTTTATGATCACGCTGTCGTTGTGAACGCTCGCGGAGCAGACCGTTTGATTGTGCCATTTATGTATTCTGCCATCAGACAGGAAGAAATTAATGGACCAGTTGATGAGGCCCTTGTTTATAAATTGGGACTGCTTGACCTCTCAACTCTGAGTGAAGCAGCACCGGTTCTCTATAAAGTTTCTGAAACGAATTATAAGGAAGTCGTCAAAGCGAACTCTCATTATTACATCCATCCTGAAGAAATTCTGGCAGAGGATTTTAAGCTTCTTTTGCTTCAGAATACACCTGACATACAGGTCCCTGCGGTCAAATATCCTGCTGTTCTGGAACTCTTGAAAGAAGAATTACAAGACCACCTTCTCAAACCATAAGGTGTCGACCTCTCACTAAAAAACCCTTAGACTTATCCTATGTCACAAATCGCCTGGCACGGGCGTATACGTTTTGAAACAGATCATAAGGATAGGTCATGACCCGTATTTCAAGTCTTTTTATTGTTGGTTGCCTCCTGAGTGCAAACTCTTACGCCTTAACCGCACCGGAATTGTTCGCTAAAATCCGCGAACGAAACCCCATGGTCAAAGAAGAGGAAGCGAAGCTTAAGGCCACCAAAAGCAGCGTTTCAACTTTCTGGGCTGCCCCTCAAATTGCCATCAGTGAAATGAATACAAATACTCCTTTCTTTGACAGCAAAATGAAAATGCAGCGCTCGCTTGAAGTCTCTCAGATGTTTCCCAATCCGGTGAAAATCTCAGCTGATTCAACGATTAAAGAAAAATCTGAAACTGTTCAGTCCGAATTCGTCGAGCTCGCTTTTAAAAAAGTCCGCAAAGATGCTTTTTCCATTTTTCTTGAACTTTATAAAATCACTAAAGAGAGAGAAATATTAAGTGCTAAGAAAACATCCCTTGATAAGTTTTTAAGTAGACTTCAATCTGGTCAGGTGCAGGGACAAGAAGAGAGATTTACAATTGTCGAAGGACGAAATGATCTGGCGGAAATAAAAATTCTTCTTGAACAAAATCAGAATGAAAGCGAGCGTATGAAAAAAATGCTCAATCAGATGATAGGAGAGGATCTGAACAATCCTTTGAGTGATCCGGAACTGGGAAATGTGGATCTGGACCGCGAAACCGTGACTTCAGATAATCTGGAACTCAAAAATTTGAATTCTCAAATTGCCGTGATGGAATCTGAAGTGACGATGAAAAAGGCCGAGTTCCTTCCGGAAATCGAACTCAAGGCAAAATTCAATAAAGGCTACACAATGCTCTATGAAGATTCCAAAGAACTGATGGTGGGCATAACTCTGCCATTTTTATTTTTTGGACAGCAGAAAAGAGAAGTGGATACGGCCAGCTATAAAGTGGAAGCGATGAAATATGCTCGCACCAATCTTTCAACAGAAATTGAAGCGAAGAAAGCAACGTTGAAAAGCGAGTTGAAAGATATCGGACAAACGCTGAAGTTTCTCAAGGAAACCAGTCTACCTATCCGCGAGAAAAAATTTCGTCTCTACGCAGGCTACTCTTACATCGATATGAAGACACTCATGAATTACAAAATGAGTGTGGATGATTTATCGATGATTAAAATGAAAATTCTTGAAAAAGAAATTGAAGAACAAAAAAAATATTTTGAATGGACTGAGCTTTATCTCTAAGAGGTTTTTATGAAAATGCGCTGGTTTATCTTTCTATTGTTTGCCGTCATCAGTGTCGCGCAGATGGTTTATGCTGAAGCAGTTCACGCTGCTGAAAAAGTACAGAAGGCAATCAAATTTTACTGGACGTGTGTCATGCACCCCGAAGTTCATACGAGCGCCCCTGGCCTTTGCCCGATCTGCCACATGGAACTGGTGAAGCGCGAAGAGAAGGCGATCGAAGACACCTCGAAGATTGAAAGCCGTAAATCCATTGCTCTTGATCAGAAAAGTTTTAACCTGAGCGGGGCCAAACTTTATACAGTGAAAAAAGGCAATTTTGAATATCTGATTAAATCTTTTGGTAAAATGAACGGCGGTAATCAATTCTCGCTCTATGTTTCAGAGAAAGATCAGCGGTTCGTTAAGCCAGGTTATGCTGTCACGGTAAAAATCCCGGCACTTGATCTGCTTGAGTTGCACGGAAAATTGACGAGAATTGATACCTATATTGAACCTATGGGGCGAACTGTAAAAGTGGACGGTGTTCTTACTTACGACGGGACGTTGAGAGCGGAAACATCTCTTCTTGCCACAATTCATTTAAAGAAAGACCAGATTATCAAGATACCTGAAGAAGCTGTTCTCCACACTGGGGAAAAAGATTATGTGTTCCTTCTCGATCAAAAGAATTCAACGCTTAATCCACTCGGCGTGAAAATCGGTCTTGTCTCCAATGGAGAAGTGGAAATCCTGGAAGGATTAAGAGAAGGGGACGTGGTTACAACTCACGCAAACTTCCTTATTGATTCTGAATCACGCATGAAATTTAACCGCGAGTAAGGCGCTGCTATTATGATAAAAAAGATAATTGAATATTCGGTCCACAATAAGTTTATTGTGATTGCCTTGACGGCCATGCTGATGATAAGTGGTTATTTTTCACTGAAAAATATTCCGCTCGATGCGATTCCCGATCTTTCAGACACTCAGGTCATCATTTACACTCAGTGGATGAAATCGCCTGAGATTGTGGAAAACCAGGTCACGTATCCGATTGTCAGCGGACTTCTGGGTATGCCTAAAGTAAAGGCCGTGCGCGGACTTACTGATTACGGCTTAAGTTATGTCTACGTTATTTTCGAAGACGGGACAGATCTTTACTGGGCCCGAAGCCGCGTTCTCGAATTTCTCAACAGAGTCACTCCTTCATTGCCAAAAGACGCCAAGACCGAAATCGGGCCTGATGCGACCAGTGTCGGTTGGATTTATCAGTATGCTTTAGTTGATAAAACTCACTCTCATTCGATTAACGAGCTTCGCAACTTCCAGGATTTCAATTTAAAGTTTCACTTGCAATCTCTTCCAGGTGTTTCAGAAGTTGCAACCCTCGGAGGTAATTCGACTGAGCTGCAGATTCACGTCGATCCTTATAAACTTCAGAATTTTCACCTGACTTTTTCCGATGTCATGAAAGCGATCAGGGAAAGCAATCAGGAAAGTGGGGCCGGTCTCATTGAAGTTTCCGGCACTGAATACATGATCAGAAGTTCGGGGCTTATCAAGAACCTGGATGAACTTCGCGACACCATTATTTACCGCGATCTGAAAACGCATTCAGTTGTCAGATTAAAAGAAGTGGCACACGTTTCACCCGGACCAGCTGCGCGCAGAGGGATTTCGGATTTAAACGGAGAAGGAGATACGGTTTCAGGAATTATCATCATGAGACAGGGCGAGGATACTCCTCGTGTTATTGAAAGAGTTAAAGCGAAATTAGAAGAACTGAAATCTTCTCTGCCTGAAGGAGTGGAAATTCAAACGGTGTACGACCGCTCTGATCTGATTGGCCGCGCTTTGCAAACACTGAAACATAATCTCATCGAAGAAATGATCATCGTGAGTATCGTGATTCTGATTTTCTTATGGCACGTGCCTTCGGCGCTTGTTCCGATTATTACGATTCCGATTTCAGTATTACTGGCCTTTATTCCCCTTTATCTTTCAGGACAAAGCTCGAACATCATGAGCCTTGCAGGGATTGCCATTTCCATCGGGGTTCTTGTCGACGGGGCGATTGTCGAAGTGGAAAACGCCTACAGGAAAATCCAGCATTGGGATGAAAACGGCAGAAAAGAAAGTTTTCTTCACGTCAGACTTGAGGCCCTTCTGGAAGTTGGACCTTCAGTGTTTTTCTCCCTTCTCGTTATTGCCGTGGCCTTTCTTCCGATCTTTACGCTTGTTGATCAGGAAGGACGCATGTTCAAGCCGCTGGCGTATTCAAAAAACTTTGCGATGGCGATCGCAGCTCTTCTTTCGATCACACTTGATCCAGCAGTAAGAATGATGTTTTCTCGCATTGATGGTTTCAATTTCAAATCTGAAGCTGTCAACAAAGTGGCGAATGCTCTTTTAGTTGGAAAATATTATTCGGAAGAAAAACATCCGATCAGCAGAAGATTATTTAAAATTTACGGACCAGTTGTTCACTTCGTTTTGAAATTCAGAAAGCAGACGATGATCGTGGCTTCACTGCTCGTTCTCTCGGTTATCCCTGGCTATTATATGCTTGGATCTGAGTTCATGCCGACACTTCACGAGGGAAGTCTTCTGTACATGCCTACAGCTCTTCCTGGATTGTCTTTGCAGGAGGCTCAAAGAATTCTGACTCAACAAGGGAAAATGATCAAAGAAGTTCCGGAAGTCGACACTGTTCTTGGGAAAGCGGGACGCGCGAATACATCAACAGATACGGCCCCTATTTCAATGATTGAAACAACTATTCAATTGAAACCAAAAGATCAGTGGCGCACGAAAAAAGTTCTCGGTCTGTTCAACCGCAAAATCACTGAAGATGAATTGGTGGAAGAACTGAATGCTAAGCTCACTTATCCGGGAATGCCGAATATCTGGACAATGCCGATTAAAAACCGCATCGATATGTTATCGACAGGGATTCGAAGCAGCGTCGGAGTTAAAGTTTTCGGGCCTGATATTTCAACGATTGAAAAAATCTCGATCGATATTGAAAAAGAATTGAAAAACGTAAAACACGTCCGCACCGTCGTTGCTGAACGCGTGGCCGGTGGATTCTTTCTCGATGTGGATTTTGACCGCGAGGCCCTTTCAAACTTCGGTCTGACTATGATGGAAGCTCAGGACCAGATGATGGCCCAGGTTGGCGGTCAAGAAGTCAATATTACGCTTAATGGACGCGAACATTTCCCAGTCACAGTCAGACTTTCACGCGACTATAGAGAAAACAGCGAAGAAATTAAAAATGTAGTGTTGATGAATATGGCCGGACAAAAAGTCACGCTATCGCAGGTGGCGAAAGTAAAATTTGCCAGCGGACCAGCGATGATCCGAAATGAAAATGGTCTGCCTGTAGGCTACGTTTTTGTCGACGTCGATACAAACAAGGCGGATATCGGATCCACTGTTGAAGAAATGAAAAAAATCGTCGCGCAAAAAATCAAATTGCCTTCGAAGTATTCACTATCGTTCAGCGGCCAGTATGAAAATATGATCCGCGTGAAAGAGAGACTGAAAGTTGTCATACCGGTGACAATCTTTATTATTTTCTTCCTGCTTTATTTCAACACCAAGTCATGGATTAAAACATCCATCGTTCTTCTCGCTGTCCCATTCTCATTAGTAGGAGCGATCTGGTTAATGAATATTCTCGGCTATCACATGTCGATAGCTGCATGGGTAGGGATGATTGCGCTGATGGGACTGGATGCCGAGACCGGAGTCTTCATGCTGCTGTATCTGGATCTCTCTTATGAAGAACGCTTGAAAAAAGGGCAGATGAACAACGAATACGATTTAACCGAAGCCATTTACGAAGGAGCGGTTCATCGCTTAAGACCTAAACTCATGACCGTCAGTGCGCTTATTGCTGGTCTTATCCCGATTATGTGGTCAGGAGGAGCGGGGGCAGATGTCATGAAGCGAATTGCGGCGCCGATGATCGGAGGGATTTTTACTTCTTTCCTTCTCGAGCTTTTGATTTATCCGGTTATTTATTTTGAATGGAGAAAAATTTCACATAAGTGGAAAGCATAAAAAGAATAAAAGGCCTCGCAAAACGAGGCCTTTTTTTATTTCACAAATTTTCCGGCCTTCATTGTTTTCGCAATACAACTTTCTAGTTTTTCATCAGTAATAGAAGCGCCCTCATTGGTTAAGCAAAGCTCTTTAGCATCTTCTTTGGAAAGTCTGGTTGTTTTGGCCGCACGGGATTTCTTTTTATTTTTT
>DAIQAU010000035.1:11891-18108 GCA_036781565.1 Bacteriovorax sp. | reverse complement strand
TCCATTTCAAAAACAAAATCGAAGTTTTTTTCAAGGGCCCACTTAAAGCCTGTAATGTAGGCCGTGCCGAGTCCCAGTTTTCCTTTGCGTTCAATCATGTGAAGCGTTTTGTAGTCATTCTGCAGGCGTTTTACGACCTGAGCGGTGCCATCGGGCGATCCATCTTCAATAATAAGGATTGAAAGAGCAGGATAAAGAGCGAAGAGGGTTTTTATCATTTTCTCGATATTGTCGATTTCGTTATAAGTCGGAATGATGACCAGGGTTTTTTCAAATGGCAGTGACATAAATTGATTCCATAAATTTTAATTTTTAAAATTGTATCATTTTGGAATCAAAAATGTCTCTTTGAAAGTTTAGTTTCCTGCCGCTGTCGTTTGCGCTGGCGGATCAACCTGGAGAAGTCTGCGTCCGGAGAGCTGGTAACGAAGCGAGATGATTTCAAAAATCGGTTTGTCCGCTTTGGAAACCTGGGCAGCTTGTCTTTCAGCTTTTTGCGCGAACTCCAGTATTCTACCGGCCGTTGCAGCATTTTTTTGATTAGGATTTAATTTGCCAAGGAACTCCTCAACACCACTTTTCTTTTCTGCTTTTCTTCCACCGAGCCCGAGACCGTTTCCGCCCGAGAAATCGACAACGTTTGATCCTCTTCCCGTGTAAGAAGAAATATCAATGGCCGCAGGCGCCCCAAGGCTCGCTACTTTTGTTTTGGCATCGGCCATCGCACTGGCCGGAGGAGGATTCATGGCCATCAATCGGGCCGCATTGGAAGGAATGCCTTTACCGATAAGACCGTCATACATTTCTTTCTGGGCAAGTGTCAGTGGATTATTCCCGCTCGGAACTTTAGCTGCGAGTTCAGCCAGAGCTTTTTTAGCGATGGCCGCGGATTGAGTGGCTGCACTTCCGTTAATGACTGCATTCTCAAGTCTTCCGTGTGCAAGCGCTGCGATTGATCTGAAAGGAGAGTTCGTGTAACCAACGCCAAGTTTTAAATCTGCATAGCCAGGTTGTTCAAAAATTTTGTCAAAGCATGTATTGGTTTTATCGCAGGTACAATTTCTGTCAGCCTGCATTTTATTATCTATACAAGTGACTCTTTGAAAATTAGTGGCAGCAGCTAATCTCGCCTGAATCTGTTCCCCGCAATAGCGAGTATCATTTTTGTGTTCTTCTTCAGCACAGTAGCAATTATTTTCGGTAATCGGGTTACACTGACCAACACCCGGAAGAGAATTGGCAATTTCTCTGACCTTATCGCCGTAGCCTTTATTAGTGCTGACTTCAGATTGATAAAAAGTTCCAAGTAAAGTTGCAGCTCCTAATTTTACAACGAGTGAAGTATCAACCGCAAAAGCACCGCTGGACGCTTGATAAGCGTAGCAGGCAGCACTTCCGTACCAGCCGACAGCTTGTACCTGCGCCTGTTTTGCTCTTGAATCGTGGCTCTTTGCCGCTTTTAAAAGCATTTCCTTTTGCGAGGTTTCGCCACCGTTATTTGTTTCTGCATCTAATTTTTTAACGACATCAGATTGATAAATTTTGGCAAATGTCTCAGTCGCCATTGGAATATATTTGCAATAGTCAGTCGCTTTTTTGTCTTTTGCATTTTCTGCCGCTTCTCCGGCCTTGTCTTTTGCTTTCTGAGCAGCTTCACCACCTGTTTTACTTGCTTCATCTGCAGCTTTTTGAGCATCTTTTGCAGCAGAGTCCGCAGTTCCTTTTTTAAACCACTCACCAGAACCTTTACTCACCGGCATGAAATCACCCATAGACCCAAACATAGCATAAGCTTGTGTGGCCATCTTGATCATCATGGGACTCATGCCCATGACTTTGTGATCGACTTCCTCACCGGCGCAGGCTTCTTTCATTTCACCAACGCACTTTTCTTTAATTATTTTATTGCCACCGGCGAGATCGACATAAGTATCGACGAGCTGCTTTTCCTGATCCGTAAGATTTGCTTTCGCCGCAGCTTGAGCTTCAGCATTTGATCCTTGCAAAAACTTATTTGTCGATTGTTTGAAACCTGATTGTTTGAGGTATTCTTGTGACTTCGCCGCATTGTCGAGCAAAACTCCATTACGAGCATTTTCTCCTGACGCGGAAATCGACCCGTCAGCATTGCTGTTTGCGGCCGTTGGAGTAACTACTGTCTGCGCAGCGAGCTGAGCGGACACGAGGAGTAAAGAAATCAGGCTTAGTGTCTTCATATCCCTCTATTCTACTATAAGGCTCAAAAACAGCGTTGAGAGGCAAAAATGGTCACGTTGGAAAACTTATAAAATCAATAGGATATCTTCCATTCTCGCCACTGTAATCGTTTGATTTTACTGCCTGTTTTTAAAGGCATCTTCCCCTTTACGGGAAAAGGCTAAATTGATACTTTCATGAATACAATTTGAGACAGAAAACAATTTTTAGAAAAAGCAAACTCGCTGGATAACAATGAAAGAAACATCAGAAAACGACCTATCCCATTCAATGGTTCACTATCTTTTGACTATTCATAAGTTGAAGGAAAACCGCGGTTTTGCGCGCGTAACGGATATTGCCCGCGATCTTGACCTAACTAAAGGTTCTGTTTCAACCATGTTGAACAACTTAAAAAAGAAAGGACTGATTCAGGAAGAAGAAGATTGCAAATTTGTCGTCCTCACTGATTTGGGACACGAAGAAGTTCATCGCATTCTTTCATCACGTACTTTGCTTTATTATTTTCTTCGCGACTTCGTCGGTGTTGATGATGAAACTGCTCATCACGATTCATGTCAGATGGAGCATTTGATGAGTCCGCAAACAAGCGAAAGATTTTTCGATTTCATGAAGACACTTGCCTGTACTTGCGAAGATCTCGAGAAAAAAGGGCAATTGCCAAAATCTTTTCAATTTAAAACTACACTTGATCTTTGTGCATACAAAACGTCTGATGAATTTATTCATCATCAAAAAGGCGACAGCCATTTACCGACTAAGTAAGCTACTCGTTTCCCTTTGTGTTCTTTTTTCGTGCGCAAAGCTTTTCGCACAAACGGATCTTAATACCTTCTGTTTTGAAGACAATGTCCGTTTGGGCAACGTTCAGCAGTCTATTTCCTTTCTCTTGCTTCCAAAGGACACAGTAAATCTCAGAGAAGACGATCATTGCATTGATATCGTTACATCGGTCGATAGAGGAAAACTATTTGAGAAGTTTCTGGCCGGGCGATACAATCTAAAACGCAATCACGAAGCGGCTCCGGCCGACCTCGAGCACTGCAATCTTTCATTAAAGACGACAACGAAAAGTATGAGCGATACGAATTCAGTGAAAATTGGAGTAAAGAATTCAGTAAAGAAATCCGAACAAACATCTCTCAACTCAAGCACGATAGAGTTTGTAGTCGGTCAGGGAATTGCAGGAGAGCTTGAGGCCGGTACTGAAAAATTAAAAGTACTTTGTCGATTAATTGGTGCTGATAAGGCCAGTCTGCAGTTTTCATTTTACGACAGAGGAAAAGGCGGCACCGCCTCGGAATATCTTCTCAAAAGAGGAGAGTGGCTGAACCTGGGATCAGTGATTAAAGACCTTAACGAAAAAAATAAAACGTTGGGAATTCCACAAACGGAAATTTCCACAACTACCGGAAAAAGTGAAATACAGTACGATCTGCAAATTAAATAGGAGAAATGATAATGACTAACATTTTATTGCAAAAATTCAACACACCTTTTGAAACAGTTCCCTTCGATAAAATTTCTCCGCATGATTATTTGCCTGCATTGAAAGACGCGATCTCAATCGCAAAGAAACGAATTGAAGACATTAAAAACAATAAAGAATCTGAAACTTTCAGCAATGTCGTTGAAGCTCTGGAAAACAGCAGTCCTGAACTGGATTTAATTTCGGGAGTTTTCTTTAATCTTCATAGCGCTGAAACGAATGACGATATTCAAAAATATGCAAAGGAAATTTCTCCACTTCTGACTGAGTTTGGAAATGACGTGAGCATGGATGAAGTTCTTTTCTCAAAAATCAAAAAAGTCTGGGACAACAAGGAGAAATTCAATCTTGATCAAGAGCAGATGATGCTTCTTGAGAAAAATTATAAGAGTTTTGTCCGCAACGGTGCCCTTTTAAACGAGAATGATAAAAATAAATTGAGAGAAATTTCAAAAGAACTTTCAACTCTAGGCCTGCACTTCGGCGATAACGTTCTAAAAGAAACCAATGACTACATGATGGTCGTTGAGAAGAAAGAAGATCTTGAAGGCCTTCCAGAAGATGTTGTTGAAGCGGCTGCACTTACTGCTAAAGAAAAAGATAAGGAAGGGAAATGGGTTTTCACTCTTCAGTACCCGAGTGTAATTCCTTTTCTTACTTACGCTAAAAACAGAGCGCTAAGAAAAGAATTGTTCTTGGCAAACTCTACAAAAGGTTTCCATGGCGACGCCACAGATAACCAGGACATCGTTAAAAAAATTGCTCAGCTTCGCTATGAGAAAGCAAAACTTCTAGGATACGAATCTCACGCACACTTCGTGCTTGAAGAGCGCATGGCCTCAAACCCAAAAACAGTTCAGACTTTTATTGAAAATATCGTGAATCATGCAACTCCGGCCGCGCAAAAGGAAACGGAAGAGCTGAAAGAGTACGCGAAGAAAATTGATGGCATCACCGATTACTCAAAATGGGACAACATGTATTACGCTGAAAAACTGAAAAATGAAAAATTTCAGATCAGCGATGAAATGCTTCGTCCATATTTTAAACTGGAAAAAGTTATTGATGGTGTTTTTCAAGTCGCCACAAAACTCTATGGTCTCACATTTAAATTGAGAAACGATATTCCTGTTTATCATCAGGATGTAAAAACTTATGAAGTTCTCGATGAAAAAAACAATCACGTTGCAGTTTTCTATGCTGACTTTCACCCAAGAGCTGGAAAGAGAAACGGCGCTTGGATGACAAGCTTCCGTGGACAAAAAATTGCCAATGGCGTGAATGTCCGTCCACATATTGCGATCGTCTGCAACTTCACTAAACCAACACCGACAAAACCTTCTCTTCTCGGTTTTGATGAAGTGACAACGCTTTTCCATGAATTCGGCCATGCACTTCACGGAATGCTTGCCAATACAAAATACGAATCTCTATCAGGAACAAATGTTTATTGGGACTTCGTTGAACTTCCTTCTCAAATCATGGAAAACTGGGCTTACGAAAAAGAATGTCTTGATCTTTTTGCTGAACACTATGAATCAGGCGAAAAAATTCCTGCTGACCTCATTAAAAAAATTAAAGATTCGTCTTCTTTCCTTGAAGGAAGAGCAACTCTTCGTCAGTTAAGTTTTGCTTCAGTCGATATGGGATGGCATTCAGCAAATCCATCGGCGATTAAAGACATTGAGAAGTTTGAATCAGATATCACTGCGAAGATGGATTTCCTTCCTTCTGTAAAAGGCACAAGCATTTCAACTGCCTTCTCTCATATTTTTGCCGGTGGATACTCTGCTGGATATTATTCTTACAAATGGGCGGAAGTTCTCGATGCAGACGCCTTTGAATTCTTCAAGCAAAAAGGAATTTTCAACCGCGAAGTGGCCGACCGTTTTAAGAACAATGTTCTTTCTCAAGGCGGCAGCATTCACCCGATGAAACTTTATGTGGCCTTCAGAGGTCAGGAGCCTAATCCGGATGCTCTACTCAGAAGAGCGGGGTTATTGAAATGATCGCCACAACAATTTTTAAATGTATTCTTTTAGCTAAAACACAGGTGCTTGTTCTCGAAGCACCTGTGAACGAATATGCCATGGCGACAATTGCACAGGATCACAATGGTGTGCACTTTGAAGGAACTGTCATTGAAGGACGAGTGAATTCTGTGAGCATCGAATACCTGAAAGGTGGCCCTAAAACGATGAGCTATTCGATTAAGGATTACGGACAGAGAAGTTTATCTCTGACACTTGATTATAAAAAAGAACATGCAAGTTTAGATTGTGAATTGAACGAAACGAATTAGACAAATTTCCAGATAATCACTTTATCTGAACCTTCGCTTGGCCGGATAAAACCGGCCAGCGCCCATTTCTTCAGCAGAGCTTCCGCCCCAAACTGGGTTAACTGAAGCAACTCTATTAATTGAGCTTTGGTAAAATGCTTTTTCCTCTTTTTGACAAATTCCTGAAGTCCGCGGACTTTAAGTGTCCTTGGAATTATCATTGTTGGTTT
>DAIQAU010000035.1:7538-11791 GCA_036781565.1 Bacteriovorax sp. | reverse complement strand
CAAATTCCTGAAGTCCGCGGACTTTAAGTGTCCTTGGAATTATCATTGTTGGTTTTGACGTCCAGTTGAGTCTGAAAATTTCATTTTCCTGAACGACAGGAATCCCCATTTTAATTAAGGAATTTATCAGGGCCTTTGCTTCTTCAACGGTTTTTCCCAGAAAATCCGCGATCGACTGGAGAGTCGTTCCTATAAGCTGACTGGCAATGAGAAATGAAAGGCAGTTTAATTCAGAAATAAGCAGATAACTGAATTCTCCACGATCATTAATCAGTCCAGAATAGAGATCCAGGAAATTTTCTTCTTCACATTGAACATTTTTATAATGAGAAGGAATGAATGATTTATTCTTTACAAGCCAGCAATCGAAATCTTCTTCATGGTGTTCGTAATTGCCAAGCTGGATACGTTCAACAGCTGTTTTAGGTTCAATAGTATTCCCAAAAAAGTTATTGCCCATAAGAAAAGAGAAAACAGAATCGATAGGGTACAGGCGCACAAAGCTTTGTACTTTTTCATCCATAGGGAGATAGCGAAATTTATCCATCCAATAGTATACTTCGAGCAATTCGTGAAAGTGCTCTCCAGTACTGAAAAATTGAACTGCTTTTTTCAAAGCGTCTTCTTGTTTTAAAAAATATCCCTGTAAAAAATGAATCCATCCGCAGTAAAGCGGATTATCCAGATTTAAAACTTGTTCCTGAATTGATTTGAGTGAAGAAAAATGATGAGTCGATAAAGTGTTCTGATGGTAGGCTCCGATGAGTTTTAGCACCATCGGGACATGTTTTAAGTCGTGATGATCATGGAGCCATTTTTCACAGTCATCGAGAGCAACTGAAGCTGCATCATGGTCACCGATTCTGTGCAGACAATAGATAGAATCAAGCAGAACATGCAAATCATTTGAAGAATCAAGCTTCTTTTTGGTACTCATTTTGTTCTAAAGATTAATCTTGATCAGGATTTTTGTCCCCATAAGATAAGTTTTAAATGTTAAAGAATATTTCATACTGATTCTATCGGTTAATCCGTTTAATGGTTTAGAAAAAAGCGCCGATAGAGTCGCTATGAATAAAAAACTTTTATTTTTTGTTTTGTATACCCAAGTATCTGCTCTTCATGCAGGCGATGAGATGGATAAGCTCTATCTTTTTACTGAAGATGTGAGAGATGTCGTTTTAAAATCTCCAGGTGGGAATCCTATGCCCAACCGCGAGTTCCAATTAACAACACAACAAGCAGACCAAATGCAGGCCCTCGCGAATTTAGATGATACGACCAGACAACATCTGAATGCTGTGAAATCTAAAAAAGATTGCGATAAACAGAAAACGACAGACGCAGACCGACAGCTTGAACAAAGAGTCGATAATCGTTCTTTTTCTCTCGAAGCAGTCGTTTTTACCAGCGATAAAAAATTTGAACAAAATGCTCTCGGTCGTTTTATGAGCGACGATTACATTGCCTATATGGGCAAGCTTTATAATGAAGGGAATAAAAAAGCCTGGGATATTTATTCCGTCTCTGCTCTTGAAGCAAAGTACAAACAGGCCAATCCTGGAAAAGACTTAAGCAAACTTTCTCTTTCTGAAAAAGAAAAATTACTGAATGATTACGCTAAATCCTATCTAGGAAGTGAACTGCCAAGCGGACTTCTCATGAAAGAGATGGCGTTCCAGCGCCTCATCAGCAATTCAACTGAATGGCAAAAAACTCTTTCTGAAGCAAAAGATAAACTTTCAAGTGAACAAAAAATCGCCCTAGTCTCCAAGCTCGGCGGTTATATGGGGAACCTCTACAACTATGCTCGTCGTGATGCCGGCGATAAAGCGCGGGGTGAATACATTGATACTGTAGAGTTGCTGGATTCAATTAAAAGCGGTCAACCCGGTGGTATCTGTCGCGACATTGCTTTAGCTCAAACTCAATTCTTAAAAGAACTTGGATTTAATCATAATTATGTTGTCGGTTATAAAACGCTCAGTGGAAGACATGCTGTCGTTATTTCTGAAGATCCTGCTACGGGAAAAATTGTTAAATTTAACTATGCAGAAACGACTGAAATGAAAAAAGGGTCAGGAACAGAAGCCTTGATTCAGGATACTTCTATGCCTGATCATGGTTTAGGTTACAGCATTTATGATTCTAACGGTAAGCCGGTCACAAGAGTTCCTTCTGAAGTTGCCCAGATGTTAAAGGATACGGCCGGTGGAGATATCGAACGCGAATTTAATCAGCGAAATTTCAAACTCAACAAAGTAGGGTTCAGCAGTTCTTATGTTGACGGTAATCTTTTTACCGGGACAACGTCGACTGGTGAAAATCTTTACGGCGTGGCCCTTTATAAAAACTCTTCTCCAAACGAATATGTGTCAATGGGGTGGGGGGCTTCCTATTCAAAGCTGGAAGGAAATAAGAGTCTTCTTCGCATTGAACAGGATCAGTTGTACGCAAGAACGAATTTAGAGCTCAGTTCTCCTAAGTTAAAACTTGCGAATACGGAATCAAATGTTTTTGCAGGTGGAAACGCGGAAGTCCTGATGTATAACTCAACTGAATCCAGCAGAACAACAAATTATAATAAATCGGCCACGCGTGAACTCGATGCCAGTGCTGATTTTTATGCCGGCGTAAAAAGCACAGCTTCTTTTAATGACGGAAAAACAGTCGTTGACGGAAAAGTGTACGCGACTTTTTATCCTGACTGGAATCATGTTGCCAGTGGAGATAAAACAGTTGCAGTGAACGACAGCATTGTTGTTAAAACGGGTGTAAGCCATGCTATTACAGATGATTCACGAGCGCTTATTGATACCGCTATTGTCATGAAAAATTACGGGACTAGCATTGTTGCGAAAGCTTCTTACGAAGATTATGGCAGAGGAATCCGGGCTACGGCCGGTGGATCGATGCCTGTCACAAGAGATATGCCTTCTTTTCTGCCGGGTGGAGAGCGCAGAGCTTTCGCCTCAGTTGAGAGAATGACTGACAGATATACATTTGGGATCGAATACGAACGCAATTTTGACAATCGCTCGAATGCATTTATGGTTAAAGGCGGAATTCGCTTTTAATTAAAGCGAAGCTTTTAAATCTTTTGCGACCTGAAGAAGATAACGTTCTTTCAGGTCGTGCTTGAAAAAATATTCTTCCAGCAATTTAATGTGATAATTTGGAATTTTTCCAATGCGAAGATATTCGCTGAGCATATCGCACATCAGATAAGTGTATTGATAAACTTCAGGGTTTTTCTGAAAGTCATCCAGGCAGTGCAATCTTTTCACTGACGTTTTTCTTATTTTTACATTGAGTAAATCATAGATGATTTTGTACTGTGTATTTTCCGGATTGCTTAATTTTTCCGGGTCCATGCTCAATAACGCTTTTTCATACGATTTATTTTTCAGCAATTGCTTTAAATTTACTTCATAAAAAAACAGCGAATGGTTTTTAACTGAATTTTTTGAAAGAGCGAAGTCTATTTCATTCTTATTTTCACCAACACTCAGTTCATTGGCGAGCTTGTAAAACTCCAGCGCTTTGTCGCTATGATTTAGTTGCTTTAGTTCGCGGGCCGCGAGGATTGCCAGTGTGTATTTTCTGTGTGGAGATAATTTTTTGTCGCTCAGTTCTTTTTTTAATTTTAAATCGAGAAATTTAATTTCTGGGTTAAGCATCGCCGGCTTTGGTACAAAATGAGTTTTTGCGCCGACATTGATAAAAAAGAAAAAGGTGATCTGAGCGAGTAATAAGAATGCTCTCATACTCTTATCTGGACAGTAGGCTTTTTGTTCCTTTTGTCTTCAGTCCAGCTCCTACTAATATTATAAAGAATATCGAGGTATAATTCAAAATCTCGAAGGTAGAGAGTTTATTTCCTATCAGGGCCACGATGATACCAGCAGATATATTCGGCACAACGAAGACAAGGTCCAGAAATGAGTAAACTCTTGTCATGTATTCCTTGGGAACGTTGGCTGAAATATAGTTGAGTTGAGAAGGTATGCGAATAAACACCATTATTCCCCAAACGAAAATGACAAAGCAGTTTAGCCAGAAATCAGTTGTCCTGATCCAGACGGGCATGAGAACGGCTTCGGCGATGATTCCGCTAAGGAAAAGGTTGGCAGCACGAAATCTTCTGTTCAGATAACCCGACAACCACCCACCGACAATTCCTCCAAGACCAAACAACGAAATATTAATTCCGTATTCCTGTTCTCCTTTGTGAAGAACTTCAACGATAAAAG
>DAIQAU010000035.1:6237-7438 GCA_036781565.1 Bacteriovorax sp. | reverse complement strand
GAAATATTAATTCCGTATTCCTGTTCTCCTTTGTGAAGAACTTCAACGATAAAAGGAAAAAGAAGCGGGACAAGAATACCGATGCAAAAGCCCACCATCAGAGTAAAACTCAACATCATAGTGAGATCTTCTCTTGAACGAATATAGCGATAACCTTCAACAAAATCTTGTATCAATGAACTTTCTTTTTTCTGATCATGAGCGTGTACGTAGAGAAAACGAATCCTCATTAACAGAAGTATGCCTAGAACATAAGTCAGAAGATCAATCGTCAAAACTTCCCTGATCCCGTGAAAATAACTGTAGAGAGTTGCACCGATAAGTGGGCCACCCAAGTGAAGAACGGCCATGGTTGTTCCAAACAACGAATTGGCTTCTTTAATTTCAGTTTCGGGAACAATTTCATTGATGAGTGTTTGTCTTGAGGGATTGTATAGTCCGGTGAACATTCCAATCAAACCATTGGCGATCATGACGTAAAAAATATTGTGTATAAATAAAAGACTGATGATGACCGGGATGCGCATGACTTCTGAAAAAATAAGCAGATTTCTTTTGTTAAATTTCAGCCCGAGCGGACCACCTACGAGACTTCCCAATGTAAAACAGAAGAGGAAAATAGCCCGCGAGATGCCGAGATAAGATTTATTCTGATTACTGACAGCGAAAATAAAAAGCATAATCGCCGTATCAGTGATAAATGAACCGAGCTCGGATGAAAGTCCGGCGAGATAAAGTTTAAAAAATTCTGGATTTCTGATTAAGATTGATTTCTTTTGCATAGGTCTTCAAAGGCTTTCTGGTATTCGCTCATAATACGTTCAACAATATTTTTCAGTGGCTCAATTTTGTGAACGAACTCAATTGATGGACCAGCAACCCAGACAGTTTTATAGGTGGCCGCAAAAGCAGCTTTTTCTACGGCTTTCATTCCTTTGTAGTAAGTCAGCATCTTCACATATTTTTTTGCGGTTTTATTTTGACTTAAAAACGACTCGACAAGGTTTTGATCAGTTCCGATTTTTTTTACATAAGGTGTCCGGATGACTGAGCATGGTGTTCCCGAAATTTTTGTCGACATGACGATGTCTTCGGCTCCGTAATCAACCACCGCTTTTTTATATTCTTCAGAAACTCCCGATTCAACCGTTGCAATAAACGGTGAACCGATGGAAACGCCTTCGGCCCCAAGAGCGAGAGA
>DAIQAU010000035.1:0-6137 GCA_036781565.1 Bacteriovorax sp. | reverse complement strand
GATGTAATAACAAAGGCAGGAGGATTTCTTTCGAGCACATCCAAATGGTCTTTGACGTGAATATTTGACTTATTTACTATGAGATTTACTCCGAATTTTCCCTGACATTTCTCAGTAAGAAGCTTCATTGCAGCTTCCAATTCTTCTGTCGTTCTGAAATTCAGAGACGGGATACAGCCCATAATGCCGCTGTTGAAAGCTTCAATCAGCATTTCAGTATTGTTCACAAGAAACATCGGCGCCAGGATCACCGGGTATTTTATGTCGAAAGTTTTCGTTAGCCATGTTGAAATCATTGCGTCAGCTCCTGATAATTGAGTGCTTTTATTCTAAGAAGTAAGAATAGAAAAGGATAGAAAATTAGACAAATCAGAATTATTTCCTGACAATTTTCATATCACGGATGATTTCACTACATAGGAAACGATTATGAAAAAATCAATTAACTCACTCTTGGCCGGTACTGTTCTTTTTTCGGCGGTGGCAATGGCAGAAGTTGCACCAGTTAAGGAAACAGACAAAAAAGTTTTTATTTCCATTGGCACGGATGCTTTAAATTTCACGGAAAAAAAGTTTGGTCCGAGAGTTGAAGAAATTCAATCTCAAGACGGTATCAGCGTTGTAAAAATCGATGAAGATGCACTTCCATGGCTTTCAGTTTTCATGCATAGAGAATTTAAGCGTTGTGGTGGTTTCATGCTTCACGAAGATGAAACTGAAGCGAATGGTTTTTTGAATTCTCAGGAAAGCCAGTGGTACGCTAAAAATAATACTTTTGCTTCTTATAAAATCGATCAGGACACTTTGGTTAAGCCAATGATTGATCAGGCGAAACCGGAAAATATTTTTGCGACAATTACATCGCTTTCATCTTTCCAAAATCGTTATTACAAAGGCGAATTCGGTAAAAAATCTGCAACATGGATCAGAGACACCTGGTCTAATCTTGTAAAAAACAGAAACGACGCGACTGTTGAGTTCTTCCCTCATTCTCAATGGGATCAACCTTCTGTTATCCTCACAATCAAAGGCAAAACTGACGAAACTATTGTTCTGGGCGGACACCAGGATTCTATCAACGGATATATGGGCGGTAGCACGGCACGTGCTCCAGGATCGGATGACAACGCTTCAGGAATTTCTACAGTGACTGAAGTTATCCGCGTTCTTGTAGAAAATTCTTATAAACCAGAAAAGACTATTAAGTTCATGGCGTATGCTGCTGAAGAAGTAGGTCTACTTGGCTCTAAAGAAATTGCCCGCGATTTTAAAAAGAGAAATGTTCCGGTTATCGGCGTAATGCAACTTGATATGACGAACTTCAAAGGAAGCAATGAGTTTGATATCGTGATGATGACTGATTACACGAACGAAGAACAAAATAAATTTGTCGGTGCCATTATTGATCACTATGTTCCAGGAATTAAGTGGGGGTTTGATAAATGCGGTTACGGCTGTTCAGATCACGCGTCTTGGTACACGCAAGGATACCCGACTTCAATGCCATTTGAAGCGACTATGGATACTATGAATCATAAGATCCACACTGCTAACGATACACTGACTGTGTCGAACAATAACGCGAACCACGCTGTTAAATTTGCGAAGATGGCCATTGCCTTTATTGTTGAGCTTGATCGCCAGAATATTCGATAGTTATTAGATTTAGTGTTACAGATACGTTAGAATCAGTCGTATAAACTTAAAAAAGGATTTTTTTAATTGAGTACGACTGATTTTCCCGCTCTCCCAGATTACCAAGCGATTCGCAACTTCCTCGACACTGAAAGAAAAACTCTCATTAAAATTCACTCTTTTGCAGAAAACGACGATTACCTTCGTACTAACGAAGATGCTTCAATCGTTTTAGATTTTGTTGAGAAAGTTCAAACCACATTATGGAATAATTTCAAAAAGAATCCCTCGCTGGTCGGGATCTTTAATACTGAATACGTAAACTTCTTTGAGTTTCTTCAAAGAGACAATATTATTTCTCTGATCTTTATCGATGACTGTTTAATGCCTGAAAAAGAAATTTTCTATTTCGGTCAGGATGGGGGATTAAACCCTGCTGTTTTAGATTTGCATTATGCGGTTTTAAAAAAGTGGAGCGAAGATAAAGAGCGCAGCCACAGCGAAACTCAAACTCTTGTTAAAGAAAATTTTAATCTTGAAATCAAACAGGCCACACTTTCATGTCAGTGTGTTTCATGTCTTGCAGATTTCAGAACCCGCGTCCGTGAACTCGTTTATGACGAATGCGTGGCCGCTATCAATGATACAAAATCAAAGATTGAAGAGACTGTTAATTCCAGCGTCGATAAAGGCATCGCTGCCGTCAACGTTCATTACCAGAACCTTCTGAGAACTCTTGATCGCAAATTTCAACAGGCACAATTTAAGCTTAAAAAATCTTCGTTAAACAGATTGGAAGCGCAAATAAAGCAACTGACAGAAGATACTTTTACTTATCCTGGAGATATTGCTTACAAGCATTCTCAAAATCTTGTTTTGTTTTTCCATAAAGTTCTTGGGGAGCAAAGTTTATCGCTGGATCTTGTCAGCGATGAAGAATACACACGTTTTTTCAAACAACTTTCGAGCAATATCTGGAGAAATGAGAAATATCTGGAAGCCGAATTTAAGAAACTTATTAAATCGATTCTTGTCCTGAAGAGAAAGGATATTTCTTCCAACATTCTTCAGGAATACCTGGGACAATTTTGGATTCACTCTCACGCAAGAAAAATTCCCCGCAAGATTATTTATCATATGGGGCCTACCAATTCAGGAAAAACCTATCACGCTATTGAAGCACTGGTGAAAGCGCGCAAGGGATGTTATTTGGCTCCGCTACGTCTTCTCGCTGCTGAGTTGTACGATACGATGAATACCAAAGGTGTAAAGACAACTCTCTTAACTGGCGAAGAAGTTATTGAAGTTGAAGATGCAACTCACTATTCATCGACAATTGAGATGGCGAAACTCAACGAGGAATTTTCCTGTGCCGTCATCGATGAAATTCAAATGATTACTGATAAGCAAAGAGGCTGGGCGTGGACAAGAGCGCTGGTCAATCTTCACGCTTTTGAAGTCCATGTTTGCGGTGATGGATCAGTTCTCGATCTCGTCAGACAGATTGTCGATCTGTGCGGCGATGAGCTTGAAGTCAGAAACTATGAACGCATGACTGAGCTTCATGTTGAGCAAAGACCAATTACTCTCGCTCAACTTGAAAAACATGATGCCCTGATTGTTTTCTCGCGCAGAAATGCGTTGAAATACAAATATGATCTTGAACAAGTTGGATTTAAAGTTTCAATTATCTACGGAATGCTTTCTCCAGAAGTTCGCAGAGAGCAGGCGAGAAAATTCGACAAAGGAATTACAGACGTTATTGTTTCGACAGATGCCATTTCTATGGGGATGAACCTGCCGATTAAAAGAATTGTTTTTTCAACTCTTACGAAACACATTAACTCTCAGGAGCATCCGATAACAGTCAGCGAGATCAAGCAGATTGCCGGTCGTGCCGGTCGTTTTCAAAGGTTTCCTGTTGGTAAGGTGACTTGTCTTCAGAAAGTTGAAGAGGGTCTTGCAGATATTGAAAATGCTCTTCAGTCAACGCTGGAGCAACAGACTCAATCGATGGTTGGTCCGGACCTGGATATTTTTACCAAAGTTAACAATGCGCTGTCATCGCACAACCTTCCAGTCTTGAGACTTTCTGAGTTCCTCAGACTTTTCAACACAATGACTTTTACGAAGCCTTTTTACTGTGTTGATTTGAAAGAGATGATTGAACTTGCTGAAACAGTTGAAGACATCGATTACAACCACACATTGAGTTCGGCAGAAATTTTTGGCTTTGCCTGTGCCCCGGTTAACCTTGGTTTGCTCGAGCACGTTCAATATTATGTCTGGATCCTTAAGAAGTTCGTGACGAATGAAACGATTCCAAATGAACATATTAATCATCAGTCAAATGAGATTGATTATCTTGAAACGACAATTAAATGTGTCGAGCTTTATCAGTGGCTCGCGCGACATTTTAACGGAAAGAATTTTGAGTTTGATGAACAGGATCTTCTTGAAAACAAACTTCTGGCCATTGAAAAATTAAATACACTTCTCTCAGATAAGATCACTCCGACTTGTTCGAGCTGTGGATGCAAACTTCCCGAAGGTGCTAAATTTCCTATCTGTGAAGAATGCTTTCAACAAAGACGATTTACTCGCAGACCATTTCCACGCAGAGGTGGCGGTGGTGGAAGACCTCAAGGGGAGCGACAATCGAACCTGGCCTCTGCTGTAGGATCGACAAAAAGCAATTTCAGACAAGGAAAGCCTTCCAAAAAACGTAAATTTAATGGTAAGTCTGGCGGCGGAAAACCAAAAAGATAACGATGAATTACAGAGAGTATGCGCGAATCCTTCTTGAAGGAGCCACGCTGGAAGATAAATTAATACCACTCAAGAATGTTGAATACGAACAGAGCCTGGAGGACTATGTCCTTCCGGCAAATCCTGGTCGTATTGAGCGTTTAAAATTCAATAACGAGCAGGTAAAGTTTCCCCGCAATACCAGTTTTCATCTTGAAGACAAGCGTGGGCTGGCCCTCCATTTTTTTGCGAACCATGAATTGCTCGCAATTGAAATGATGGCCGCAGCTCTTTTGATTTACCCCGATACCACACCTGAAATGATACAGTTTAAAAAAGGGCTGATTAAAACCATTCAGGATGAGCAAAAGCATTTGAAGCTCTACATGCACCGGATGAACGATTTCAAAATGGAGTTGGGCGACTTTCCGCTCAACGATTTCTTCTGGCGCTCAATGGACAAGCTAAAAACGCCAAGCCATTTTTATTCGGCCATGGCCCTTGGTTTTGAATCGGCCAACCTCGATTTTGCTCTTTTTTACGAACAATCGTTTAAAGATGTCGAAGATTTCGAAACGGCGAAAATAATGAAAACTGTTTTTGAAGATGAAATTTCCCATGTGGCCCTCGGCGCTCATTGGTTGAATGCCTGGAAAGGAGACCGTGATTTGTGGTCCTATTTTTCATCTCATCTGCCTGGGCTAATGACTCCTGCGAGATCCAAGGGAATTCATTTTAACCGTGAATCACGGGTACGAGCGGGGCTGGATGAAGCCTTCATTACGAGCCTGGAAAATTATCGTGATGAATTTCGAGTCACTAACCGGAAGAACTGGTAAATGAAAACATACAAAGTGGACCTTGATTACGAGTCTTCTTTGTTTGATCCTGTTTACAGCGCAGACTCCTCAGCTTCAAAAAGAATAATCCGTGAATTCGAATATGTTTTTTTTCTTATCGAAAAAGAGAAATGCATTCTAAAAAATTATAAAGATTATGAAAAAAAATATCTGGAACATTTGAAGAGTCTGGGATTTTCCATCCCTGATTTCAATCCGCACGCTCAGAATTTTAACTTCTGGTGGGGAAGCCACCATGATTTCAAAACTGAACAGCTGCTGAATTCCAAAATTACTTCAGCTAAACTTGGGCTTGAGTTCGGATGGGGATTTCATGAAGGAGCGATCGTCAGTTCTCTGGACGAATTAAAAATTCATTTGCAAAAATTTCCTTTCAAAGAAAACTGGATCATTAAGAGACCGCATAGTTTCAGTGGTATCGGTCACTACCATTTTCAACAGCAGGCATTGAATGAAAGTGCGATTGAAAAAATACTTTCCTCGCCGGCGTTGTTGGAACCTATTTATGAGAGGATTTTTGATATCGGAACTACGTTTGTTATTGAGAAGAAAAAAATTCAAAGACAATTTATGGTAGAGAATTTTAATTCACAGACTGGTGGATTTCTCGGCGGAGCCGGTTCAGAAAATGTGGATAAGTTTAAAAAATATATTCTGGAAAGATACAGTTTTGATTTGTCTGAACTGGAAGACGTGACTTTAAAGATTGCTGAAAAATACATGGAGCTTGGTGCAGTTTCCAATGTTCAAATAGATTCTTTCATTTACAGAGACAATGGGCAACTTAAACTTTATCCATTGGTTGAAGTGAACTATCGCAAGACAATGGGATTAGTCATTCAATCTCTAGCTGATAAATTTCAGCATAAATCTCATATCGAATGGAAAGTTTTG
>DAIQAU010000034.1:16406-18631 GCA_036781565.1 Bacteriovorax sp. | reverse complement strand
AGCTTGCCGACTTTTTCAATGACTTCCAATTCAACTTTCACGAGTGCAGCTGAAGAACGCTCGATCACTGGTGGAACATTGGGAGCATCTGTCAAAATGGCATTTTCAACAGGCAAATCTGCTGCACTCAGTGAAAAGGCAGCCGACATCATAAGTGAAGAACCTAAGAGAGCTGATTTGAGAAGTTTTGATGTTTTCATAATTCTGTTCCGATTGTTAAGAAAATACTATTCGTTCAATCTCGCCTGTCTGACGATGATTAACCTAAGAGCAGTATCGGCCTGGAACAGCTTTTAAAATATGATATCCATCATAAATTGAAAGAATTTTAATTATACTTCTGCCTAATCAACTCATAACTTAGCGATGTTGTTTGCTCAACAAAGCAATTCTCTGTCTCATAAAAAACGATCTTATCTACGTAAATTCCTTTGCCTTTCAATAAAACCGGACAAATTTCATCAAGCAAATAGGCGGCCATATTCTCCGCTGTCGGGTTGCGGTCAAGGACAAAGGTAGATTTGAAGCCAGGGGCCTCTTTTAGGACATCTATCACTTTTTTATCTTCCTTGTAGATAATCATCGTGTGATCCCAATGCTCATCAACCCAACCGCCGACAATCTCTTTTAACACTGAAAAATCGACTACGCGGCCGATTGAATCAAGATCGTGAAAAGGTTTGGCATGAATCCATAGGATTCCATTATGACCATGCAAAGTTCCACATTTATTTTCATGTCCCATAACTCTGTGGCCGTAACAGAAATGTATTTTTCGTACTGCAGATGACTGCGAAGATTGATTTTCCATGTTTAACTTTCTCCCATAGCTATTTACATACTAATGATTTGAGTCATACTTTAATTGCCTTTTTCAAATTAGGATCAAAAAATATGAAGGACTATTTCGCTAGCGCCTCACAAGAACCCTACAGATTATTTTTCCCGCTTGGAATCCTTTATCTTCTTTGGGGAACTCTCCTTTGGCTTCCGATGCTGTGGAATCCCTCTCAATACCCTGTAGAGGTCCATCGCTATCTTATGCTCAACGGTTTCAGTGCCAGCTTTATTGCGGGCTTTCTCATGACCGCTGTTCCCAAATTTTCTAAAACATTTACGGCGCGTTCGTACGAAATATTTTTCTTTTTTATCACAACCGTTCTGGGCTTGATATCAGCATATCTCAACATTGAAAGATTTGCTTTTCTCTTTTCTGCTCTTCAGGCATTTATCTTAGTCAGCTTTTTATTCACGCGCATTTTAAAACGAAAAGAAAACCCACCCTATTCTTTTCTTTTTATTTTTGCCGGGTTTATTTTATGGATCATTTCGGCCATCGTCTGCTCGATTCATCCGGAACCATCTTTTAAGGCCCTTCATTACGAAGGTTCTCTTGCGGCCATCATTCTTGGAGTGGGCAGCAGGCTTATTCCAGGTATCTTAGGTCATGTGGAAGTTGTGCAGACTCAACGCAGTCACTATGAAAATGCAAAACCTTTTTTGCTGACAGTTCCTCTTCATTTTTACGGTTTGATTATTTTATTTGTCGTGAGTTATTTTTTTCCTGAACCATTCGGAATTTTTGTCCGTTCATTTATTGTGGCAGGTATTTCTTTGTTCTACTGGAAGCTTTTTTTACTTCCCAAAGACCGCACAGCTCTCACTTATTGCATCTGGACTGCATGCTGGTTTATCGTGCTTAGTTTCTTCCTGAAGGCCTTCTGGAAAGACGGTTTTATTCACGCCAGCCACGCTTTCTTCTTCAGCGGTCTTGTTTTACTTACTTTACTGATTGCAACCAGAGTTTTACAGTCGCACGGGCCGAAAAATAAAAATCTTGAGAATTTAAAACGTCTTTATGTTGTGACCTTTTTAATTCTTTTGGCCGCGGCCACAAGGATTTCGGCGTTTTTAATGCCGACCCATTATCTGCGCCATCTCGGTTATAGTTCTATTGTCCTGGCCCTTGCCGTATTAGTGTGGGCCTTCAAATATATTCCTTTTGTATTAGTGTCTGATGGAGGACGAAAATGAAGAATATTGTATTGTGTGTAGATTTGAGAGAAGAGAGTTTAAATACTCTAAAAACAGTGGCAAAAAAAATTGATATGAGTGGAGCTAAAATTCACCTCGTGCATGCTTTTGAAATTCAGGCAGGCGTGATGGAATTCGCAACATTCGTTTATCCGACTGAAGATCAATATCCTGAGATTGAAAAAAGTGTC
>DAIQAU010000034.1:13537-16306 GCA_036781565.1 Bacteriovorax sp. | reverse complement strand
CGCAACATTCGTTTATCCGACTGAAGATCAATATCCTGAGATTGAAAAAAGTGTCTTGGACTTATTGGGCTCACTTCAAAAAGATCTTGGATTGACTGACGATAGAGTGGAAAAGCATTGTTATTTTTCTCACTCAAAAGAAGTGGCAGTTAAAGATTACCTCGAAAGTAAAAAAGCAGATCTTGTCGTACTGGCCACTAGAGGAAAACACGGATTGGAAGGATTTTTTGCAAGCTCACTCGCTGACTATCTTTGCAAGTACTCACCTTGCGACGTTCTTGTTATGAGACCACAATCAAAATAATAAATCAGACAAGACGATGAAGGGTATCAGCTCCTACCCATGAAATGAGAGTTGAGGCCGCAACAACGAGCTCAACTCTCAACATTTTTTTCCCGATATATTCTTCCTGCATAATTAAATTTCCAGCACCGATTCTTTCAAGAATTTTTCTCTTCTTCATAACTCTGACTTCACCAGAATGAATAAAGATGGCAGATAAAGGCCTGTGTCCGTAGTAAATCAATGTAGTCGGCTCTTTAAAGAATGTTTTCTTTAATGAGCTATCGCACGTCTCTATTGCTGACATTGGAACTTTTTTCTTGCTTATATATTCTTTCATAAGAATCCCTATTGCATGCCTGTCTTCAAAAATCATAGCAGTGTTCTCTTTTTCTAAAAATGACCTAAGTCACTTAAAGACCTAACCGCAAGAGCCGCAACAACCTTCTCCCTCTTTCGGGTATTTGATTTTAATAACCCAGTTCGATGGCCCCTCTTCCATAAAACGCGCCTTTAAAGGCAATTCACTGAAGTGCTCATTCAAAACTTCAATCAATGTTTTTGAAAAATCATGATCTCCTTTAAAATGGATCTCTCCACCTACAGCGAGCGTCTTAATTTTTTCTTCAATTGAATTTTTCATTGTGTCTTTTGAAAGACTGACAACATTATCTAAACCACAACAACTTTCTTCCTGCATAATTCCTCCTTAAACAGGTTGATATATTTTTTTTCCAAACATAAAGAGCCATAATAAATTAGAGCTCATCCATAAAATCCCCGCACAGATCAATGCGTGTTCATAGCTGATATAAGATTGCACTGACGGTATAAACCGCAACGAGGCACTGGCCACGCCCAGACCAATGACAAAGACAAGACCTTTTGATGTCGATTCAAAATGAAGGCTGTAGCCTCCATGAGAAAGCGATACACGTGAAGCGATCATGACCGTCAACAACGAAATCCCTGCGATAAAATAAATATGTCTTCCGAAGACGAAAAACATTTCAAAACTGGAGAGAAACGTTCCCAGAAAGATCGCCCAAAGAGCAATCCAGATTCCCAAAGTTAAAAGAGTCCTGTTTTTTGGTCGCTCAAAAATTTTCAATTTATGATAAAAACTCACAATCAAAAGTATCGAAACGGCAAGGCTGCCAAAAAAATAACTGCCAAAAATCTGAATCATAAAAGCGATATTTAAAAGCGCCATGAAATAATAATGCATATTTTTTTTCAGGTGCTCGGTCACTCCGGGCTTCTTTTTTTCAATTTGAAAACTTCTTTCCATTGCTGGAAGTCTTCCAAGAATAACAGGAAGAATTTTCGCTCCTACCCCCAGAACAATATTCAAAATAAATCCAAACTCAAGCAATAGTGCTGTGTTCATGGGAAGACTATTCCCATAAAACAATTCCAGAATTAAATATGAAAATCCATACAAAAGACCAATGGGAACAAAAATAAAACTCTGGGGTGGATTTGATTTTTTTTGTCTGTATTGAATAAAAAGAAAACTTAACAGCCCTGCAAAATCGAGAATCAAAAAGATGAGCATGAGCTTATAATTATCCAGAACAAAGGCACTCAGCTGCAAACCTTTCAAAGCGAGCAGCATTCGATATTCAAATTGATTAATTTTTCTTCCGCCGGTGAAATTCGGCAAAGCTGTCAGAATAAATCCTTCAACGAAAGAAAACATAAACATGCCGAACATGGCCGTTTTATGCATGCTGAGAGGATCCGCCCAATACTGAAATCCTGCAAGGCCCAGTACCCAGATCGATACACCAAGAATGGATGATAAAATACCGAAGAGAAATAAAACTGAATATGGTCTGTCTATTATTTTTGCAGTCATAAGAACAAACTTACAACTGATTGCTAAAAGCAAATATGACATATGTCATATTTAAAAAAGACTTAAATTCTGCCTGTTAGATTTCTGAGAGCTGATTCTTTGAGAATCACAATGTTTTTTCTTTCGAGCTTAATGAGTTTTAGTTCTTCGAGTTTCGCCAGACTGCGAATCACACTCTCGTAGGTCGTACCGGCCATATTGGCCATATCAGATCTTGGGAGCGTGAAATACAACTGCCCTTTGGTATTGGAGTCGTATCCGAAGGAATCAATTAAAAAACAAATGATAATGGCAATGCGGTTCAGTATCTCCTGATGAATCATATTTTTCATAAGGTATTCAGATACGCGGAGTTCTGTCGCAATAAAATCTATCAGGAAAAGAGCAAAGTCCGGATTGTTTCGGATCATCTTTACGAAAATATCAATCGGAATAAAAGTAAGCTCGGCTTCTGTCAAAGCAATAGCAGAAATGGGAAAAATATCTGCGTGAATGGCCCTGTGGCCTACCAGGTCTCCGGACGAAGAGAGCCTCAAAATGCGATCCTTGCCTTCATCGATGCTTGAAACAACTTTGACTTTACCGCTATTGATAAAGAAGAAACCTTTGACAGGTTCTCCCTGAG
>DAIQAU010000034.1:5622-13437 GCA_036781565.1 Bacteriovorax sp. | reverse complement strand
ACTTTGACTTTACCGCTATTGATAAAGAAGAAACCTTTGACAGGTTCTCCCTGAGTGATGATGACTTCGCCCTTCTTATATTTTTTAGTTGTGATGAAATTTTTGAGAATGATAAACCATTCGTCGGATATTTTATTTTCTAAAACTTTTTCAAGTGAAAGCGTCTCTCTTTTAGCTGGCATAAGAAATCCTCTGATAGTGTCTGACATTATCTTATACCTGGCTTCACTTTTTATAAATACAGTTTTTCGTTACTTTTTTAAGGTCCTTAAAATTTATTTTCCTTTTGCAAGTTTAACGTACAATTGTGAGAGGATTTCAGGGAGCTTTTGGATATTCATTAAAATCTGAAAATTTCCATGACCAAACAATTTGGGAAGGAACTGCTTGGCCGTAGGATCGACCGCCAGAGCAAAAGTTGTTACGCCTGCCAGTTCGCTTTCCTGGATGGCCTTTCGAACGTCAGAAAGCCCATAAGAGCCCTCATAGCGGTCGTAATCTGTAGGTCTTCCATCCGTAATGAGAAGCAATACTTTATGCTTTTCTTTTCTCTGCTCAAGTAAATGAGTCGCGTGTCTGATCGCTGGCCCTATGCGCGTATAACCTTCCGGGACAATATCATCCACTTTGCGTTTGAAAACTGACCAGTCCTGATCAAAGGTTTTCCACTCCAGAAAGCGGCAGGCGTTTCTTGTGTTGGAATTAAAGCCTGCGACCATTACAGGGTCGCCCAGCATTCCTGCAGCTTCTCCAAAAACAAGCAAGGCCTCAAGACTGATGTCCAGAATGCGTTTATTCTGGATCCATGAATCTGAGGAAAGGCTGCTGTCCACAAGAAGAAGTACGCACATGTCGCGGTGTTTTTTTTCAACTTCCTGGTAATAACGGCCATCGCCGCTTATTTGGGCCCGGATCAGTGATTGATTACGGATATAGTGATCAATATCGATTTGTCTGCCGGTGTATAATTTCTTTTTGATATAAACTTCTGAAGAAAGCTGAACCAGCTTTTTTTTAATGCGTTCAATTTCGTAATGGCGCTCTTTCAGGCAGTCGAGATGAGATTTGATTCTCTCCACTTTTTGAGGAAGCATTTCAATTTTCTCATGCATGACCTGACACCAGTCTTTCTTGTATTGGTGTTTTTTTTCGTCCCATTCGTCATATTTGTATACAGAGACGATTTCTACCGGCGTTCCAGGAGAAAGATCGCTTACTTCAAATCCCATATCGAGATCAGTTTTATAGATGGATTGAGTCCCTTTTGAGCTTCTGGTGACTTCTTCCAGATTTAACTCATCCAGTGCTGTGGCGTGGGAGTCGAGTTCATCTGCTCCATCTGCATCGCGCTGGATACCTTTATATTCTTCGAGAGTTTCAACTTTTTCAAAATGGTGAAAAACATCCTGTCCGATGTTTTCTTTATCTTCTTCGAAATTAACTTTATTAATTCGTTTACTGTTTTTGTTTTCTTTTTCAGTTCCCCCATCTGGAAGAGCTTCGCGCATGACTGGTGTCGTATCGTCTGCAGCAATAATGGACGTTTTTTGAGGAAGCCTGCCCCAGAGAATCTTTCTGTCCAGTCCTGTAGGTATTCTCTGTTTTTTCTCCTGCTCATTCTTTTTTTGAAAATCCTCATCTGCCCAGGATTGGGTGAGAGTTTTCATCATGTCGTCATAAGAAGGAAATTGCTCGCGGAGAAATTTGATACTGCCTGGTTTGAGCTGATCAATGATCGCCTGGTCAGATTCAATGTCTTTACTCCACGTATTTTCATCCAGAGTTTGTCTGATGGCATAGAGGTGAAGAATAAGTATTTTATAGAACAGGTAATTGAGATCGCTTCCCTGCTCAGTTGAAATATATTTTGGAAGAAATAATTTGCGTCCGCTTAAATAGGGGTAATCATCCGATGGTCTGATTTCCATCACCTGCTTAAAAACCGCAGAGGAAAAAACGCAGAGAGAATCCAGAACGCTTGAAAGATCAACGGCTTCTTTCTCGTTTTTTATTTTCAAGAGCTGAGCATCTTTGCGTCTCTTGTTAAAATTGTAAAAATAGAGAAATAAATTTTGATCAAATTCCATAATTAAAAATAAAGCGCTACAAGATCTTTTAGTGCCCTTGTTGCATCGGCATCATCTGTTAAGGCATTGGCCACAGCAACCTCTCCTGCAAGACGTGGATTAACTCCAGTGCATATCAGGTGGGCCGCATTGACTAGTAAGCGCGTACTGGCACTTTCGGCAAGTCCAAGCTCGCTGAGAGAACGTATTTTATTGGCCAGGGACACAAGCGCCTTGGCGTATTTTTCATCCACTCCGGTTTCAGTCTGAATAATGTGCGCTTCACTTTCCGCCTTCGGGTAATTGAAGTTCAGAGCGACAAAACGCTGTCTCGTTGAAGCTTTTAGTTCCTTAAACGATTTTTGATATCCAGGATTGTAAGAAAGGACGAGCTGAAAACTCGCTGGCGCTGCAACTGTCTCTGCAAGTGCATCGATATAAAGAAGTCGACGGTAATCTGAGAGCGAGTGAATAAGAACGATAACATCTTCTCTCGCTTCAATGACTTCATCGAGATAAAGAATTCCGCCCGAACGCACGGCCCTGGTCAAAGGTCCATCCTGCCAGACAGTTTCATTTCCTTTGATCAGGAATCTGCCGACAAGATCTGTGGCCGAAGTATCTTCATTGCAGGCCACCGTAATCAATGGGAGATCAAGATCAAAGGCCATGGCGTCGACAAATCTTGATTTACCGCAACCAGTGGGGCCTTTGAGCAAAAGGGGCAAGCGGGTCTGATGACAATTTTTGAAAATTTCAATCTCATTATCAATCGCTTTATAAAAAGGTTTTTTACTTTCATTGTTTTTCATAACCGCTTACCCAACTTTAAAGTTTAAAAATTATTTATCGTAAATTTCGCCCAGATCCTGTCTTGGCAGACCTGATTTAATGAAAACGTAAATGTATGCAAGAATACCTGACGTAAACAAAGATGCGGCCAGGAGAAGTCCGATGAAGTGCGGTTGAATTTCAGTTTGTACTGCAAGGAAATCCATACCCATTCTTCTTTCAAGAACAACTTGAGCAACACCAGCTACACCAAAGGCAGTTGTCATTGCGACCATACCGATGTTTGAGGCCCAGAAAGCGTATTCTGCAATTCCAGAGTCAAACAACTTTCTTCCTGTGATTTGCGGAAGAGCGTAAGTGATGATGGCAAGAACAAGAGAAGCATAAGCACCCCAGAAAGCAAGGTGGCCGTGCATACCAGTAACGAGAGTACCGTGAGTCCAGACGTTGATGTTTGGAAGTGTGTGAGCAAATCCAAGAAAACCAGCACCAACGAAGCTCAGGATTGAACAAGCAAGTGACCATTTAAGGGCAAGCATGTTCGGGTGATTTCTACCGCCTTTTTTCGACATAGTGATCGCAAAGATCGCCATACCAAGGAACGCAAGAGGTTCAAGAGCCGAGAAGAATCCACCAATCCATAACCAGTAGTTAGGAGTTCCGATGAAGTAATAGTGGTGACCAATACCAAGGATACCAGAAAGGAAAGTCAAACCAACGATAACATAAAGCCATTTCTCGATAACTTCGCGGTCGATACCGGTAAGTTTGATGAGTAGGAATGAAAGGATACCACCCATAATAAGTTCCCAAACACCTTCAACCCAAAGGTGAACTACCCACCATCTGAAGAATGAATCGATTGTCTGGTTGTCACTGTCAATCATCCCTGGAAGGTAGAAAAGAGCAGCGGCGAACAAACCAAAGAAGATGATTCCAGCTGTTGTTGTTTTTCTTTTTGATTTGTAGAGAGTCATCCCGATGTTGGCGATGAAAGCAAGAACGTTGACAACAACAAGGTAGTCTAGTTCGCGAGGGATTTCGAGGAATTTTCTTCCTTCCCACCATGAAAAGTGGAACCCGATAACTGCAGTTACTGCAACGACAGCGAGTGACCAGAACTGAACCATTCCCAGCCAAGGCCATTCAAGTTCTCTGTCTCCTTCTTCAGGAATGATATAGTAAGCAGCTCCCATGAAGCCTGAAAGTAGCCACACAACCAGAAGGTTCGTGTGTGTTGTTCTCGCTTCGTTGAATGGAATCCATTCGTGAAGAACGTCATACCCGATTCTTGCAAAGCCCATGACAAAGCCATAGCAGATTTGCAAAAACAGAAGCAGCATTGAAAAAGCAAAAAAGTAGTAAGCTATTTTCTGTGATTTGTATTTCATCTTTTTATCCTCTTATTGATTAACTGGCTTTGCAGGATAACCGTTAGTTTCGATTTCTCCGATCCATTTCAAGAATGCGACCAGATCGTCTTTTTCACCTTCAGTAAATTTATATTTTCTCATCTTGCGCGCCCCTGGATAAACAGCTTCAGGATCTGTCAGCATGTTTTTAATCCAGTCAGCACCTTTGGTCTGATACACTTTTGTCAGTTCTGGTGCGTAATACGCTCCTTCACCGAGAATTGTGTGACAGCCCATACAGTTGCTCTTGTCGAACAAGTTTTTACCGCGGACTACTTGGGGGGTAAGGTTTTCTTCGTGCGTCTGCTTAGGAACCTGTTTCAGCGAATCGTAAGTAAGACCTAAGAAAATCGCAAAGAAAAACCCGGTTCCAATCAGGAAGAAATACTTTGCACCATTTTTTGAAAGCATTGAATCTTCTCCATTTTGAAAGTGTTGATAACAAAAATAAGTTAAGCTACTTCATAAAAAAAATACCTGCTTCATCTTTTGTTGTTTTATGACTTTAATCATATTTGCAAATTCGCTCTTCCTCTGCCCTCTGAGCGAGTGTATGATTCAGCTATGTCGTACGTCACTGTTACAAAATATTGGACTCTGGAGGATTCATGCGTACAATTTGTTTATTAGCTACCCTTTCAATTTTCTCATTACAGGCAAATGCAGCTGCCTTAAATCACGATTCGGCAAACAAGCTGATGATGAAGTCAGGCTGTATGACTTGCCACTCAATCGACTCAACTAAAATTGGTCCGGCCTACAAAGATGTCGGCGCTCGTTACGCAGCACCGGACGCGGCAACTCTTGCCTACCTCAAAGGTGAAAAACCTCTTGATTACCTCATGAAGAAAGTTCGTACCGGAACAAAACTTGGAGTAAACAAGAACTGGATTAAATCGAAAGAAGGTAAAACTTACGGTTTGATGACTCCGAATCCTGTGACAAGAATTTCAGATGCAGATCTTAAAGACCTTGTTACTTATATTTTATCTTTAAAATAGTCAGTTAAATTGCCCGGCTTAATGGCCGGGCATATTCCAGATCAAATTCGCAAGAATCAAACTCGAGCCTGCAAAAATCAGAATGAATTTATAGAACCAATGTGATCTTATCCCTTCCAGATAAATAAATCCCACCAGAAAAAACTTTTTCAGCGCAAGTACACTTACAAAAAGTCCATTGTGATCAATGCTTGAAACAAAATAACTCAATATCGTTGAAGCGAGCAAAAGCCCCCAGGCAACAGTTAACTTCAGAGGTATAGTCATGATTATCTACCTTATAAAAAATAATGTTGGGAATAAAAGAATCCAGATCAGATCGCACATATGCCAGAGCGAAGCTCCTACTTCCATCGTGGAAACTTCGCTTTCATTCGGTTCGCTGATTTTGAAATAAATAACAATCAGAATAATTGTGGCGAAGATCACATGCATGTAATGAAAGAAAGTCAAAAACCAGTAAAAATTAAAAAATAAATTTAAATGCGTGGTCAGACCTTGGGCAATTTTTTCGTGATATTCAAAAGTTTTAAGCCCGATAAAACAACAGCCCAATAAGATACCTGCGACGAGAAAGCGTCGGCTTTCTTCACGTTGCAAATGCTTTAATTTTTCGAGCGCGATAGCGACAAAGTACCCGCTGCTCACGAGAAATATTGTGTTGAGAATACCGAAAGTGAGATTGAGTTTCTGCTGCATTTCTGCAAAGAGAGCGCGATTGTCTGCGCGGTAACTGAAGTAAAAAAATATTCCCGCAATAAAGGTTACGAGTTCCATAAAAATAACAAACCAGACGAGCACTCCCCCAGGAGGATCGGTGATTGTTCGAGCTTCTTCTTTCATTTTTTTTTCCATTGGCAAAGTTTCTAGGTTGCCTCGATTATGCTCCTTTGGACCGGGATGAAATATGACATCTGTCATATTTTAAAAAATTAGTTCACATTCCTCATTAAACAAATTCCGGTCACTCTCCTTAGAAAATGACCGGAACTGTGAACTTACTTCTGTGCTTTTAAGAATTCGAAAATGTCCGCCCATTCAGCATCTGACACTTTCAATTTCTTCATGACTGAGCCGTACTTTTTGTACAGTTCATTGGCACGTTTATCTCCAGAATCAATCATCGCTTGTGGATCTTTTGTGAATTTTTTAATCCAGTCAGCTGACTCTCTTCCGAAAACACCTTTCAAGTCTGGTCCCTTTGTCGGGTCCTGGTTGTATTGAGTGCCAATTGAATGGCATCCTTTACATCCCCAGTCTTCAAACAAGAATTTTCCGTTCGCCACTTTCTTGGCGTCTGCCGCCATGGCCCCAGTTGCTAGCACTAATGACAATCCAAAAAACAATAACGTTCTTTTCATGGTATTCCCTCCTCTGTTATTGGTTGCACAGTTCAATATAATTTTTTTCATTTGCTACATCTTCTTCTTTAAAAGGCGTGAACCCTAGCTTTTTCCATTCCGTATAGCCCGCGCAGTCTTTCACTATTCGTTCAGGATGCTGGAGCGAGTGTTCCGCCATGTTATATAAAGTGAGCGGAAGCAATTTTATTTTCAAAGTTGTAATATAAGACACCAGCATGCTTTTCTCTTCTTCTGTCAGAGGAATATCGGGCATCGTTGGATTTTTATAACCAAGATTGATAGCATTCACACGTGGCCCGTCGAGATGAGTGCGAATCATTTCTTTTGAACGAATGGTGGCTATTTTTTTAAATGAAGGGCCGAAAGCAGTTTCGTCCGGATGATGACATCCCCAGCATTTACCCATAAAGACGGATTCACCCAGATTAACCGGAAGAAATTCCCGTTCTTTATTAACAACGTTATATTTCCCAACAGGAAAACTAATATCAAATCTTTTGATTTCTTTTAGAGTTGCTGTATCAAAAAGCATCAGGCTACCTTCTTTGTCGAAGACACTCAGATACGCGATACTGCCATCTTTAGAAAATTCAGTGTGAGTAAATTTCTTTCCAGGCATTGGTTTAAACTTAGACACTTCAAGTGATTTTTTATCAACTAAGACAACTTCATCGCTGCCGTTGTCAATCCATAACTGCGGCGCTTTTGTATGTGAACGTACAAAAAAACCATTTCCCCCGACTTCGATCTTTTTTATGAATTGCCAGTCGTACATTTTCCAGACAGAAATGAAATTGGATTTAATGTGAAAAGTTGCAAAGTAGAAATTTCCTTTATCGTACCAGTAAGAGGCCGAAGACAGATGCGGCATACCGCTGCTGGCCTGCTCGAACACCGTCTTTTGACTGGCGATATCGACAACGGAAATATATTCACCGTTGCGTGAAGATGAGATCAAAAACTTATCAAGCGGATCGATAAAAAAGTCCTCAACCGGCTCGTTAAGTTTAAAATATTTGATGGTCAGATTTTTAAAATCGAATTTCCCCATACGAGGAGAATCCCTGAAAGTAAAAAGACCGGTATTTTCATTATTGAGTGTATAAATGCCGCTGACTTTTCCATCGAGTGGCAGAATTTTTTTCACAGAAAGATCTTCCTGATTCAGGACGACCATCTG
>DAIQAU010000034.1:0-5522 GCA_036781565.1 Bacteriovorax sp. | reverse complement strand
TCCTGAGGACTCAGATCCATATGAGCAGGCATCAGAGTATTGGGTAAACCTTTTGAAATTGTTTTAGCTATTTTTTCATCAGTGAGTTTGTCGAGTGTCTCAGGAAGAAGCGGCGGTGCCGAAAGACCGATGCGCTCAGTATGATGACAGGAAGAACATCTGTTTTGATAGATCTTCCTGCCATTTTCACTCGCGTGTAAAAGAAATGGAGAGATGACAAACCCTACACACATTAATCTAAGTACCAATGAGAATTTATTCATATCTCTCCATTTCCCTAAGAATTAGTAAATATCTTCAACAGTATTTTTTACGTTGAATTTACCAGTCGGAGTAACAATACGTTTGTCGTCGATAACTTTTTTAACAGTTAAAGTCTTGTCGTCTACTACTACGATTGCTGAACGCATTTTTTGCTCATTCCATACAGAGAACCAGACTTCGTCACCATTCTCATTGTATTCAGGCTGAACAACTTTTTTAGTTCCTTCGCCAAGATTTGCCCATTCAGCAATCGGAAGAACCTTGTAAGGCGCATCCAGATTGTTGATGTCGAAGACTGCAACTGACTGAGAAATTTTCGCATCAGGGTTAAGAGCAGTATCTACATAAAGATTTTTCGATTTAGGGTGAGTCTTGATGAAAAGTGAACCACCGCCCTGGCCTTTCAGTGTTTTTACCAGTTTCCACGCATTGTCTTTGTGGTGATCAGGATCGGTACCGATGATAGCAATAGAAGCGTCACCTAGGTGAGAAGTTGCCCAAACCGGTCCAAATTCTTTTGAAGTAAAGTTAGCACCGCGACCTGGGTGAGGAATGCCGCCAACGTCTACCAGCTTCGCAAGTTTTCTTTCTCTCGAGTCTACAACAGCAATCTTGTTAGATTTGTTTGCAGCAGTTAAGAAATATCTTTTCGAAGCATCCCATCCACCATCGTGAAGGAACGGAGCTGCCTGAATTTCAGTAACAGTCAGGTTTTCGATGTCCTGGTAATTAACAAGAAGGATTTTACCAGTTTCTTTTACGTTAACGATGAAGTCAGGGTGCTCATGTGAAGCAACGATAGCTGCTACACGTGGCTCAGGGTGATATTCTTGAGTTCCAACAACGTTTCCACGAGTAGAAACGATTTTTTTAGGTTCAAGAGTTTCACCGTCCATGATGACGTATTGAGGTGGCCAGTAAGCACCAGCGATTGCCAGTTTATCTTCGTATCCTTTGTATTTAGAAGTTTCAACTGATCTTGCTTCAAGACCAATTTTGATTTCTGCTACGATTTCCGGTTTTTCCATCCACAAGTCGATCAAGTCGATTTTAGCATCGCGACCGATTGTATAAAGGTATCTTCCAGAGTGTGATAGACGTGAAATGTGAACTGCATATCCCGTTTTAACGATGTTGACGATTTCTTTTGTATCACCGTCGATGATCGCAACTTCACCAGCGTCACGCAAAGTAACAGCAAAGAAGTTTTTGATATTGTAGTTGTTCATTTTTTTTGTTGGACGTTTTTCAGGTGGAATCATGACTTTCCATGTGTCCTTCATGTCTTTCATGCCGAACTCAGGTGGAGCAATCGGATCATTCTGAACATACTTCGCCATGAGCTTGATATCTTCTTTTGAAAGTTCTTTTTCCCAAGAAGGCATACCGCCTCCTGAACCATCATTAATGAAGTTTTCAAGATAGCGCGTTCCAAGTGGACGTGTTTTGTCGACAGTTAGCGGTTTACCAGTCGCTCCTTTTCTAAGTACACCGTGACAACCGGCACATCTTTCGAAATAGATTTTGTTCGCGCGGGTATTTTCTGCATCAGAAAGAGCAAATTTCGCTTCTTCACTTTTTGACTTAGGCGATACCTTTACCGTGCTTGCTCCTCCCATGTACTTCGCTTCAGCAGGATGAGTTTTTCCCTTTCCTTGAGCAAATACACTGACAGGATTTGTTGCTAAGACCAGACCCAAAATCAACCCTGTGCTGATTTTTAGATTTGGTTTTTTACTCGGATCCATAAAACCTCCTTAAATTGGATTTAACAAAAAGCTTCCTTAGTTAAACCATGGTGAGTAAACTCGATATTTTCTTTTTTAATTTCATCATCAGTTAAATAGCATCCTGGATCTGAGGCCCACGGATCTTTCAGCATCTGCTGAGCACGTGCTCTCGTGTTTCCGTGACAGATGGAAAAGAAACGACAGTCGCGACAGCGGCCATGAATGGATGTTCTTCCTCCGCGAAGAACCTGAAGGACCGGATGCGAGCTATCACTCCAGATATCTGCAAATGAATTGTCTTTAATCGAACCGAGCTTGACTCCCGGCCAGAAAGAATCCGGGTGAACATCTCCTTGCGAATCGATATTGGCGACGCCGATTCCTGAAGCATTTCCACCCCAGTGCTCAAGCATTTCCTTAACGTGTTCAATATTGGCAGCAGGAAATTTATCTTCGGCCCATAAAAGCATCAGACCTGCATCGGCGTCATTGTTTCCAGTGACAATTTCAAGATCAATACCCTTTTGCTGATACTCAAGCGCTTTTTCAAACAAGAGCTCCATGACTTTTCTGGTCATCTGAAAATGAGCATCTTCTTTTTTATTTCCTCTTCCGCCATAATTTAAATGTGAAAGATAAAATTTCGAAACGCCATTCTCCAGACAGAGATTGAGCATGTCTTCAATTTGATGATAATTGGTATGTGTCAGAGTTGTGCGAAGACCAACTTTCAATCCTTGCTTGACGGCATTGCGCACTCCCTGAAGAGACTTTTCGAAAGCGCCTTTTTCTCCTCTGATATGATCATGAACAGGCCCGATGCCATCGAGACTGATTCCCACGTAATTAAATTCAGCTGCCTTCAGCTTCTCGGCGATTTCTTCAGTCAACAGAACCCCGTTGCTTGAAAGTGCGAGAAAGAATCCTTGTTTTTTCACTTCGGCCGCAATCTCAAATAAATGTGGATGCAAAAGAGGTTCACCACCGGACAAAATGACTGCCGGGACTGAGGCTTTTTTCATTTCAGTGACATTCACAAGAGCGTCCTGCAAATTTAATTCGCCTTCAAACTCTTTATTGTATGAATTAGCGTAACAATGTCTGCAGGCAAGGTTGCAACGTCTCAGCAGGTTCCAGATAACAACCGGCCCTTTTGGTTTTCTTTTGGAAAATTCTTGGGGGTTAGTTAAGTGTTCCAGGTAATGTGTTAATCTGAACATAATTTATTCCTTCAATCTAATGCCTGTTTTTTTCAAAATTTTTGTACTGTAGATCAGGTCTGTATTTTGAAAAAGGCCTTTGATGGTTTGTTTCATGAGGTCTATTTTTTCACTGACTTCTTCTCTGCTCTTTCCGTGAACCATGGCAAACAGATTGTAGTTCCACACTGGAGCAAATTTTGGTCTTTCATAACAATGGGAAATGAATCCCAATTCTTTAAAGAGCAAACCCGCTTCTTCAAGTTTTTCATCATCAATAGTCCACACGCTCATAGCGTTTGCTGTATAGCCAAGCTTGTAATGATTTGTGGCCACTGCATTTTTTCTGATAAAACCAACTTCTTTCATTTTTTTGAGACGATCCACGAGGAATTCTTCCGTCACTCCCAACTCTTCTGCAAAGGCACGGTAGGGCCGTTCGCAGACAGGTAGCCCGTCCTGCAAAAGCAGAACTATTTTTTTGTCGAGTTCACTAAGATGCATTCCTTCTACTTCAAACTCTTTCACCTACGCCTCCAGGTACAGATCGAGATTAAACTCTCTGATCTTTGGAAGGTTCATAGTTTTGTATCCCGAAGATTTTTCTATTTCTGCGAGAACTTCTTCGGCCCGCTTCTTGTCACTGCAAGCAAGGACAAACCACATATTGAATTCATGATCACGTTTATAATTGTGAGCGACCTCGACAAACGCATTGACAATATCTGCGGTTTTTTCAAAATCCTCTTCTGGCACTTTCATCGCGACAAGCGTGACTTGTCCGTTTGTCTTGTCCATATTGAAAAAAGGGCCAATGCGGGTGATATAACCTCTGTTTTTCAAATCATTGATCATCCCGATCAAAACCGATTCCTCAAGACCAAGTTGTTTAGCAAGGAGAGCAAAAGGACGGACTTCAAAGCCAAAATCTTTCTGTAAAAGATTGAGAATCTTTTTTTCTATCTCGTTAAGTGAATCAGGGAGCTTATTTTCAGTTTTAATAGCTGGCCCCTTTTTGTTTGAAACATTTTGTACTGAAGAGAATTTCACAGCGAGAGCGATCAATATTTAAATCTGCTAAAACAGTCGCAATCTGCTTTTCGACGACGGCCCTGTCTGAACCATGAATCATGAAATAAAGATTAAAATCCCAAACACCAGGAAGCGGACGGCGTTCATAACAGAGAGTTACGAAATCGTAAGAAGCGATTTGTGAACCGACTGTTACCAGCTCCTGGTCTTCAATTTTCAAAGTGACCATTGCATTTTGATCACGTCCAAAGCTCCGGCCAAGAACGACGGCGCCAAAGCGTTTTATTTTTTTCACCTGAATAAGATTGCGGATTTTCTCCATCACTTCGTCTTCAGTAGAATTTAATTTTTCCGCAAGCTTTTGAAACGGACGATTCGTATCCAGAGAAATCCCCTGAGAAAGAAGAGAAACAAATGTTTTTTCATCAATCATTTGAATGCTCCTTTCATTTGAAGATCTATTTTAAACGGGCGAATCATAGGAAACCGAAAGACCGGAAGACCGATTTTCTTTTCAAGATCTTCGACCACTTCATCCAGGGACTCTGCGTTTTTACCTGTGACAACAAACCAGAGATTGAGCTCGTTTTCACGGAGATAGTTATGATTGACTTCATCGAAAGAATTAATAAGAGAGGCAACTTCCTCTATGCGCTCAGTTGGACATTTAACTGCTGCCAGAAAACTATAACCCACTTTGTGAGTTCCGAAGACAGGACCGACTCTTGAAATAAATCCTTCTTCCAGAAGGCTTTTAAATCCTTCACGTACTTCATTTTCCTGGTATTTCAAAGCATGAGCTATGACTTCGAAAGGGTTTCTTTCAATAGGAAAATCACTTTGAAAGTGATCCAGTAAATCGCGAAAGAGTTGTCTCTTATCCAATAGAAACTCCCGGTGCATGCTTTTCAATTTCAGTCATGAACCAATTCCATTCGTAATGAAACTTAACAACTTCACCAATAACAAAAACGGCCGGAGACTGAGCTTTCGATTTTCCAGCAGCGACATCTCCAAGGGTAAAGATGCTGACTCGCTGATCTTTTGTCGTAGCTCTTTCAATAAAGGCCACCGGCGTATTTTTGTCTTTACCAGCAAGGACCAGATTGCTGGCAATGAATTCTCTATTTCTGATTCCCATCAGAATAACAATCGTTGCAATATTTTTAAGACCAAACCAGTCGATTTCTTCAAGACCGCTCGGTGAACAAGTATGTCCGGTCATAACGAAAAAATTATTTGAAACTCCTCTATGTGTAATAGGAATTCCTGAATAAGTCAGAGAGGCCACAGAAGA
>DAIQAU010000033.1:0-19999 GCA_036781565.1 Bacteriovorax sp. | reverse complement strand
TCTGATTCTTTTGCTGATTTTTTGGGGTGAAGATAAGAACAAACTTTCCAGACCTTTCTGGCCGATGCTCATTCTTCCGCTGATTGGTAGTGTTGTTCACCAATGGACAGAGCCTGTTAATTTCTGGTCTGAACTTATATTCAATGGTTCAACTTTTTTATGTATGACTTTTGCTTTTGTCACTATGATTGCTATTCATATACCTAAGAAAGCTTTTGTAGTTTATTTTTGTCTAATGTGCTTCTTTTCTTTTAACTGGGCTGCTCAATGGATGCCCCACTCTCGCGCCTTCAGGGAATCAGTTTTAAACTTGCCTCAGGAGTATCCTAAGCTTTTAGAAGCAAAGCGAGTGCTGGTTTGGGAGCTTATCTACGAAGGGAAATTAATAGAAGGAAAAATGATGGCCGAGGAGTTATTGAAAAATAACCAGGGCAACAAAGATCTGGAAAACGATTTATTTATAATCAGAAACCAGCGGTAAGAAATCTTAGTAAGGGGTGCAGATAGGTGAGCCCGATGCCGTTAAACCGCTTAGAGATTGATAAGCTCCACACATTTTAGTTTTCGTGTAGGCTGAGCAGTTCAACGTACCGTTGTTGGTCAAGTTGTTACGAGTAAATGAAATACCAAACCAGCTTGCCGAACACGATCCAGACATAACAGGAAATGGCTGACAGCTTACAGTTCCGTTGGCATAAAACGTCTGTGCGTATTGTCCCGCTGGACAAGGAGCTGCATTCGCTGCGAGACAACTAGCTCCTGCTGAAGAGAATCCCGAAATAAAATTGACGCCGGTACAAGATGGCGTCACACAATTGATTGAGTTAGATCCCGTTTTATACATCAACTGTCCAGCGGCACAGACCGGCGTATCTTTAGCAGCATTGGCCCCTGGAATCGCACAAGAAACGCCACTGTTTGAAGCAGCGTAAACAAAGTTATTGGCAGCACAAGTGCCGGTTCCGCCATTGGAAAAACTTTCGCAGTTAGCAGCGGCAATAGAAACAGTTCGACCGGTATCGTTTCCGCTAGTGGCAACTACACTAAAGCTTCTCAACGCTTTTGACGGAGCAGCGGCTAAAGCACAATCAATGGAAGCATTCGATGCCGTACTTGCATTGAGAGTGAAATTAGTTGAACAGGAGTTGGTTACCCCTGCCGTTTTATTAAAATTAGAATACGCTCCAAGATCGCCAGTTGTACAAGCAGCCTCAATAGAATCCCCTACCTTCTGGGTTTCGGTAATGGCATAACAAGTAGTGATCTTATTTGCTCCATCCGCCAGCTGATAAAAAGGGATCTTCATCGTAATTAAATTTTTACCGGTATAATTGGTCTTATATCCAGAAGAGGAGTTGTCATACGTCAGAGTCATCATCCCCGAATTCTGGCTGGCAGGATTGAAAACGATACTCAGCTTGGTTAACGTCAATTTAGTATTTGCTTGTAAGCCTGAAGTTAAAAACGGATTAACCCCTGCGCTGTTTTTATAATAAAGACTAAAAGGCGCATTGAGAGTATAGCCTGTTAATTGACCTTGAAAATTTTGAGTACAGTTTGCACTATCTGAAAGAATTGTGGAAATTCGTTTCTTCTCGGCTTCAAAGGCATTGATCGTTTTTGCTTTTACTGCATTTGATTTATTCGCTTTGCGAATCTCGATCAAGTAATACGTACCTGACAAAACGACTGACATGGCCGTAATGGCCATCACCAATGAAAATCCGGAATGATTATTTAAAAACTTTTTCATCATAAATAACCTTATGGCGGCAAGCTCCCGCATGTAACGGCTCCACCTGAAGTCGTCGAAACAACTGCCTGGCCTGCTCCACAACCGCCGGTAAGAGTAGGAGCTGTACAAGTCACAACACCAACTGAATCGATTGCTGAAGCGTAGTTAACCTGTCCGCCTGAACAAGCATTGTTGTTCGGATACGGCTGACAATTGAGTGACCCATCATCATTAGTGCTGGCTGCATAATAGCCTGCTTGCGTACAATTTTTGGTTAAGTAAGGATCAGTACAGTTGGGCGTAACCACACCTCCTGCAATTGATATTCCTCGCAGGACTTTTCCGGCTGCACAAGTGAGTGATGTAAAAGTGATATAATTTGTCCCGTTGTGAGCTATGAATCCCGTGGTCCCCACTCCCGGCAAATCGAGAATCTTGCTGCAGACAGCATTACCGTTTGCATCGACGCCACTCATGTATTCCCAGTTGCCGCAAACATTATTCACTTCAAATTTTTTACATTTCAATATTCGGTAACCGCCAGCGGCCACTTCAACAGAGCCCAGCATTTCTCCCACAGGACAAGTGAAAGTTCGGGTTGGAGAAGCATCAACGGCTGTGACATCTGTATTGGCTGAATCTTTTAATTTAATTTTGTGAACACAAGTTCCGTATGTACCCGCAGTTGAAGTATACGTCGCTCCCGGTCCACTGCAGGCTGCTTCAACCGCTTTTTTAATCGCGTCGTCTCTATCTGAAAAACACGAATAGATCACGTTCGTTGCATCGGCGAAAACGTTCAGGTCAATCGAAAAACTTGATTGCGCCGGAGTCGTTGCCTCAACCGTTTTTTGTGTCGAATATTTAACAGTAATTTTTAATTTGTTTCCAGTCTTAAGACCTGTGATTTGATCTACCTTGATCATATCGTCAATATAAGAAGTCGATGGAGCAAGCATTGTTTTTCCGTAGCTGTTTTTCAAATCAGCTATCGTTTGAAGTGTACTGAAGTCTTTACCTTGAAAGTTCGCCTTACACACATCCAGTTTTGTCAGTTCAGCGGTCATCAATTGAATGAGTTCATTGACCCCTTGGGTTCTTCTTGCATCTTTTGTCGATTTAATAGACTGGTTTTGAATACTGGTGATGACCAACACAGTGGCCGACATGATTCCCAAGGCAACCATGATCTCGGCAAGAGTAAAACCTTTGTGGGTGAAAAGTTTTTTAAACATTAGTAGCACCCCACTTCGTTGATCGCCGTAGGTGCGCCGGCTATCCAACCGTAATTTGGATTACAGTTTTTATTCCACGATCCAGATTGTCGTGTCCAATAAACACAAGTGGGAGTTCTTTGCGAGCCGGACATTGGGTTTTGAAAAACACCTGTACCATAGACCCTTCTTGGGGAAGAGGAACCATAGACACTATTATAATAACTGGTCGAATAAGAACATCCGGAGTCTGAATCGAGACAACTAGAGGCCGTGCTCGCATAACTGACACCCCATGCAGAACAAGGAGTCCATCCGGCCGGACAAGAAGCTGCGACTATTTTACAATATGAGTTTGTTCCGCCATCGCGGTTCATGACTGTTCCTGGACACATTGAAAATCTTTTTCCGGATGGAGAAGTGGCCCCCCCACAAGTGAGCAAACGATCAGGGTAGATACAATGCAGGTTACCGTTTGAATCAAATCCATCGGCGACCATCCCGCCTGTACAAGTTATGTTGGCAAGATTGATATAAGGCGAACAAGTCGGCACACCAGTTGAAGATGTTCCGGATATATATTGACCGGCAGGACAAGTAACCGGCGTAACATAACCTGTAGCACATTGAACGTTACCCGCTGTTGTACCGACAACATAACCGCCGGCACATGTCTTCGCCGGATACATTGGCGCACATTTAATTGTGCCATCTGCATTCCATCCCTGAAGAGCATAGTTGGGACCGCAACCGACACTCGCATTTGAACAGACGTATTTGCCTATAGAAGATTTAACGAGAACTTCTCCCGGTGAGCACGTTGGAAAAGGCCAGTCGCAAATGGGAGTACCGCTCGAATCAAAACCTGTTATAACTTTTCCCGCCACAGCACAGGATATAGTCATCCCTAAACATGTAGGAACAAGTTTACCTCCGACCGTCGCAATTTTTTGAATGTATTTTCCAGAAGGACAAGTAACATTTTCGCCGGCGATTTCACCAACCCAACATTGTCCGTAAGGAAAGCCAGCAGAAGGTTCAATAAAATATGATCCATTTCCAATACATGACAAACGAACAGCTGCTGTAATAGAAGTGGTGATATCAGCAAAACAATATTTAATAGTCGTCGGCGCTGCTATGTTGTCAGGAACCATATTCAACTTGAGAGTAATACTGTTCTTATTCACAACGTTTAAAAACGCCGGAGGCAACCAGCCTTTCAATAATGAGAAATTAATTTCAAGGAAAACTTCGTTACCAGTAGTTCCTGCGTAAGTTCTCATCGATTCAACTTTAACTGTATTGCTTCCTTTAGAAGCACTGGCATAAAGACCACCGGCCATACCGTAAGTTTGATTCGTCACCAGCATTGGAGCACCGGCCGAATCATAAAGAGTCGTGATATTGCCGTTGATAGGTTTATTACCGAGGTTACCCAGTGTACCTGCACCAATGCTCGAACAAGTCTGCTGTCTGCTTAATTCAATGGCAACTCTACTATAGATGTTATTGATAATGGCCTGTTCATTTGATTCACGTTTCGAAGAATTGGCGACTTTTACCTGATCAATGACAGCAAGTGAAATGATACCCAGGACAGCAATTGTGACCATAATTTCGGCGAGAGTGAATCCACCTTGCTTTATAGACTTCTTTAAATCCATTTACCCATTTCCTCAAACACATTGTCTTTACAGTTAATTATGTCACAGACCCGGAAAATATTCCAAATAGTTCAGTTTTTTCCATTAAATAGCTTGAATGAATACAGGAGGACCTACAAGGAAAGGAGGCAGTTACCCCTTTGAAACCGGTCTGTACAAGGAGGTGGCAACATCGCTCCCCCACTGGATAAAGTCCGCGGGATAAAGCTTATTGTGAATGTCGCTAAAACGTCCACTGTGCGAGTAAGTAACAATTTGTGAATAGAGATCTTTTTGAGTGCGCAGGTATTTTTCCCCAATGAAAGGCTGAAAATTTTGATCAAAAGAAAGGCCATGATGAAAGGATAATTTTAGTTGAGGTTTTTGATCGCCTACCTTTTGATGAAAAAGAGGCATGGCCCCCTTGGAGCAGAGATCATGAAATAAAAATGAGTCAGTGAAATAAAATTTCAGAGGGTTAATAAAGAAAAACCTGAAGTTTTTGTAATCAGTTTTCAGGTAATCAGGGTAGCTAACAACATGCAAAACATTCTGCCGAAATCGCAAAAGAATTTTCTGGAGACATTTATATCCCCAGGCATGGTCATTGATTGCTTCCCCCTCTCCCCTTAATCGCATACTGGAAAATAGTAGGTGAATTTCATCAGCTGGTTTGATTACCGCGGCCAATTTTTCAAGCTCTATATCCAGAATGTCCAATGGAAGTGAATAAGGATCTGCAGAAAGGAGAAGTAGAACTTTGTTGGAAACTTCACTCTTAACTTCAACATAAGTCTCGCGCAAAATCACTTTCTCACGCCATTCAGGCGGCACTAAAGATGACAGCGAAGAATCCACAATCAATAGAGGAACATGCTCATAAGGATTCGCATTAATCGCAAAAAATCTCATGAGCGGCATTACACCATCGCGGAGAGAAAAAACTTTAAGCTCACTGATAAATTCTTTTGACCCGATTTCAAAATCAAAAGAAAAGACCGGATTGATAACTGCTTTATAAGCTTCAGAATCCGGAGAAAGAAATTCGCGAAATTTCGTCGCATAATAATCAGCAATGAAATTTAATTTCTCCTGTTTCATTCGAGGCGCAGTCGGGCCTTCTGCCAGAATTTTTTTCAACTCATTAATCGCAGTAGACACTATAGATATCCTCATAGAATGAACGATTTTTAAAAGGAGCAAACTTATCATTTCTAAAACTGTCGCACATATCAAGAAACTTTTCTGTAAAATGCACATTCGTAAAAACAAACCGGGACATGTCTTCCTTTAACCTGTCTCCGATGGCTTCAACAGAGAGAAATTCCCCAGCGGCCATCGCACGCGCAGACCTTTCTTGCATTGTTGATATGGGACGGAACATTTTTTGAGAGAGAAGCTTCTGCCATTCTCTGCTATCGACCAATGGCCGTTCTTCTCCCATTCGTACGCTCGCCAATTCAACATCGCTGCAATATTTTTTAAATTCAGTGTAACCTCCCCAGTCAGAAAGGAGGCACTCAAGGCCCATACATAATGCTTCAGCAGGAGACATACCGAAATCTTCATCATTGTACGTACTGGGGCTGAGAAAGACATCGGCGGCAGAATAAACGTCTTTAAGCTCCTCAGAAGAAAGATTTCCTAAATAGCGAATGCGTTCATTGGCCAGCTCTGTATTGTGGGCCAGATGAATATAAAACGAACCCGGCAATCCATGCTTTCCTTTGTAGGGCAAGAGAATGTCATCAACAGGCCCCGCTATCCAAAGTTGAATTTTTTCTTTCCACATTTTTTCCAAAGCACTGAATGATTTCAAAAGAAGTTCGATATTCTTCTGATATGAAACCCGGCCGGTATAGAGAAATATTTTTTCATCCTCGTCGACATTCATTTTTTTTCTTAAGGCAGATCTTCGCAATTCAGCATCTGACAAATTAAAAAATTTTGTCTCAACGGGAAAAGGCACGCAGCTGACCTGCTCCGGTTCTGAGAGAAACTGCCCTACCAGTTCCTGCTGACGAGGCGAGGCCGTCACAAAATGCACTTTCCAGCCCTTCAATTCTTCTTCAACACTTCTCCATTTCAGGCAATCAATGACAAAATCACCGAATAAGTGAATCAAGAGCGAGGGCCTGTCTTTTCTTTCATAAAAACGAGTCAGTTCTTTAATAAAAAACGCAGGACATGGAGCGTGATCGATCCAGACAATTAAATCGGGTTCAATTTCTTTTAATTGATCAATGACTTTATAGGCCTGGTAAGCATTCAATTCACCGGGAACAAAAAGTTTTTGAACGTCATTTTTACAGAGGAATTTTGAATAGGCTGCATCCAGATTTGCAACAATTGACTGGCAGCTTTTCCAGCTGGAGGCTTCGCTGCGGGAAATGATGACGGTTTTTTTAAATCTCATCAGTCCCGCCAGTTTTTCAGCAGGATCTTTAATTTTAAAGGCCAGCTGAGTTTGTAATTAAGAACGCGCCCATGAAGCATTTTTCTGTCAAATGGATGGTCTTCTTCATTCGTTTTTAGAGAGCGCGTTGTAATTAATCCTGCATCAAAATGCGTATTGATATGCCAGACGTAATGACACATAAATTGATTGTTATTGGCAAAAACAACAATATCGAATCTTTTCAAGGGGGCGTCCTCTGCCACCTTTTCCAAAGTCAGCTCTGCCCCAACTGGAATCAGAGGCGTCATTGAATCCGAAACCACTCTATATTTAAACGTTGCCATAAACATAAATTTAGCAATTCACAATTGACTTGGCCAATTGCCGTTGCTCTAATACCTCTATGCTTAAGGACAATAAGAAAAAAATTTTACTTATCCTCATTCTCCTTCCCGTCTTTTACTTCGGGCTCGATTTTACCGTCCGGAAAACTAAAACGAGAAAGCACTTTATCCTCATTTCGATCGAAAATTTTTATGTCGAAAATACTCTTGAACAAGACCCGTTCTTTACGGCGCTAAAAAACCTTGCCAGTGAGAACAACATCAATCTTAGATTTGCCTCTCCCAAAGGTCAGGTTCCTCTTAACTGGAAAATCATTGCCGATACGTGGCCCAAGAAAGTCTGGAGAAAAAATGTTGTCCCTATAGGAGATCCGGACTATTCAATCGAGATTAAAAACAATCTTAGAGACCTCACGACAAAGACTGGTTTAGTCACCAAGAAAATTGCTGAGAATTCACAAAAAGCATTTTTTGTCCTGATCAATTACGAGACATTGAATCCGCCATTATTCGATATCCAGCTCAGTGAAAGTCAGGGAGGAGATTTATTAAAGAGCTTCAATGACTCTCCTGCAAAATATAAAACGAAAACTTTTCTTTTAAGTATGCTTTTTGATGATTTAAAAGTTCCGAAACCAACTTCTACTCAAGTAGCGGCGTTGCAAACCTATAATGATAGCTCTCCGTCTGATTTCTGGTATAATGCCTATGACGAAGAAATCAAATCGAAGGATGCTGTCCAGGACGCGGCCATAATCAAAAAGCTTTACTCTGCAAGAAAGCTTCTGATCTATAATTCATTACAGGCGATCATCAAAGAATTAAAAACTCAGAATGAACTTCAAGACACTGAAATTCTCATTCTCAGCACGCTCAATGTGCAGACGGATGACAAGGCCAGATTGCTCGACAGATATTTCGGTGAATATTTAAAAATGTCGACCTTCGACTTTTCCATTTCACCAAAAAGCAAGCCAGCCTGGAATAACCTGGGGCATCCTTCGAAATTAAATGCGGAATTTCTTTCAAGATTAGAAGACTTTTAATCAAAGTAGTTTTGCAGAAAACATATCATCCATCAGAGAATCAATCAGCAAATAGCCTTTGGATGTCAGATAGATCCTGTTCATATCGAGATTGATATAACCTTTTGCCGACCATTTCTCTACCAGCGGTTTAATCGTCGCTGGAAAATGATTTAAATCCAATCCGACATCCGAGCGCAAGGCCATGTAGACTTGCTCCAGCTTGAATTCTTCTTCAGTCAAAGTTTCCAGAGTCATCTCTGGCTTGAGAGGAGTCCATTTGTAACGAACTCTTGCCTCACTCAATAATCCTGTCGCCGATGGTCCTAAAGCTGCCACAGTGTGGCTCTTCCAATAGTTCAGATTGTGCTGTGATTTCTTTCCAAGTTTAGCAAAATTTGAAACTTCATAATGAAGATAGCCGTGCTGTTTAAGGAAGTCCGCAACCTCAAGGAACTCTTTTTCAATCCATTCTTCCGAGGGAAGATTATTGAAATATTTGTAGTTCTCTTTCACAGTGAGAATATAAACGCTGAAGTGATCCGGTTCATAGCTGAGGGCTTTTTTCAATTCGCCAATGACATCGCGATTGAAATTTTCCGATGAAGGAAGGCCAAGCATGAAATCCATCGAGAAGTTTAAATTGTGCTTATGAAAATAATCCAGTGTTTCGTAGACATCCTCAATTGTGTGAACTCGGTCAAGAAACTGAATCATGTTTTTGTCGAGAGATTGCACACCTAACGAAAACCGGTTGGCCCCAATGCTCTGCCATGAAGAAAGACCTTCTTCGGTCCATCCTCCGGGATTCACTTCCATAGTAAATTCACAGTTATTTTCCAGTACCAATTGGCGCTCATTAAAATAGCGCTTTAAAAACACACTACCGTTTTTTCCCCACAAAGAAGGTGTTCCACCACCAATGTAAACAGTCTTCAACGGAGCCCAGGAATAGCCGTGCTTTTCCATCAGGTTCTTATGCACTTCGAAAGATTGCTCGAGATAAGAATGAAATTGATGAACATCCGTCTCAATATTGTCAGGAATTTTTTTATAGAAATCGCAGTAGTTACACAAGTGACGACAATAGGGAAAATGAATATAAAGCGAATCTATTATTTTTGGTAAATTAGGCATAATTTTCAAAACAACTATATTATAATTGATAAGACTTTCAATGAATCTTTCTCTAAGGAATATTATCTTATGAAGTATGAGCTGACTAAATTAAAAAATGACCTCAACGTTCTTTTCGTTCACTCACCTGGATCAACTGCTGCAACTGTGCAGATCTGGTTTAGAGCAGGCAGTGCACTTGAGCAAAATGATAACGAGGGAATTGCTCACTTTCTCGAGCACATGTTTTTTAAGGGTACTAAAACCAGACCTGGTGCCAAGATTGCTCATGAAGTAGAAACCTTCGGTGGCGAAATAAACGCTTTCACCTCTTTTGATTACACTTGTTATTACATCAATACACCAAACAATCATCTGAACACTTCGACAGAAATTCTTCTCGATATGGTTTCGAACCCGGAATTCAAGCAGGAAGATCTGGTTCCTGAACGCGATGTTGTTTACGAAGAATACCGCCGCTCTATTGATAGTCCGAGCCAGTTTGCTTTCAGCAAACTCCAAAAATCTGCCTTTGAAGGCTCGTATGGCCACCCAATTCTGGGCAGAGAAGAGACAATCAAGAATTTCACACGCGAGCAACTACACTACTTCCGCAATGCCTTTTACAATCTTTCAAATTCAATGCTGATTGTCGCGGGGGATATGTCTCACAAAGATGAGCTTGTGAAGACAATTGAAAAATATAAATTACCGGTTGGACCTGAAAGTCAGTTTCCGAAATTTCATTTAAAAAACAAACCAACAGTCGACATTCATCCAAAAGCTGTTGGGATGGCAACGCTCACGATGGTGATAGAAGCTCCAACTTACAATTCTCACGATGCGGCCGGCGAAGATCTTGCGATGAACTGCCTTGGATTTGGTGAGTCTTCGCGCTTATACAATTCACTTGTTCTTTACAAAACTCTTGCAAACGTTGCCTCAGCTTCGACAATGTTTATGTCAGATGGGGGCGCTCACTTTATTCGTCTTGTTTTCCCACATAAAAACATCAAAGAAGTGCTTCAAAAATTTGAGGAAACAATCCAGCATACAATTGGAGATGGTTTGACTCTGGCGGAAGTGCAAAAGATCAAGAATCAATATCTGTCTTCAAAGATTTTTGAAATGGAATCGATTGAATCTTATTCGTTCTCCATGGGTCACAGTTTTGCTCAAAGCGGAGATATCAAGTGCGAGGAAGAATTCATCGAAAGAATAAAGGCCACAACTCCCGGAATGGTCAACAAAGCGCTGAAAAATATTTTTTCAAAGCACGCACACCTGAGCCTTCAGCTACCACAAGAAGCAGATCAGGCTAAAGCTAAAAAAGATTTGCAAAAGTTCCAGCAGGGACTTGAAGGAATCAAGAAAAAACTTTTAATTGAAAAATCAAAAGCTCAATACAAAATTCAAAAATCGAAATACGATCCGCAAGTTCAGTTAATCCAGCTCAAACCTGGTGTCTCTCTTGTCTATCGTCAGAATACGATGACTCCGACTTTTGTTCTTCACGCTTATTTGCGGGGTGGTCTGACCGAGGAAACGACAGCTACAAATGGTATGTATCACTTGCTTAGCTCTCTCATGACAAAAGGTTATAAAGGAATCTCTTACGAGAAAATTAAACTAAGCCTTGAAGAAACTTCTTCGAGCTTGAGTGGCTTTGCAGGTAAAAATGCGTACGGTCTCCTTATGCATGGTTTGAGCGACAATCTTCAGGATTTATTCCCGCACTTCATGGGAGCGCTCATTTCACCGGATATGCCGCAAAAATATTTAAAACACGAAAAGCAACTGGCCAACAGAGCGCTTACGAATCAGAAAGAAGATCCGGTTAAGCAATGTTTCAAACAAGCTCAACAGCTCTTTTTCGGAAAGCATCCTTATGCTCTTAATCCGATTGGAACTAAAGAATCGCTAAACAAGCATACACAGTTGACGTTAAAAAAATTGCACCAGAAGAATATCAAGCAAAAAGAAATTCTTTTCACTTATTGCGGCGATGCTACTCTTGAAGACGTGTTGGAAACATTCCATCCTCTTCTTGAATCACTTACTCCACGCAAGTCTGAAAAAGTTAAATACAAAGTTTACAAGCCTATCGTTGGTGAACAAAAATTCATTAACTTCAACCGTGAGCAAACCCAGATTTTCTATGGAATTCCGTGCGGAAAATCCTCAGCTCCGGAAAATTTATATTTAAAAATGCTTTCTACGCATCTATCAGGCCAGTCTTCTGAACTTTTTGTTGAAGTGAGAGACAGACAAGGGCTTTGCTATTCAGCTCAACCTGTTCACTTTGCCGCTCTTGAAGGCGGTTACTTCGGTATCTACATGGCCTCTGGACACGATAAAGTTCCGGCCGCAACAGCTGCGATTAAAGATCTTATCGGTAGAATCAGAGACAATGGACTTTCAAAAGAAGACTTCAATCGCATTAAAATGATGATGGAAGGCCAGAATCTGATCAATGTTCAGACCAACGAGGATTTTGCATCGGTGTACTCAGTGCCAGTACTTCAATCTCAGGGATTGGATTACTACCATGCAAACAACGAAGAAATTCAAAACCTCACCTATGAAGCGTTCCAGACAAATATCAAAAAGATTTTGTCACAAAAATGGAACACGATTATCGTCGGACGTCCTTAGTTGTCATGTATTGCTTTGATTTAAACAAACCATTCAATCTCCGAATTGATGAAATTCAGAAGAATGAGTTTGTTTATTTCAAATGGCCGGAAACAATTGAGCCCGGACTTGAATTCTCTCTTGAAGAAATGACAAAATCTCTGTCATCTCAAAGCCAGGCCGTTTTTCTTGCGGCCAATGATTATGATAAAAATTTTGTCATGTCCGTGATTAAATCGCATCCTGTTAAATGGCTGGGCATAAAGATCGACGAAGCGACAGCGCTAGAAGAGTTCGCTGATGCTGCAGCTTTTTTTTCATGCAATCTCATTCCCGAGCTATCCGGATTTTCTGATGCCGGAAAAACAGCCTCCATCATTGCAGAGCTTTTTGACTTATATCAGCTTCCCTTTCTCTTTCTCGACGTTCAGTCAGGACCGGATCATAAGCAAATTGTTTTTTTCCAAAAAGTTTTTGAGCTGCTTAGAAAAAATAAATTTTCTAAGCATATTTATTTTTCTTTTTCGAACCAAGACCTGGAAGAGTGGAACCTTAAAACGAAAAATACCTTTTCCGGATTAACGACTGCGCATGTAGACCTGTCTAACAAATGCACGCACTCTTGTGTTTTTTGTGGAATTTGGGGACCAGATTTTATCGATGAAATGAAGAATCAGTCTAACGGAACAATTTCAGCTGAATACATTGAGTTTATGAATCGCCAGATGCCCTATGAAAAAAGCAGACAGATTTTAAGTTCACTTCCCTATACTCTACAGAAAGTTCAGTTTGGCGGAGCTGGTGATCCGCTCACTCATCCACAATGGTTTCAGATCGTCAGTGAATGGAGAAGCCGTGGTCTTACTGTCGAAGTACTCACCAATTTTGAATATCCAACCGCTGAAGAGATTGAGCAATTACATTCGCTCACTCGCGGAAAAAGAAATTTCAGTTTTCTCATCAATGTCTCCGCCGCAACAGCTGAAACATATACCAAAATCCGCCCTCGTCAGAGTAAAGCTGTTTTTGAAAAAGTTATCTCCAATATTGAGTTCTCACATCAATTGCGCAAACGCGATGGTCATGGACTTGCTCTCACGATAGTGAACATTATTAATTCACAAAACTATAAAGAAGCGGTTCAGATGGTTGAACTCGCTCACAGGCTTGGTGTAGGTATCTGGTTAAAACCGGTTGAAGTTCATTCTCATCTCCATCAAAAATACTCTATTCCGGATAATGAATTAGGCGAGTATAAAACGCTTTTGAAAAAAGCTGCGGATCGTGCCGCTGAACTTGGTGTCGAACTTTCTCTTGAAGAGCAACTACTCAACCATATCGGAGCTTCCGATCTTTATAAATCAGTCCCGTGTACGGTTGGTTACACCTATGCCCGCTTTGAAGTCGATGGTACCGTCAAGCCTTGCTGTATTACCAATCAATCAATGGGTAACGCTTTTAAATCCACAGTAGAAAACGTATGGCACTCTCAGGATTATTATCAGTGGAGAGAAAAATTTCTCTCTCCAGAAAATACTTCTTCCTACGACGACTATTGCAAAATGTGTCCGCACATTCCTCTGAATCAGCATGCCGCCAGATTGCTGAAAAAAGAGAGGCCCTGAATGTCACAAGAAAATTTGAAGCAACAATATAAAAAAACAAAAGAGAAGCTCGACAATGTGTCGCCTGCTTTTTGTCTTGCGAAGTGGTATCAGGTGACCTTGCATTTGCAGAATGGACATAATCATTCATGCCATCATCCCAACACACATCAGACGCCATTAACTGAATTGCAAAAAAATCCAGACAGTCTTCACAACACTCTTTTCAAAAAGCAAATCCGGCAGCTCATGCTCGAAGGAGTTCGCCCGAAAGAATGTGAATACTGCTGGAAAATTGAAGATACCCCAGGTGAGCACTACAGCGATCGCACAATTAAAAGCAATGATGATTGGGCCAAGCCTTTTTTTAATGATGCGCTTAAGAACGGCTCAACTGAAAGCGTGAATCCAAAATACCTTGAAGTGAGTTTCAGTAATTCTTGTAATTTTAAATGTGCCTATTGTCTCCCGCATATCTCCAGCAGCTGGATGAAAGAATTGAAGCAATATGGTGAATACCAGACCCAATCAAAACACCACGCGTACAACTTTCTGGAAAAAAGCGGCAAAATGCCGATCATGGACACTTCACTAAATCCTTATGTCAAAGCATTCTGGGACTGGTGGCCATCGCTGTATAAGGATTTAAAAACGTTCCGCATAACCGGCGGAGAACCATTTATGGTGCCCGATACTTACAGAGTTCTCGATTATCTGATTGAGCATCCCAACAAAGAATTAAGCCTGGCCATTAATTCCAATCTGGGAGTTGAAAAACATCTCATAGACAAGGCTGTCGAAAAAATTTCATCTGCTGCAGACAATATAAAAGACATCACCATTTATACCAGTCTGGATACATGGGGTCCGCAATCGGAATACATCCGCTATGGACTTGATCTTGAATTATTCAAAACAAATCTCCAGACAGTGCTCGAAAAGCTGCCAACCGTTAATGTCACTTTCATGTGTACCTACAACCTGCTTTCAATTGCAGGCTTCAGAGAATTTCTTGAATTTATTTTAAACTTAAAAAATCAATATAAAAAAAATGGCTCGAAATTTGATAGTCGAATTGTGCTGGATATTTCTTATTTAAAGGATCCTCACTTTATGTGTGCCAACGTTGCCACAGCGGATCTCATAGAGCGAATGAGGTCGGATCTAAATTTCATGGCCGCCAATTCACCGAACAGCAATCTTGGAATTGGCTTTACTGATTTTGAATTAAATAAAATGCAAAGACTTTTAAACTGGGCTGCTCAAGGCACCACTCCTGAATTTCAAAGAGACCAGCTAAAAGACTTATTCATTTTCTTTTCCGAATACGATCGCAGAAGGAAAACAAATTTTTTAAGCACTTTTCCTGAATATAGAAATCTCTGGTATGCAGGACAAGCTCTTGCTGCAAACTCAATATAGGTTAACTATGAAACTGCTTATTGTACGTTCATCACAATTTTCTTCTTGGGGAAGCTGCAAAGTCATTTCTCCCAACCTGCAGCTTTGTTACCAACAGCTTTCTTCATCAATGGAAATCAGCTGGTTTGATTTTCCGATGAATTATATTCAATCGGAAATAAACGATGAGACAAATTCAATTCATGAACTTGCAAAAGCGATCATCCAACATAAACCTGACCAACTGGTTTTTATAGATCACCTGCCCTGCCCGGCAGAAATTCTTTCTAAACTTTTTCTTGTCCTTGATCAGAAAAAAATTCCACCGGTAACTATTCATCTTTATGGTGACTTCACCTATTTTTCTAACGACTGGCTGGATCTTTCTTCGAAAATTTTAAATCATCCAGTCCGCTTCATAGCCGCTTCCGCCGCTCAAAAGAAACTGGTGCAATTTTTCTGCGATGAAAATACAAATTTAGAACAATTCTGCTTTCCAGTTAAGCCTGAAGAATATTTCTTCGATGCAAAGGCGAGAACAGAACTGCGAAAAAATTTAAAGATCGAAAATAATGATATTGTCCTCCTCTATTCCGGACGAATCAGCCTGCAGAAAAATGTGGAGCTGTTGATTCATGAGTATTTCGAGTTAATTAAAGATGAATCGGCCAATGTTCATTTGTGGATAGCCGGAGCCTTTGACGATCTTGGCGCACCCTTTATGGGCCTGGTCACATCGGAAGGATATCTCTATACAAAAATTCAAAATATTCTTAAACAATACCCTCGTCATTTAAGTGAAAAGGTAAAATTCTGGGGGCAACTGGATAAAACCGAACTAAGAAAAGTTCAATCCGCTGCAGATATGTTTGTCAGCTTCAGCCTTTATCATGATGAAGATTTCGGTATGTCTCCTGCTGAAGCACTGGCCTGCGGATTGCCGTCGCTGTTAACAGACTGGGGAGGATATTCATCTTTTGCTTCCACTAAATGGCGCTGTAAACTTGCCCCCGTTAAAATTACACAATACGGGCTGGAGATTAAAACCAAGGCGTTGAAAGACTTTTTTGAATTGCAAAAACAGTCTTACGTTGAAGAAAGTGACAGGCAAAGATGGAGCAAAGAATTCCTTCAAGAGTTTTCGGTTGAGAGTGCAGCCGACAAGCTTAGGGAAATTTATAAAAAACCAGTTGCCCCATTCGCCGGCTTTAACTGGGCCCTCGCGCCCTTTGCAAAAATCTACAGCAAACCAAATCGCAACACGACGATTGATCCCAATGCCTGTCCTTCAGACAAAAATTTCTATGAGCAGGTTTATCGCAATTATATTTCAGGAGAAGATCAGACTCAGGATCATTTTAAAGTTGTTAACTGGACCTATGATTATATCCTGAACAGTCAACAGGATCCGGCAATGCCAGTGAGTCGAAAAATGCGGCCAAATCATTTTTATCTGAAACCATTTTCAAACGACTATATCGGTCCTCATAATCCGGTTCTTCTGGGTGGATATATCACAAAAAAATTAATGAACCGAAAGATGTGGACCTTGCGCGATGGACTGATTCCACTGACGTTCTTCTTTAAAGAACATGCGCCGGAAACGGGAGTCCATTATGCCGTTCCTGCAGAATTCAGGTTTGTCGTGCCGGAGCATTGGCGCAACAATATTTTGTTTTATGAGATCAAAGCTAAATCCATTTTTTCGCGCTACAATTTACCAAAGAAAATTCTTGTTTGCGGAATGCAAGATTCTGTATTTGCCAATATTGATGAAATAAAAAAATCCATGGCGGAACTGAAGGACGCGCTCGGTGAAGATGCTTTAAAAAATGTACAAATCACAGCTTTCTTTCCATTCAAGAAAAACAATCTATGGGGAAAGAAAAGTGATGATGAAACTTTTTCCATGGCCCAATCCTTGCTCGATGTTCTGGGCCCTAACATTGAATTTCTGACATGGAATACACTTAAAAATGAAAATGATTTTAAAGACTGCTTGTATTATGAAGTGAACCAAAATTACTTCATCGCAGACAGCTTTCTCAAACACTTCGCGCTTTCCAAAGGTGCTGGCTTAATTGAAAAAACCAGAAAACCATACAAGGAAGTGAGTTCATTCCAGCTTTCACCATATCACTCTGTCCATCTGTATACACCGGAATGGTCTCACAAATATTATGACCCTTTTGAAGACAATTACTTTTCCTACTTTAAAGAGCTCTGCACAGGCGAACTCAAGTCTGTCCGAATTTCTCCTAACTGGGAATCATGGTATCCGCTCTTCTTGAAAAAGTTTTATAAACTCAATCCGCCGGTTCAAGAGTGAATCCGGGAAAAGAATTCTATAAAACTTGTTTCACCATTCATAAAAATGTGGTGCTGGCGATCACTGGTTTACAAGCTGAGGTCTGGTATAGAAATAGTTTACTTCAAAACTATTTTCAATTCGGAAAATCCGACATTGATGTCACTGTTCTTTTTTCATTCGACGAAAACCTATTCAAAAACACAAAAACAATATCTGCCGCTCTTCAGATTTGTCCTTTAATAAAAGAAATTAATTTCTATTATCCGTTCAGCATGCGCCACTGCAGCCTGCTTATTAATTCTTTTGAATTGAAAAAAGATGTCCTACTCCATAAAAAAGTTCATACCACAAACCAAAGTCACTCTGATCAATTCATTTACCTGCTCAGAATGTTTTCAGCCAACTTGAATCAAAAACATTTCTCAGAGCGAGATGTGAAAAAATGGAGCTTCCATTTCAACCTTGCCGGCCTTTCTCATTTAACTTCCTCTTTAAGCGCGGACATGTCGAGAGAATCGCTCCTGTCACTCATCTGCAGCGGTCGGGAAGAAAACATATTAAAGACTCTTAGCTATGCCTTTAAAGGATTTCAGGAACAGGCTGAACTTTTTGATTTATTTCAGAACTGCGAACAAAAAGATTTATTACTTATGCTACTACCACAGCATTTCTGCTTTGCGGATACAGAGCTCAACCCATTTTATAAAAATTATTTTGAAGCGCAAATGCGATGGGAGCTTTGGGCCTTGATGACTCAACCACAACTCTTTACTAAAAATGGTCCAGGTCATGCCCACATGGAAAATGTCATAAAAGTGCTGAAAAAAAATGATAATAACAGTTTGACCAATATTGCAGAGAGTTTCAGAACTTTTATTTCAACTCACCTTTAAGGGCCCTATACAATGCATAGGCTGAAGGTAGATCGCCATCGTAAAGAATGCCACCTTCTCCCATCACGACCGCTCTGTTGCTTACATCATAGATCTGGGCTTCATAATGACTGACAAAAATAACAGCTCCTGATTTATCGATGAGATTTTTTATTCTGGCAGAAAGTTTTTCTCTGAAAAATTCATCAGCACCATCAAAAACTTCATCGAGAATAAGGATGTCAGCTGGACGAGCTGATAAAATAGAAAGGGTTAAGCGAACAAGCATTCCTTTACTGTAGGTTTTAATCGGAGCATCTATGAATTCTTTCAATTCGCTGAAGTTGAGACTTTCTTCAACTATTGAATCAATTTCATTCCGGTACTGTTGAAAATAAATTTCCGCAAGAATTCTGGCATTTTCTCGTCCACTCAATTCTGGATAAAGACCTAAGGCAGGTTCGAAGAGCGCCCGGATATGTCCGTTTCGGATTATTTTTCCCGTGCGGGGTTGATAATAACCTGAAATGCATCTGCACAAGGTTGATTTACCGGCACCATTTACACCAATAAGACCAATCCGATCGCCTTCAAAAATGCGCAAATTTATATTCTCTAAAACCGGAAATGAACCGCGCTCCGCTTTCTTGGAAAAAGGTCCGGCAAGAGTACTGATAAAAGCATCTCTCATTGTTGAAGATGTTATTAATCGCAATGGAAATGAAAGACTCAACCCCTGAATATCCAGAAGAATTTTTTTATTTTCAGGCATAAAAAATCAAATACCCCTTCATGCGGTTCCAGACTAAAGCGGCCATGGCGGAGAAAGCCGCTGCGACTCCGTATGAAATTAATAGCGATGAAAAAAAATCATTTCCTATCCCCTGCACTGTCAAAATCTGGAAGGGATGAATCACATGATAAAATGGATTTAAAGTTACCAGAATTTTAAATTCTTCTGGAATGAACTGGGGCGGATAAAAAATGGGAGTCAGGTAAAAAAGAATTGAAAAGAAAAAACTGGTCACAAATTTTAAATCTCTCAGCATAACATTAATGGAAGCAAAGATAAGACAAAGGGATCCAATCATGATGGCGAGAGAAAATACCGGCAAAGGCATAAGTAAAAGAAGCTTATATTTTTCAGGCTCGCGTATAAAAAACACGATCACCAGAATAAAAAAAGAAAATAAAAAATTTATGAAATTATCAAGAACCTGTGTAAACAACAGCGTCAACGGACCTACCGGTAAATTCCGGATAAAATTGGCATAGTTCACAAAAAGATTCGTACACATTTCCACCGACTGCACAATGAACAACCAAGGAAGCAGTCCAGATAATAGGAAAGTCGTATAGTTCATGTACTGAATCTTGAAAATAATTTTAAAAGCGTAAGCCTGAACTGCAAAAATCAGTATGGGATTCAGAATGACCCAGAGGAAGCCATAAAAGGTATTGCGGTATCTCGACTTAAGATTCGCAGCAGTTAAGGTAAATAAAAGTCTTAAGTCAGTTTTCATTAGTCCTTAAAAAGGTTTTTATAGCTAAGATAATAAAACAGTTTCAAATCACCTGGATGTTTAATCAGATTCAGTTTTTTTAATTCTTCAGTATTCTCGTCTTGAGCATATCCGACTGTCGATCGTTCTACAATTTGCAGCGAATGAGAAAAAGACAACTCATGCTCCTCAATCAC
>DAIQAU010000032.1:18089-20139 GCA_036781565.1 Bacteriovorax sp. | reverse complement strand
CAAGACAGTTGTCGGCTTCAGGATTTTCTACACAAGCAAAAAGAGCTTTTGTTGAATCGAAGAAATTTGTTTCATTCAGAGCGACGATGACATAACTTAAATCATCAAGCCCACCTTTAGCATCAAGCTCTCTGATGTTTTTAAACACTCTGTCTCTTCTTTGATGATTTGAGATAAATGAAGAATCAATTGGCCCCATGAGATGATCCCATGATTCGGCACTGATTCTTAACATAGACTGATACATGTGGGGAAATTGCTCATCCCATTTCATACAGACAAAGAGATCTAATGTGTTTCTGTAAAGGAGTACACCACGCGAGAAGTTAACTTTAGAACAAGCATTTAATCTTTCGAGTTCGCGCGAACCTTGTGTTTCTTCGGAGGCAATGTCAGGAGATTGTTGCTTTTGACAGGAAAGAGCGAACACGTAAAGTGAACAGATCAAAAATAAATGTAAGGCTTTTGCCGTCCACTTTTTCACTGTTGCGTTTTCCTCTTATTTTTTACTATCCATATAGCGCTGAGCTTTTCCGGTATTGATTTCATACTTGCTGAATCTGATAACTGTCCCGGTTTCACTCTTAACTGTTTTCTCTTTTTCTTTTGCCGTGGCCGGAACTTTAGATTCCGCCACATTCTTTATCGTAATTTTTGAAGGAAAACCAATGCCGTTGACGTTTTGGTACTCAATATCGTTAGTAGAGGAAATTTTGACCGCCCCTTGAGTTGAATTCAAAACAATTTTGTCCAGTACAAGCTTTCCATTACTCCACGACTTAGGTGAATGGAAAAATTCAGTTTTAACTACAGACATAGGCGCGCGAGTTTCAACTGTCTTAAGGGACCCGGTCTTATCCATCAAAATATCAACTTCTGGAACTGCCATTGTATATGTCTGGTCGATAGCGCGGATAAGTTTGCCATCGGCCACAGGTTCAGCTTTCAAAGTGTAGGCTTTGAATTTTTCTGAGAAACTTTCCGGTAAAACAAATTCAAGTTTGCCTTTAATTAATTGAATTAAATCTGATTTTACTTCCTGGAAACCCTTCGGTAGACCATGAACTTCGATTTGATATTGCGAAGGAGATAGCCAGTAAATTTTAAACGAAACATCTGTCAGCTTACCAAGCGTAAGATTTTTTTGCAGAATCTCGGTTAAATTATCAATCCTTGCTTCAAAGACCAGATCTTTAACACCGCTTTTCTGAGGTGCATAGCTTCTGATTTCATATTGCTCAAGCTCTTCAATTTTTTCTTGAGCGAAAGTCGTGAATGACATGGCGATCAGCAACAGAGTAAAAATATTTTTCATTTTGGCCTTCCACATAAAATATATCAGTTTCTTATTGTAATAGATCAGATGCCCTGCTTACAAACGTGTCTAAAGAACGGTAATTATTTCTTTCCAGTTTTTATATACGCATCTTAAATGCTTTGGTTTTTTAATAATGACTTCGCCCTTAACCCCTTTCATACCTTTAATATTTTTTATCTGACTATAAAGCACAGGGATTTCTGTAATATTCAACCTGGAAAAATCGCGGAGCATGGATGCTATTGCTTCGAGATCTTCCATTTTAAATTGAGAAAAATCGTCTGTCTTTAATATGCAGTGAGAGCCGGGGTAATTCTCAATGTGAAACCAGTAGTGCTCTTTATGGGCCTGGCTCCGGATATAATCATTGCTGCCGGCATCCAATGCGATCACGCCATTTATATTTCTCAGTTTAAATTCTTTGAAATTAAATTCTGTATTGGTACTTCTGGCGGCTTTCGCACCGCTTGCCCAAAGGGGTTGAATGACTTTTTCTTTTGTCAGCTCCAGTTCAAAGTCTCCGCCCTTAACCTTTTCGAACTCTGCTTTGGTTTCCTCGAGTCTTTGCGCAAGAATTTCTTCAGCTTTTTTCAATTTTTTTATTTTTTTAAAAATCAAATCTCGCTTCTGCCATGAAGAGTTGATCCCATGAAATTTAAATTTTTGTCCGTGCAGATTTATTTCCTCAACATCTAAATTAATTTTCTCCTCAAGCAAATCACTTTCAATCAA
>DAIQAU010000032.1:8837-17989 GCA_036781565.1 Bacteriovorax sp. | reverse complement strand
TTGTCCGTGTGCTCTGTTTTAAAATGAAAGAGAAACGCCTGGAGATTTTCATCAACTTCACACTTACCTAAACGGGCCCCCACCAGGAATTTGCGGATAAAGTCGAGCATTCTATCCTGAACTCTCAGGTAGGAAGGCGGCGCCTTCTCACTTAGGAAAAGCCCCTGATACTGATTGCCACGTCCTATGTAAATATTCACAGTTTTGCCCGGAAACCTTACCGAAAAAACTAAAAAGTGCGGCGTTGTCCAGGCCTTCTGTAGCGGATAAAATTCATTTTTCGAGAATAAACTGTTATATTCATCACTGATTGTTTTTAAATGTTGGTGAGTCTGAATCATGTCTTTAAATCTTTTAAATGGTAACAGCGAAGCTCTTGAACTCCTCGACTGGTTTCAGTTGACGGGCAACATTGCTAGTTTATCACACTTTGATTCAACGAAAAGAAGACTTTCAACACCGCCACAGTTCAGAGAACACGATGCCATTGAGCGCGACCTGGAACGTTTAAATACATTCATTGAAAACTACGATGATTTTTCTGTGCTTTTCAGCAGCAAGATCAGGATGCTTCCGATCGGTATAGAAAATTTCAATCTTGTCCCTGATTTGTTCAAAGGCAAATTTTTCGAAGGTAAGGAATTAAATTTTTTCTGCCTTCTCATTGAAACTTATCATGAAAGCTTTAACTCCTTTCAGGCGCTCTCTTTTGAAAAAGATTTTAAGATAGCACCGGATGTTCTACAGAAATTACGAAGAAACTTCGTCATTCCCTTAAGAGAGTTTGTTGATCATAGCGGGAATGTTTCTTACGAACGCCATCCGCTTTTAAAGAAGCTTTACTCAGAAGTACTGGCCCTAGAAAGCGATTTACGTGTGAGCATTCAAAAGGCATCAAAGTCAGATTTATATTCAAGCAAACTGCAATTGGACAATTACGATATTATCAATGATCGTTACGTACTTGCGGTCCGTTCAGATTCTTATAACTCTGATCTCGGCCCTATTATTTCACGCTCACAATCGGGCATGACTTTGTTTGTTGAACCTTATGAGATAAGAGAGAAAAGTAATAAGCGCATTTTTCTATTATCAGAAATTGAAGCGACCATTCTTAAACTGACAATTGATTTATCTAAGGTCGTTCATAATTACGCTGACCAAATCAGCGACTTATCGGAATGGGTCGAAGAACTGGACTGGCTTAACACCAAGGCGACTTATTCAGAAAAACTTGGATTAACGAGACCAACTCTTACAAATTCTTTTTATTTCGAAATGAATGGTTTGTTCCATCCTTTAATTTCCAATCCTGTAAAAAACAATTTGCTGCTCGATAAAAATCATAAAGGACTCATTATTTCCGGTCCCAACACCGGTGGTAAAACTGTTGCACTCAAATCACTCTGTCTTTCGGTATTGTTTGTTCATATGGGGCTATTTGTTCCGGCGAATAATGCGCATCTTTTTCCAGTGAAAGACTTATTTTATTTTTCACATGATCATCAGAATCTTGCTGAAGGTCTTTCCTCGTTTGCTTCTGAATCAAAATATTATCTCGAACTTCTTCAAGTTCTTGGTGAAAGAAATCTCATTGTTGTCGATGAAATTTTTAACTCAACATCATCAGAGGAAGCTTCGGCATTGGCCATTGCCTTTCTGGAAGAAGTTCACCATCGTTCGCTTTCAAAAGTTATTATTTCAACCCACCATCAGGTGTTGAAAACATTCATGCATGCGCGAGGTGATTACGTTTCTGCTCACGTCGGATTTGACTTTGACCTCAACCGGCCTACTTATAAATTGATTCTTGGTGAACCAGGCAGTTCACTGGCGTTCAAGATTTTCGATAATCTTTCTGAAAAATTCGGAATGCGAACGATGATCAGCGAGAAAGCAAAAACTCTCCTCGATCAGAAGCAAATGACTTATGAGTCATTGCTCCAGGAACTCTCACAGAAAAAAATTGATCTGGATAAACTTCTCAATCAGAACAGAACACTGCAGATTGAATTGCGAAATCAGAAAGCTTCGATGGAAGGGGTGTTGTTTCTTGAGCGTGAAAAGATCCTTGCAGATTATTCAAAAAAGATTAAATCGCTCTTTGATCAGGCTGAAAACGTTCTGAACGAAGTTAAAAAAGGCGAGATCGCCAATCGAAGAAACCTCAACAATGAAATCGGCCGGATTCAAAGTTCACTCAACAGAGAAAGCCCGGTGAGAACGATTTCACAAACTGTTGATGTAAAATATTCTCATTATCGTCCAATTGCTTTCGAAGACATTTCCCCAGGGATGATTGTTTTTTCACTCAACATTAAAAAAGATGTCAAAGTCACGATGATCAATCCACGTAAAAAGGAAGTGCAAATTCAGCATGGAGCTCTGTCTGTCTGGACTACAACCGACTCTCTACGCTGGGCTTCAGGAGTGAAGCCAACAACTCCGCGAATAAACATTCACGTGGATCGCACTGTTAAAGGTGACATCGAAATTGATTGCCGTGGCATGAGATTAGAGGAATTCCAAAAGACATGCGAACACGCCATCGAAGAAGTATTTAATGGTGAAATTCCTTTTGTAACGATCATTCATGGACATGGCGATGGCGTTCTTAAAAACTGGCTCAGATCTTATCTGAGAAAAGAGTACAAAGAGTTGCACTTCGAGAATATCGAAGGCAACGATGGTTGTACTAAAATTTCTTTTAAATCCTAAGCTTTTTTAAAGTTAGTTAATGCCAGTTCCAATACGCCCAGGTCTGAACTTCATCGGGTTCTCGCCAAATGGGAAGATGAAAGAGAACCAGACGAACATCGCCTTTCCTTTTATCTGTTCATGCGAAATAAATCCCCAATAACGTGAATCGTATGAGAAATCGCGATTATCACCCATCATAAAGAATTTTCCGGGTGGAATTGTGATCTTATCGAAGTCTACTTTGAAATAATTATCGTTATCTTGCTGAATAACGTGTTCATGCTCACCGGTTTTCACTTTGTAGAATTTCAAGTTGTAACCTTTGAACTTGTCATCCATATCAGACATGATTTCTTTGCCGTCGAACTCTTTAGGGTCGATGGCCTTGTCATTGATATAAACAACTTTATTTCTGATTTCCAGAGTATCACCTGGAAGTCCAATTACGCGCTTGATGTAGTTTACTGAAAGATCTTTTGGATATTTAAAAACGACAACATCGCCACGTTTCGGATCGCTTTTACCAAACATATAAACAGGATCAAACGATTTATCGCCGATAGTTAAATCAGTGAAAGGTACTTTGAATCCGTAAGCGAATTTATTAACGAGAATAAAGTCACCAATCATAAGAGTAGGAATCATTGAGCCAGACGGAATTCTGAACGGTTCAAAAAAAACAGATCTGAATGTAAGGACAGCGATGATGATCAGGATGATCGATTTTGTTTCTTTGATCATCTTTTCTTTTTTTGTCTGCAGGTCGTCAGTCATAACTCAATTTACCTATGCACTTCTTCTGTGTGAACGATGACGTCTTTTCTTACGTAAAGAACGTGATTCACTCGGTGCTCGTTTTGAATCGCTAGTAGGAACTATAGCGACTGGATTAATATTTTTATAATAGTATTCAATTATATTCTTTGCGAGCATAGATGATTTCACGTGCCACTTTTTCACATTTACGTTCATTACGGAAATGGAAATGCCTTTTCCTTTCGTTTTCTCACGAGGCATAGCGTAGGCAGCAAACCAATCTCTTTTTCCGAAAGGTGTACCACCAGTAATACTTCCTGTCTTGCCACCGATGTCCAAAACATCCATATATCCGCGATTCATTTTTCTAAATGAACGTCTCGCTGTTCCATCTTCAATAGTCATGGCCATCATTTCATGCATTTCTTTTGAAGTTTCCAGTGAGATCGCTCTTCTTTCTGAAGCGGTGTCTGGCCAGATGTTGTTGCCAGTCGGATCGATGATTTTTGAAATAAGCTTCGGAGTTCTCAAGACGCCGTCATTTGCAACAATAGAGGCCATTGCCGCTGCGTGGATTGGAGAGATAACGGTGTCAACATTGTAGCCAGATGCTAGTTCAGCAAGACCAAAATCGTCTTTAGCAGGTCTGATTTCTGATCTAAGGAAACTGAACTCTTTAAGGATAGGCTGATTGAAGCCAAAGCCTTCGGCCATTTTGACCAGGTTTTCAGCTGTCGTGTTCTTGATCGCCGCTTTTCCAAAAATAACATTATTCGACTTCGCGAAAGCTGTTTCAAAAGTCTGAGACTTATCCCAGCGATTGTTTTTAGAATCGTTTAACTGATACTTGAAGAGAGTTGTACTTCTACCACGGAAATCAAACATCGTTTCTTTCTTCACAGCTGTATTTTGTAGAAGTTCTGCCGTAGTTACGATTTTAATCAAACTGGCAGAAGGATGCGTATTTGAAAGAACGAGGTTTTTATCGAAACGATTGTTTCTTCCTTCATAGCCAACAGCAGTCAGGACTCTTCCAGTTTCGTTATCAATAACTGTAATCGTCGTGTAATCCGATCTGTATTGTTTAAGAAGATTTTTGGCGTAATTTGTGAGGCTCTCATTAAAAGTGTATTCAACTTTTAATGTCTGGTTATTCACCTTTAATTGCTCCGGCCATTCTGAACCTTGAAGAAAAGATTTTTCCATCGTTTCTTTAAAGCCAGCTGGAAGCTGAGGAACAGCTCCTTCTTTTTGCTCGGCCGCATTTAATTTCTGATTAAATTTTCCCTGACAAAGATTGAATACGGTGCCACCAAAAAATAGACCAATACCCAGGGACGCTGTGATTAGGACAAACTTTCTGTTTGCCTCTGATTTTGTTTTGAACTTATCCATGTCTTATCAACCATCAACTTTTTTACTTCATGTAAGCTAATATTATGGCCTAAAATTCTTCCCAATGACAAAAAATTCTTTCGAAACTGATCGCACCGATTTTGGTCGGAGATAATGAAACTCCTCGAAAAGATTTTTATTGGCCTTCAAGAATACTTGAGCATCATTGCTCTCGAAAACTTTAATGACCAGATTGCCGCCCGGCTTTAAAAATTTAGGCAGCAATGAAAAAACCATTTCAACGAGATTGAGAGAGCGCGTTTGATCCACCATCTGATTTCCAGTGGTGTTCGGAGCCATGTCTGACAATACTACATTGAATTGATCAGACACTCCTAATTCATCCATAGTCTCAATTGTGAAAACATCTTTTTTAAAAAGTTTTACGTTGGATAAATTTAGCAATTTATTATTTACTTCTTTGATGTCGCAACCGACGACGATGCCTTCTTTGCCGATTTTTTCAGACGTGTATTGGATCCATGAACCAGGGTGATAACCAAGATCGATAACTTTATCGCCCTTTTTGAGAACTTTGTATCGCTCGTCAATTTCTTCCAGCTTATAAACGCTTCTGGCGAGAAAATTCTCTTTCTTCGCTTTGTGGAAATAGTGATCTTTTACTTTAAATGTCATGGCTTACTCGAGCAGAAGAATAATGCGATTGTTGTCTTCAGCTGCATCCATGATTGTTTGAACCAGGGCTTCAACATATTCAGAGCCAAGTTTCGCTTTAAGAATATTGAGGTGTTTAAATTTAATGATGGTTCCGCCTGAAAAATCAGTGCTCAGAACATCGTAAAGTGAATCGAGTGTCTTGCCGTAATAAGCTGGGAATTTCAGATTTTTGGATACGTGAGCGTGAAACTGTTCACGATTCTTGATTTCTTTTCCATCAATCAGAACCGTTCCAGAAGCTAATGCCTGAAACGAAAAAAACAGACCCAACACTACCACAAATGCGTTTTTCGACAGCATCCAATTCCCCAATGAATTTTTTTGTTTTGAGTCTGTTTTTTCCTCTTCTTTGGGGGGAAAGTCAACGATCGACAGAGGGAAAATGTAAAATTTACGCTGCTAATTTCAAGGACTTCAGCCTCCCGGCTTCCGCTCTGAGAGTAAGAGTGTCGATGCCATATTTTTTCGCCTTGGATATGAGAGTGGTTTTACTGATACCAAGAAGCCTCGCCGTTTCGTTAATTTTCCCTTCATGTTTTTTCAATTGGGCCATCAAATACCAGGATTCAAAAATCTCCAGCGCCTCAGTGAAATCACCGGGAAAATGCGAAATAAAACCCTCTTTTGAATGAACGTTGGAGATAGCTTTTTCAGATACAAACCAATGAGGAAGTGAGTCTTTTTCGACAAGCGGCTTATCACTCATGACGACAATGTATTCGAGGCAATTTTTGAGTTCGCGGTAATTGCCTTTCCACTCGGCATTCAGAAGTATTTGAAACAGTTCATCACTCAGTCTCAGGCATTCCCTTTGAAAATTGTTCTTGGCCAATTCAAAACCTTTTTCGATTTCCCTCTGAAGTTTTTCCCGGTTGGAAGCAAGGGGGACAAGCTCCAGGAGAAAAACGTTCAGACGAAAATAGAGGTCTTCGCGAAATGTTCCCGCTTCCACCATTTTTTTAAGATCTTTATTGGTGGCCATGATCAATCGCCCCTCAAAGGAATGCGCTGACGTTGAGCCCACTGGTGTATATTTTTTTTCTTCAAGCAAGTAGAGAAGTTTCTTTTGCGCTTCGAGTGAAAGTTCTCCAATTTCATCAAGGAAAAGTGTTCCTTTCCCTGTGTCTGCAAGATAGCCGTTTTTATTTTCCACTGCACCGGTGAATGCTCCTTTCTTATGGCCGAAAAGCTCACTTTCAAAGAGTTCTTCTTTTAGACTCGCCAAATGCAGAGTGAGAAATTTGTCCTGATGAATTGAAGACAATTCAAAAATCCTGCGGGCCATTTTAGATTTTCCGGTGCCGGTTGCGCCGGTGATGAGAATAGGTGAAGAGACATTGAGAAGTTTTTTAAAATGTTGTTTATTCATGCTGACCTCGTTTTAAATTCGCGAGGTCAAAATAAGAAACTTAGTTCAATTATTAAACCGTGGGCCGTGCTCAGATCTGTTTTTTTTCAGTTTTGAAATCTGCCTTAAATATCTCCAGCAGAGTCGGCGCAAGAACTTCCGGAGCCCAGATCAACGGACCTGAATATTGTTCTCTATCCAGAGTGTGAATCCGTACGCCGTTTTCATAAAAATGAATTCCTCTGCGCTCACAAAGAATTGTTCCAGCAGCGATATCCCACGCATTTTTAGGTTCCATGCTGATGATAAAATCGCAGGCACCTGAAGCAAGCAAGCCCAGTTTAAAGGCGATACTTCCCCTTGGAGTGATATCAATTTGCGGATGATTTAAATATTTATTGTAGTGTCCTTTATGAAATTCAGAACGGGAAACAAACGTGAGCAGTTTCTGGATGGATTTATCCATTGAGGGAACAAAAGGTGTTTTTGTATCGAGAGAAAATCCACTAAAAGGATTATAAAGCCAGGCATAGTTATCGGGATCTGCAATCGTATGTGTTTTCATCATCGCCAGTGAGACGGCGCACTCAGGGCGACCTTTGACCAGTTCGCGCGTGCCATCGATCGGATCGAGAATAGCACAAGGAAAAGTGTATTCCTTAAAATCCTCTTCACTGAAAAAAGCATAATGAGAATATTCGGCATGCGAAGCGAGTTTTTCTTTTATGAGTGAAGAGACAAAAAAATCGATTTCTGTCACAAAACTTTTATCGTCTTTCAGATTCACCTGAATGTTGTTTTGAGCGTTCGGGCCAAATAAATTGGAGAGCTTTTTTGTCAACTCAAGAATAACTTCGTTTTGTACCTTTTTCATAAAAACACACCCTGTGTCATAAAAATTTCTTACAATTTTTCTGTTAAATTAGTTGACTTGGTTATTTTATCAACAAAAAGTTCCAAGTTATCCACATTTTCACATTTCATTGTGAATTCGTTGCACATCAATTACAAAATTTAACAGTTCTTTTTTTCAATAGTTAGTGAAGATATTCACAGTTATCAACTCAACACTGCCCGAATGACCCCAAAAAATATTTGGAACAGCGTAGTTATTCACATTAAGTCAAAAAATTGTCACTCGGGTATTATTAGCAGAAAGATGATGTAAGAACCAATTTTTTAGAGAGAAAAGCCTATCGTTATGCCTAAGCATAATCAATTTACGAGAGCATAAACCTGACCGTTGTCGAGGACGAGTCTAGGTTACTTGTTCTCTGTAGAGAGAACTTCTACGGCTCCACCAGAGGCAATCGAGAGGGCGTAAATTTCAGAACCAATCTCACTTGTTCTCATTAGATTGGTGAGAAGTTTCACTTCGCCGCTGCCCTGGTCTACGTAGATAAATGGAGTCGTTTTGAGCTCTGATCTGTCCAATTGATAGGACCTCAGAAAGCTGTTGTAGAGACCTTTAGTCAATCCTGAACTAAACATAACCACTCCATCGGTACACAGACACTAGCATCTGTGTCTTTGATAAAAGTGTAACACATCTAAAATTTTAGCTGTTAAAAATTTTTAAAAAGAGCTTAACTCGACCTTCAAAGTGGGAATCAAGAAGACATATCAAAATGTAAATCACGTAGATCATGTTGCGGCTTGAGCGTACACGTGAAAGTGATTGAAACAGCAATTCCAGTGGAATAAGACTCAAAAATGCAAGAGGCCACATCATAGAAAAGCCGGTCACCAAAGCGTCATCCCAGAATAGTGAGAAGAAAACGTAGAGTGAAATAGAGAGAAGAAAAATACTCATGCTCTCCTGTTCAATATGAAAATCTTTCAGGAAGGATAGCTTCGGCCTATAAAATTTTACTATAGCGAGAATCAATCCGAACATTCCCAGCACGAAGAAACCTTTGCGATTCATTTCAAGCGACGCATTCTTCAGAAAGCCCCAATCAAGACTGTGTAATGGCTCAATTAGATCGGTATGTGATAACAAACGAAGAATGGTGAGTACAATTCCGAATAAAGCATATTTTAGCAGCTGACGTTTGAACCAAAGAGTTCTGTCTTTCAAAAAGATAAAGAGCAGTGAGACGACCTGGAAGAACATCAAAAAACCGAAATTAGTATTTAAGAGTGTTCCGTAAAAACTCATAAGCCCCATAAACAGCCCGGCCCTATAAGTTGAGCTTTTTGTCACCCATAAAAGTGTCCAGATCCACATCAAGGAATAAGTTGTGAGCATCGCAAATTCAACATTGCTCGCAAG
>DAIQAU010000032.1:1730-8737 GCA_036781565.1 Bacteriovorax sp. | reverse complement strand
AGATCCACATCAAGGAATAAGTTGTGAGCATCGCAAATTCAACATTGCTCGCAAGTGTTTTTGAAAATGACCACGACGAAACAAGCGCAAAGACCCCTAAAAGAGAAAGTCTTCGCGAAACAAAAAAGCGCAAAAAGGCATAGAACACCAAAAGAAATAGCCCCATTCCTACAATGTAGAAATGAAGGCTCCAGGCCAGTCTGAACAAGGCCGGATAACTTTTAAAAGGATAGTAATTGATCAATAAAAAATTCCAGAGCGGATTTCCGATTTTTTCCAATGGATCAAAATACAGTTTGAGCATTTCAATATTCACTAGCGGTGGCAAATCCGGCAAAGTGAACATGAACATAATGAGAATTAACCCAACCAATGTTTTCTCAAAATTATCTAGAAAACGAAATTCGCCAAAGTTTGATGAAACTGATTCTTGAATAATTTTCCCGCGCGTCGGCCAGGAATAAAAAAGGCCCAGAACCGACCAGGTGATCCAGTAACAATTGTAAATCCACTTGGCATCCAGCAAGTTCATGATGTTGAAAAGCAGAATGAAAAAAAACATTCCAAGAAAGAGGCGATAGACCACTCGATCAATAGACGAATTTACTCTGAAATAGATCTTAAAGCGGTGATCAATTTCTTTTCCGAGCAAGAACCACTGACTTACGATGAAAAGAATATAAAGAGTCATCATCAGTGCCAAAGCACCGTGTGAAACCTGCATGCCCTTTTGAACATAAACAGGAATGAGTAAAAATGAGAAATAGCTAACTACACGATATGTGAAGAATTTCCATTTTAATTTAAGAATATTGGAACCGTTTGCTAAAGTATTTTGCATAATAACCGATTAAATCAGTAATTAAGTTGTTCGGCTCCCATACTCCGGGCAACTTAAATCCTAGAATTAGAGACCCGGCCCCATCCGGGTCTTTTTTATTTTAAGGGTGAACCTTCCGCATCACAAGCTAATTAATACCCGCTCCCCTCAATCAACTTTTCCAGACAATACTAACACACGATGAGAAATTCCTGCCTCATATAAGCCGGTCCTACCGTATGGTATTCTTGGAAGGTAATGCGTCCCTATAAATCAGGAGGATTTTTTGGGAATATCGTTTGGTTCAATTTCCACCGGACTGCCGAAGGATATTGTTAAGCAGATCATGACTGCGGAACAAGTTCCTATCCAGAACATGGAAAAACAAAAAAGCAAAATCACGGACAAGAAAGGTCTGGTCGATCAGCTTTTAAAACTGGCCGAAGATGTTCGCGGAAATCTCGCCTTGAATGCAAACGCTCGCGCTCTTCGCGAATTAAAAGTCGATACAAACAACGATATTATTGGTGTGACCACGGATAAAAACAAAACAGTTCCCGGTTCATATCAATTTGAAGTCACATCGCTCGCTCAAAAATCATCTGCAATGTCGACAGGTTTTGAAGACAAAGATGAAAGTTATGTCGGGGTAGGCTTTATTCGTTTCACAATGCCCGATGGTGAATCAAAAGATATTTACGTTGACTCAGACAATGCCTCTCTTAGCGGCATTGCTAAAATGATCAATAAGAATTCTGATCTTGGTGTTACTGCCAACGTTATCAATGATGGAAGCGGCACAGATACACCCTGGAGACTGGTTTTAAGTTTAAATAAAACCGGTGATGATTCCGCGGTCGATTTTCCTTATTTCTACTTTATTGACGGGGACCAGGATTTCCAGCTTGAGTTTCAGCGCGAAGCTCACGATGCAAAAATCAAACTCGATGGTTTTGAAATTGAAGCTCCGGAAAATAAAATCAAAGATCTTATTCCCGGTGTAACGATTGATTTAAAGAAAGCAAAACCTGGTGAAGAATTTTCAATCAATATTACTGAAGACGTCGATGCAGTTGGTGCAAAGGTCAGCGACCTCGTCACTAAACTTAATGCCGTTTTAAAATTCATTAAAGAACAAAACTCAATCGATGAAAAGACGGATACATCGCGAACTCTCGGTGGAGATATCATGCTTACGACTCTTCAAGGTCGTATTCACTCCGCTGTTTTCAAAGATGTTCAGACGGATACAGGTTATCACCGCGTAAGTGAACTTGGCTTGACCTTCAACCGCGAAGGTATGCTCGATTTTGATCAAAAGAAATTCTCAGCTGCCATATCGAAAGACTACAACATGGTCTCGCAAATTCTTACCGGTACATTTACGGAAGAAGGAAAAAGTGACGGCTTTATGGACAACTTGAACGGCACAGTGAACACCGTTCTACGTATGCCCGATGGCTTGATCCAAAGTAGAAAAAAATCACTTCAAAGCAACATTGAACAAATTGATAGACGAATAAGTCAGAAACAAAAATATCTGGAAGAAAAAGAAAAAAATCTTAAAGATAAATTTTCAAGACTTGAAGGAACTATTTCGCGAATTAAATCACAGGGTGCTGGTGTCGCTGCGTTAGCGGGTGCGGGAGCAGCTAGCCCTGTTCAAGAATTAGGATAATTGAGAGGAGGCCAATATGAGTTACGGTTATGGTGCTTACAAAAAGACTGCGGTGAGTACAGCGAGCAAGGAACAAATCCTTCTGATGTTGTATCAAGCGGCGATTAAAAACTGCAAGAAGGCCATTGAAGCAATTAACGAAAAGAAAATTGCAGCAAAAGGCGAATACATCGGTAAGTTGCAGGACATCGTTATCGAGTTGAACAACAGTCTCGATTTCGAAGTGGGCGGCGATATCGCAAAAGAATTGTCGGCGCTTTATGACTACATTCTCTTTTCTTCTACTCAGGCGAACATCAAAATTGATGCTGAACCATTAGAAGGCTGTTTGAATGTGCTCAATACTCTTTATGAAGGCTGGAGTGAAGCGATTAAATCGCTCAAGGCAGCTCAGAATGCGGCAGCTCCAGCAGCTCCAAAAGAGTAAATAAAACTTAATCACAGGGATTATAAAATGATTCAAAAACTATTTGAAGGAATTCAAAACCACCTTTCTATGCTTGATCTGGCCGTTAACAGCAGTGAAAAAATTAAAATCTATGCTGCAAATGAAGACCTGGAAAGAGTCGTCAGTGAAACTGAAAATCGTGAAAGACTCATCAATGTCGTTACAAAACTTCAACGTTCAGTTGAAGAGCAAATCAACATTTTGAACCCTGAAGACGTTTCTCAGGACGATATTCTTCTTCTTAAGTCGTGGTTTCAGGACCTAAGTCTTTGTTCTGAAAAGATGATTGCCATCGATAAAGAGACGGTTGAGCTTTTAAGTCAACAAAAAGGTCAGACGACCAAAGAAATTGCACTGATCTTCAAAAACAAAGAAATGTTTAAAGGCTACAATCAAGGCACTTCAAAATAAATTTTTGAAGCCTCTTCACTCACGTTCCGGAACCATTGTTTCATTGACAAAAATCCCGGGACGTGAGGAAATAATAACAGTTGAGTTAATGATTAACTCAATCCCACAAACCACCAGAACCTTAAGGATGAGGAACAGGGGTGCTCATGAGTTTACCAAAAATTACTTCCTATGAAGTCAGAACATCAAGAACTGAACAGAAAGTTCCTGTCGTAAACGGCGTTCATCTTCATTCAATTTACAATCCCTTCAAGGAAGCAGAGTCGCTTGCAGAAGCCCAGATTGATTCAATTAAAATGAAAAATGAAGTTCTCATTCTAGGACTTGGCTTTGGTTATCACATCAATGCCATCATCGAAAAACTTCAGGAATTCCACGGGAATAATTTTAAAGTCATTGTGGTTGAACCGAACATTCAAGTTTATGAAGACTGCATAGCCAATGATCTTCTGAACAAAAAAAATGTTCTGGTCTATGCCGGCTTTAACCCGAATGAACTTTATAGCGATCTGGATTTTGTTCACTTCCTGCTGAGAAAGCCGGCGATGATTGCTCATCCACCTTCTTTCAATCTTTATCAATATTATTTTAAAACCATTCTTACTTTTGAAGCTCCGAAATCGATCGGCGGTATTCTTGAGTTTGTTGAAAATGAAAAAGTTAAACGATACCTGAAACGTTTTGAGACTGAAGAAACTCTTGAAAACGTTCTCTATAATCAAGTCCCGATGAAAAAAACTTTTGATGAATCTGACTTTCTTGCCATGGCACTTGTCGAAATGACCAAGAAAAGTGTTGAGCTGAAAGCGGGAGCAGGAGACCAGTAATGAAAAACATCCTCATCATCAACCTCAGAAGATTGGGCGACGTCTATACGACCGGACATTTGATCAATTCATTGTCCAAGACCGAAGGAAACAACGTAACACTTTTGACTTACAAGGAAAGTGCAAAGGCCGCGAAAAATCTTAAAAATTTAAGCAAGCTTTACACGATTGACAGGAAAGAAATCATCACATTGAAAAACAACAAGCTTTTTTCAGATGGTTTTGCCCTGGAACAACTTTTTAACCAGCTTCAGGAAATCAAAGACCAGCAATGGGATGAGATTGTTAATTATTCAAATGATGTTGTAGGAGCTTATCTTTGCTCTTACCTTCGCGCTTCAACTCAAAAAGTTATCGGTGTTCATTTCAACGCTGAAAGAAATGTTGTCACTGGCAGCGATTGGGAAATCCTTTTCAATGATGTTCTTCCAGTCGTTCAATATTCTCCAGTTCACTTTGTCGATTGCTATCACAAAATGATTGGAGCAGATTTAAACCGCGAAGGCGAAAAACTTATCACAAACTCTGCTCACAATGCTGTCGCCTTCAGTAATATGAATACAATTCGCCGAGGCCAAACTGGTTCCGAAAACACAGCGAAAATCATCGGTATTCAATTAAAAACAGCAGATGCTTCGAAAGATATTCCTGAGCAGACGGTTGTTCAACTTATCGAAGAAATAAGAAAAAACTCAGAACTTGTACCTGTCGTACTTATTGCGCCGGTTGCAGAAGAAAGACGATATGCCTCCCAAATCAATGAAAGGTTTGATAACGACCTGGTCATTATTGAAGCTGATCTCGAAGCAGTCGCTTCAGTAATGATGAATATCGATCTTCTGGTTACACCTGACACGGCCATTAAACATATTGCCGATCTGGCAGAAACTCCGGTTCTTGAAGTTTCCCTTGGGCATTCACCGTTTTTAAAACAGGGAAGCTATTCAGAGGGCAGTTTAATTCTCACTGATGTAATCACAGACAGAAGTTTCACAAAAAGCGCAGAGACTTCATCTACAAATATAACTGCTCAGGATATCCTGGCTTCTATTTTGTTTCATTTTTCTAAAACGCAATCAATCAGACCGCGCCTTTCAAACAATGTGACACTTTATAAGTGCAGTTTTGATAAACTTGGCGCTCGCTATTCTGTTGCGGCAGGCACTGTCGATTCGCAGACTGAGATTCATCGTCTGATGTCCCGACAGTTCATCAATGTTGCTTTTGATCAGCATGAATCAATGGAAATTTATGATGACGTTGTAGATTTCGGAACGGCTGCTTGTTCAACCTGGGCTACCCGTGAAAAAGGAAATGTGACAACAGTAATGAAAGATCTTTTGGGAACATTGCGCTCACTTCTTCAAAGTCTGGAAAACAGAAAAAGCTCAAGAGAGTTTGTCGTCAATCTAGGGAAACTGATTTCTCACTCTGATGCAAATTCTATTGTTCAAATACCTGTGACAATGTTTAAAACAAAAATTGAAGGTATCAATGCTAAAACGTTTGAAGAAAATGCGAAAGAAGTTGAAGTTCTTCTCTATGATTTGAAAACAGATATTCAGAAAATATTACTTTGTATCAAAAACCTTGAAGACAGAACTGCTTCTCAGAAAAAAGCAGATTTTATCAGTAAAGGAACAGAAGCCAACTCTTAACCATCACGTTAAGAGTGGCTCTAAAAACCTAGGATGGGTTTATGGACATGCTCAAACAAGATCTTAATCGAGAAATTAATCGCATTAAGGAACAACTGGATAAGGCCGCTCCTTTGAATGAAGAAGATATGAAAGTCATTCTTCTTTCAATGCTTCTTGAGGAGGATTCTCATGAAAGCAAATAACAACACCGGTAGAATTCCAGAGCCAGAACTTCAGGTTCCTACCCTTGCCATTTTACAACTTACCCGTTTCGGTGATCTCATCCAGACCGTTCAGGCAGTTGAAGATTTAAAGAAATCACATCCTGAATATAGAGTTATCCTTATTGCCAGAACGCAATTCGCAAAGCCACTTGAGTTTCTGCTAAAAAGAGTTTTCACTAAAATCTATTATCTTGATACCAAGAAAATTTTTGAGCATGCCGAAGTCCAGGGTTTAAAGTCCAGCTTTGATAATATCAATTCATTTCTGGGTGAAATGTCACAAGAATCAATTGATGTTCTTATCAATTTATCTTTCTCTAAATCCTCGGCCTATCTGGCTTCATTGATTAAATCTCAGCACAAAATCGGGACTTATTTTGATTACAGCAACAAGATGTGCATCAATGATAAATGGTCACAGATTGTTTACTCAACAGTCATGCGCGGAGCTTTGAATCCGTATTCTGTTGTCGATCTTTTTAAAAACATCATTGGCATCAGATCGAATGAAGCAAAAAATACACCAGCATCCGTTTCACGTTCAAATACGATTATCATTCATCCGTTCGCTTCTCAAGAGCGCAAAGCCTGGAAAGCCGAGAAATGGGTAGAAGTTATTTACCGTGTTTTGAAAGATAATGAGCAATGTACGATACAAATTGTTGGTGCCAAAAACGAAGTTCTTAAATCACAGATGATTACAGAGAATCCGTTGTTAAAAACTTTTGGCCATCGAATTCAAAATATGACCGGTAAAACAACCATGGCCGAACTGGCAATGGAATTGAAAAAAGCCAGATTATTTGTCGGACACGACTCAATGGTTGGTCACCTTGCAGCCATTAACAATACCCCGTCGCTCACCGTTTCACTTGGAAGTGTACGTCCTTTTGAGACTACTCCGTACCACAATCACGCATACAACCTGGCTCCGAGAACAAAATGCTTTCCTTGTTTCC
>DAIQAU010000032.1:0-1630 GCA_036781565.1 Bacteriovorax sp. | reverse complement strand
TACCACAATCACGCATACAACCTGGCTCCGAGAACAAAATGCTTTCCTTGTTTCCCAAGTGACGCTTGTTCTTATAATCAATGTCATCACGACATTCCTTATCAGATTGTCAGTGCTTCTATTAAGCAACTCTTTGAGCAAAAAGAAATTAATGCTGAATGGGTTAAGGCCAATATTTCCAGCTTCCACATGAGCTCTGTGAATTTCTACAAAGGTAAAATAAACAAAGGAAGCATGCAGCTTGAGTCTTTGATTGAGAATCATCAGGATACAAACGACATCTTTCGTTCTCTCTATCGGATTGCATGGTCATTTGTCATCAACGACACTGAAGAAAACATTCCTTTTCCAAAGCTCAACAATACAACTCACAAAGATCTGCTTGAAGCTTTGACTGGCCTGCAACACCTGTTTGAGCTTTCTGAATTCGGGAAAAAATACTCGCGCTTCATCCTTGAAGAAATTTCTTCACAAACTCCAAGTATTTCCAGAATAAAAGATTATTCAAAAAAGATTGATGAAATTGACCAGCTTCAGGCGCTGGTGCAAAAAACATCGCCACAACTTGCACCTGTGATCGATTATCTTGCTGTCAGAAAAGGAAACCTTTTTGGTGACAATGTCGTAAAGCTCACAGAGAGCTCTTACGTGGCCTTTGATGAATGCGCAAACATCTGCAGCGTTCTTTTTGAATTAATCGAAAACACAATTGCTGAACATAAACTTTCAACAGGCAAACTGGGTTCGCGCTCAGATGCTTCAAAGTAGGAAAAATAAATGACTACAGCTAACAACGCAGCTATAAGCATCAAGAAAAACGGATCTCTGGAAATTGCATTTGAATCCATTGATTCCTGCTTTGGATATGTCGATTACATCACTTCTCAAATTCAGAGACTGATTGGTCAATACAATGCCGGTGAAGCCGATGCGGCCAACCAGACTTTTATTGAAGTGATTGACCTGATGGATTTATATATTCAGCTCATCTCAAAAGTTTACCAGGTGATTCGCACCGATATGCCGGACAAATCTTTTAAAGACGAGAATCTTCAAAAGCTGGAGATTCATCTCCTCTCTGTCATAAAAGCACTCGTTCAGGCGAAAGAAAAAAATGACGTGATCATGCTTTGTGACTTGCTAGAGTATGAACTGATAGATAACCTTACTCAGTGGAAGATCAAAGTCCTGCCGGAATTAAAGAAGTTAAGAAGTACCTGAGTTTATCCTCAGAAGAACTTGTGGCTTTGCCTTTAAAAGCGAAGCCACTGCGGTTTACCAACAGTTCATTAGAAAGACGCGTTTTCCAGAATCTCAAAAACAATTCAAACTGCACCGATCTCGAAAAAAAATATCAATACAAAGAAGAAATACGAAAGCTACTTTTAACAACTTCAGAAGTTAAAGAACTTCCTAAGGCGATTTTAAAACTTTCGCCTCTAAGCTCCTTTGAATCTTGCCACGTGCTCGTTCACGAAAAAGGAAAGCCGGTCGGGCAGAATTATTTTTTTAATTATGCCAACTATGAAGAAACCAGACTGATCAGCATTCAGAGCTTCAACACACTTTTTAATCTCGTCAAAAAAAGTAAAAATAAAATTTTCAATCAATCCCTTAACATGAAAGAAGA
>DAIQAU010000031.1:17074-20160 GCA_036781565.1 Bacteriovorax sp. | reverse complement strand
GTCATACTTCCTTCGTGACCTGTGTTCATCGCCTGAAGCAAATCAAAGAGCTCCGCTCCTCTTGTTTCACCGATGATGATGCGGTCTGGTCTCATACGAAGCGTGTTCTTAACTAAATCCCTTGTACTCAGCTGACTCTTTGACATGAGAGCTTTGGCCCCCGATTCGAGTCTAACCACGTTTGGTAAATTGATTGAGAGCTCAAGAGTATCTTCAATGGTGATGACTCGATCAGTTTTTGGAATTTCGTTGATGAGAAGATTGAGAAATGTTGTTTTACCAACCCCCGTTCCCCCGGAAACGACAATATTCAAACGCCCTTTAATCATCGCTCGCAGCAGTTCAACCCACTTTGGTCCGAGTCCAAACACCACCGGATTTTGATCAAAGCTCGAAATAAATTTCAAATATTTTCTGATCGAGATCGCAGGACTTCCCTGAACAAACGGTTCATTGATGATATTGATACGCGATCCATCGGGAAGATTGCCATCGAGAATCGGATTATCTTTATCACAGACTTTTTGATTCATGCTGGCGACTTCAGTGATGAAAGCGTGAATATCATTGGCGGGAAGATTGGCATTGAGCTGGATAAACTGACCGCCTCTTTCAACGAAAACATGTTTTGGGCCATTGATCAGAATTTCTGTAATGCCGCTTTTTTTGTTGAGGTCGTTGATTAAATTCCAGATCGCGTTGTTTTGCATATTAGGCCTGTGAGGTTACGTCCATCGTAAATATTTCTGTATCGTTTATAGAAGCACCGTATGTGAGAAAATTCTGAGTCATCTGTTGCTGTTCACTTGGAGAAAGAAGGGCAAACATTGATTCATATCTCGAACCTCCGGAAAGAAGTGTATTCATTCTTTCTGTGCCGATAAAATGATCGTACTGAATCAGCTCAAGCATCAGCCAGTCAATTCGGGCCGATTTTGCTTTCGAGAATTTCATAAACTCGATGTGCTCATCGCGAATGATGAGTGGATTGTAATTCAAAGAATCGCTCATTCTTTTTACTTGAATCAAACTCAACTTGGCGTAGAACCCAAGCAGAAAAGCGCGGGAAAATCCCGGTGGTGTAAAATGGCGAAGCTTATTTTCGATATTCACAATATCAGTCACGAGATTAAGATTGGCCGTATCGGGAAATTTTCCCGTCATTGCATATTCAATATAAACAGCAGCGAGTCTGTTTCTGATACCTGCCCAACCTGCGATGGATAAAATTTTTCCCAGAAAACCATCTGGATCAATATCGCGGAAAACTTTCTTCACCAGCGCATTGATTTCGCTGTTTTCGTTGATGTACATTTCCAGGTTGGTATTAGTCCCGGTTGAATTCTGAATATTACTCACTAGTAACCTAGTAAATTGTTCAGGCAGTGAAACGTACGGAAGATTGAACATGTTTTCCTTTTTGGTGTAAGTCTGCTTATAGTTTATACTAAGTTTAATGAAAATTCCTATTTTTGAAGAAATTCTCCTCTCCGATCTGACAGTGGAAAAACTGAAGATTATCATCTCTGATTCAAGGATTGGAAAAGTTCCTTGTTACATCAATCTGACGGAATTAAAAAAGGACGAAGCTGAAGCACTAGTTCTTAATCTCGAGCAAATTACTCTCGAACACAACCTTCACCCGCTCTTTCCCTATCCCCTTTACATCGTCTCGCCTGTCCCGTTAAAAACCATTTTTCCGACAGTGAGAACAGTAAAAGATCTGCCTGAGCATTACTTTAAAAAGGTCAAACGCCCAAGCAACAAAGAACTGCAACTTTTGAATAAACTCTCGCTCAAAGTGGATAAAATTAAAAACCTCGAGTTGTACAAAATCATGGGTGATTTTAAAACCACCTCTCATTCTCAGCGCTCGCTTTACAACGCCAGCAAAGAACTTTATTTCTATGAAACTCTGAACGCTAAACTTCTGGAAAAGAAAAAATGAGTAAAAAAGTTGGGAATATCAATCTCACCAAAGAAGTGGTCGACAATTTAAAAGGCTTTGAAGATGTCTTTGAAGATTACGTGGGCAGCGAAGAATTCAAGGACCGCGAACGCCGTTCCAGTGAAAATCAGAAAGTCGGTGAACAGTACGAACTCCAGCATTTCCTTGAGCAGGAAAACTCGCGCCTCTCCGGCCTTGAAAGTTTTCTCACCAAAAAAATTCCTCTTAAATTAAATTTCTCGCAGACAGATAAATTGATCAAAGTTCAGAGTGAACGCAAAAAAGTTTTAACAGAAAAACTTATTCCTGAAGTAAAACGCCTCGACTCTCCTTTGCAGAAGAATCTTGCGGCGTTTTTTAATTCTCATTTTAGTTAGTGTTTGGTGATGGCGAGGATGATCGGGCCACCGACATGTTCGAAGTCTGCGTCTTCCATTGTCGCGATCTCATAGCCTTCCATGTGTGCTTTTAACAAGTCCTGAAGGTAGTTGTTGAAATCGAAGACGTTGGAGAGACCGAAGGTCTCAGCAAAGTTCTGGATCTTTTTAAAGAGTTCCGGAGTGAGGACGAATTTCCCTTCTTCCGTAATCGTCTTTGTCGCAAAACTTCTGAATTCATCAATCGTGAGACCAAGTTTATTCACGTTCTTTTCATCAAAAGAGCCGAGGAAGAAATTGGCAAAGCTTGAGAGAAGAAGCGCTTCGAAGTCGATCGACTCGACTGTATAGTTGAGATAGTAACTGTCTTGTAAGCGGCCTTCGTTTTTCAAAGTGGCAAAGGTCTCAAAAAATTTGCGCGCAAAAGGAAGAAGTTCGCGAAGAGTTCTGCTTTTGTAAGTCCAGAGCTCATACTCTTCCATTTCAATGATGGCCTGAGCAGAGTCCTTGCCCTTTTGAGCAAACTTAACCGGCTCATCGAAAGTGTTGTCGAGAAAGTCCAGCCAGTAATCGCCCAGGAATTTTTCATTTTCCGTTTCAAACTGATTCGCTTGAAGGGCTTTTTTCAAATCTTTGAGATTGAATTTAATTAAAGAATTCCCGATTTTATAAAGGTCAGTAAAATCAAAAAGCGTGAAAATTCCTTCTTCGGGAACATCCGGAAGATATTCGCTTCTTATTTTTTCCGACTTCACGTAATT
>DAIQAU010000031.1:13218-16974 GCA_036781565.1 Bacteriovorax sp. | reverse complement strand
CTTCGGGAACATCCGGAAGATATTCGCTTCTTATTTTTTCCGACTTCACGTAATTAAAACCCAGAAGCACCAGATTTTTTGTCTGCGCTCCCGTTCTCGTCATGGCCACTGACCCTTTCTTCAAAGCATTCTTTGATTCCAGTCGAGCGTTGATCAGACGGACAAAATTGAACTGAAGAAAATCAGCTCTTTTTGTATCAGAAATTTTTAAAAGCTCATCAATGACTTTTTTGAAATGATCCTTGAAGGCCACTAATGAAGAATTGTGCAGATTTTGATTTTTAGAAATGTCGTCAAGCATTCCTGTTGCAGCACGCTTCTTCTTAATGAACTGATGAAGAAAATCAATATTGATGAAAGGATTTTCAACTTCCAGCGCATCCATATAATCCACAAAACCGTAATCGCGCATGCGCTCTTTGCGAATCTGATATTCTTCTTCCTGCAAAGTCAGGAATGAATCTGAGACGAGTTTAAATAAGAAAGTATAAGCGTTTTCAACACCCAACTCATAGTAAAGCTGACGGACTAATGATCTGACTTCATCAACATATTCAAACTGATCATCGAATTCAAAGAGCAGCATATTGTCATCAGTGAGAAAATAATTATCGTGATCTGGATAATTGGGATCTTCTGCATCGAAAGTCCAGATATTGAATTTGCTTTTAAGATAAAGAAGAAACTGTTCGCTCGTCACGAAGTCGCGCTTCACTTCATCTGAATCAGTCATCGAGTACGCTTTAATCCAGTAAGTAAAATGCTCGACATCGATTTCATCTTTTTGCCAGAGATCGATATCCAGAAAAACTTCTCTTTGTTCTTTGGAAAATTTAGGAAGATACTCAGCGACCTTATCAAAAGGAAGCTTTCTGAGCGCGAGATAAGTCGGCTGCACAGGCAGCGCGCTTAAGTCTCCCGACTCTTCAACGTATTTTTCGATTTGATCCAGATGCGTGTAGGCATCCGATTCGCGCATGAGTATCGTCAAAGGATCCATACCCTTTGACTTATCCTTAGGATCGTTTGCCATTTAAACTCCCGCTTAAAATATTAGCGTTGGTTCGGGCGCTTCCATGGTCCGATAAAAAGAGCGATAAGAACGATAAAAAACACTACAATGTGAACTGCTTCAATGTGCCAGTGGCTCATTTCAACAAGCATTTTCTTTGGATAGTGCAATTCCGCTTTCGCCGGAATGAATGATGTAGGGTAAACCTTCACCCCATTAATGATTTGTGGTTCTGGTTGTTTTGGATTCCAAGTTCCGCCATGTTCATTTGAAACAGCTGGCGCTTCTTTTGTGGCAGGAGCTTCTACACTTGTTCCAGAGGCCGTTGCGCCTTGAACATTTTCGTTTGCCGGTGCTGTTGGAGCAGCAGGAGCAGCGTTAGTAGATGGGTTCTGAGCAGCAACAGGTGTTGTTGTCGTTTCGTTTGCCATGGATAATCCTTTCAAAATTAACAGTTAAGATTCTTCGATAATAAAAGAAGCTAAGCTAAAATCCAAGTAAAAATCTAGTCCCTACTTCAGGACTTTCTTCAAGCGCTCGAGTTCTTTCTTTTCCTCGGAAGGAATATCCGTCCCTTTTGAACCACTGAAACCAAAGGTAATATTGTCTTCATACTCCTGGTAACACTTTTTCGCCCACGCGCTTTTCGGATAAAGCGTTATACAGTCCTTTAAATAAAGATCGCTTAGCGAGAAAAAATATGAAGTTGAAAGACGTCTTTCGGCAATGGAAAGCCAGTAGAGAATTTCAGGCGTCATCTTTCCCTGAGGATGATCCGTCAGGTACTTTGAAAGCACGCCGGCAGAAATCAAAAGCGTCACGTCTTTTTGTCCCATCGCCAATTGATCGCGCTTGGACTCAAGTGGGGCCAGGTATTTATCTACAAAACTCGTCACCGACTTAACCTTGCGCGGATCAAATTTCTTCCACTCAGAAAGATTCTTAAGCCAGCCGGCCATGATCTCCTTCATCGCCTTAGGCATATTCTTGTGATCAATGTATTTTTTTAAAATCGCTTCGGCCTTATCCGGATTAAAAGTGATTTTAGTATAAATTGAAAGAACTCTGCGAAGGCTTCCTGAAAGTTCGTGATCTGGCATCATTTGGGCATCTGCTTTTTCCAATGCCGCTTTGATGGCGAGTTCAAAATAAAAATCTGCTTCGCTGAAACGGCGTACCAGATAAAGATAATTGGCGTAAGCAAAATCCGATTCAAATTTTCCGCGCTTTTCTTTATTAAGAGCATCGCCGAAGGCATTTTGTGAAATCGATTCAGGCAGGGCCGAATGGCAGGATACGCACAAGGCAGTCACCGCTTTCAAACGGCTTTGAGCAAAGACAAAATTCTGCGATTTGATGGAATTAATCGTTTCATCTAGGTGGGTATTGATCGTTTCTAGACTTGGGCGAAATCCAGGTTTTTGAAAAAACTCAACGTGTTTCGCGCCCTGAAAAGCATGGCTGATCTCAGTAAGGTTTTTAATCAGCGCTTTTTGATTGGCCGAATCTTTCAAAAGATCTGCTGCATTTTTATCGGCATAAACATACGGAATAATATTTACGAAAGAATCGTAGACATTATTCATTACCGTCTTGGCGGCCACAATTTCTTCCGGTTTCGGTGCAGGGCCCGGCTGCTGTGCCATGATGAATGCTGAATAAGTTAATGCCAGTGAGAGAACCAAAACAGATTTTAACTGCATTAAACTATTCCTCGTCTTCTTCTTCTTTATAATCGATCAGCTTCTGAAGATATTTGATTCTCTCTTTAATTTTTGGAGGAAAATCTTTTTCTTTTGAAAGGTAATTGATTTCGAGATCATCCATATAAGATTCATAACAGTCTTTTGCGACAGGATCTTTAGGATACTTTTCCATACAGGCCAGAAGATAATAATCCCCTAACGAAAAGAAAAGATCATCATTTAAACGTTTATCAAGCGTGGCAAGCCAGTAAAGAATTTTTGCGCCAAGCTTTGTATCCGGATGGGCATTGTAATAGTCGAGAAGAATCGAAGAAAGATTGAGATCATAAACTTCGCTTGAATTAGTCGCCGAAAAAATCGGTCCTTCTTCATCGTCAGCAATGAACGTTTTCATGAATTTCTCCATGTCTTCTTCTTTCACTGTCTGAGCATCAAAGTTTTCCCAAAGACTTTTTCCAGAAAGAACTTTAACCCAGTCAGAAACTTCCTGAGTGACTGTAGGATTGAAATTCCCGAGTTTCAAATAGGATTCAAAACGTTCTCTGGCCATCGGGAAGCTTTTCTTCACTTTCACAAAGTAAATCAACTGGCGCTCGAGAGCGCGTAGAATATTTTCATCATCGTCAGTCTTTTTTGAAGCTTTGATAAACTTATCGTAAAGATTGATCGCCGTTTCAAAATCGCGGGTCACATAAAGAAGTTCGGCGCGCTCAAAATCGTTGATCTTCATTTTACTGATATCTTTGTCGGCAAAAAGTTTGAATTCCTGTCTTTGAGCTCCAGGAGATTGAGTATGACAGGAAACACAAAGATTTAAAGCAGCGTTGAATTTCGCGCGGGCCAGCGGTTTCTTGTCATTTTTAAAAAGCGCAGTTGTCTGCTCAAGTTGTTCTGTCATCACGGCCTGGTTTATAGAAAGGCCTTGAGTTTCCATCAACGGGTGTGTTTTCACATTTTTAAAAAGTGCCGTAAGCTCTTCCAGGTTTTTTTGAATAACCGCTTTGTTCTTTTCTTTTACAAACTCCTGCTCAGACGCAA
>DAIQAU010000031.1:8936-13118 GCA_036781565.1 Bacteriovorax sp. | reverse complement strand
TTTTTTTGAATAACCGCTTTGTTCTTTTCTTTTACAAACTCCTGCTCAGACGCAATGTAGAGTCCAAGATCGCGGATGTGACGGGAGATATTGCTCATCTCTTTTCGCACCGGCAATTCAGACGCGCGGTCGTGAGTCATTTTTTTAGCATGAGATTTCTTCTTCGTTGCTGCTTCTGCATTCAGCGAAGTCAGGAGAATAAAAGATAGTAAAAGGACCTTGGTATTCATAACTCTTTCCTGTGAATTGAAACTAATCTTTACAATTAAAAAACTTTTGCCGTGATTGTTCAACAATAATCAAAGCCGATCAATAGAGTCGGGTTAGAGAAATACTAATCAATGCAAATGAAACGCTCGTACAATTCATCTTGATTTGCTCTCGCTTCATCAATCAATAAAAAAGAGCTTTGCGCGAGATGAGTAAAGAAAGCTTCTTTGCTGAAACTTTGCAGAAACTTTTCACTCAGAGGTCGATAGCTGATGTGCCAGGGCTCAGGGGCGATGCCCCCTCGGTCATGGGCATAGGGTCTGAAGAAACCGTAATCTTCCATATGCTCTTCCAGCCAGAGAGCGGCCGTATGAAAATATCCGCCTGGTTCATATTCAGCGGGAATGAGCTGAACTTTGTAATCTGCTGGTTTTGATGCAAGATCGTAGACGTCGAAATCGGTCCCCCAATGGTGACGTGATCCTCCGGGGATGGCCGACCAGCGCATAATGAGAAAGAGAAGTTCTTCGGGAGTCACTGTCGCAATGTCTACAGGAACTGAATCCGAATCAAGAACCGGTCTTTGGCCCATAACTTTCTCGTTCCAGATTTTTTGCTGCAACTCAAAGGAACGAAATGAACTTGTGAGAGAGAGTCTCAGACCGTCTGCTCTCGCGGCTTCAAACATGTTTGTGATATTGGCATGCATTTCACGGTGAACCAAAAAATGGTCCATGAAAGGCACGAGCTGATCAGTTGTCTTACCAGTTAAAAAATCCAATGACGCCGCCATTTGCACCCTTTTAATATTGATCTGTTCTCAGCATAACCAGTGTGCAGCCGATTTCGACATCAATGCCTTTGTCCCGGTATTTTTGGATCAGCTTGTCGTCCTCTGTTCCGGGATTAAAAATAATTCTTTTAAACTTCAGTTTATCTAAAACTGGTTCAAATTTTTGATGAACTGTCGGGTTGACATAGAGAGTGACTGTATCGAATTCATTTTCTAGTTTTGAGGGATCATCATTGCGCGGATTAAACGCGACAGGCTTATGATCAAACTGTTTCAGCAGATTAAAGGCCATGTTGGAATAGCGATCAGCACTATCTGAGTAGCCGAAGACGAGAACTTTTTCATTGTGATGTGTGTTCATACTCTCTCCTCTTTTTAATTTTATTTTATCAACTGCTGCAGCTTACGCATAGGTTTTTATATTGAACTGGAGCTGGCAAGGCCCACTCGTTTTTCTCTTCATGCTCATCAAAAGGTGTAGAAAGAACTTCAAAAAGTTTATTCAGAATGCCCGGGTCTTTTTCATAATTATCGATGGCCACCTGAGCAAGCCAATTTCTTAAAACAAACTTCGGATTACACTGAAGCATGTTTTCCTTGCGCTCTTCGCTCGTACTTGACTCTCGTGACAAACGCTCGTCATATTTGTTCATGAAGCTTTTCAGCTCATCGCTCATTACAAACGGAAGCTGCTTTGTTGTCTGATAATGGGAGAGGGCCCGGAAGAATTGAGTGTAATCAATCCGAGTGAGCGACAACATTTTTAAAACGTCACGCATGAGTTCTTCGTCGCTTTCCTGAGTTTGAAGGAGTCCCAATTTTTCCTTCATGAGCCTTCGGTATTCAAAATGAAAAAGTTGCGGATAAGAATCGAGTGTTCTTTTTAAATCCTCTTCTTTTAACAAAGGTGCCAGAGCTCTGCCGAGAGCTTCGAGATTCCACATTCCAATGGAAGGTTGATTGCCGTAGCTGTACCGTCCTTCATGATCCGAATGATTGCAAATGTAATCGAGATCAAACGAATCAATAAAGCCGTATGGACCATAATCAATGGTCAGCCCAAGAACAGACATGTTGTCCGTGTTCAAAACTCCGTGGCAGAACCCCACTGCTTGCCATCTGGCAAATAACATCGCCGTTCTCTTCACGACTTCCTGATAAAAAAGAACATTCTGATTTTCGTGTCCTGAAAATTGTTTGAAATAAGTGTCGATCACAAAATGAACAAGCTTTGAAAGCTCTGCCGTTTGACCAGTGTGAGAGTAATATTCAAAGTGGCCGAAGCGGATAAAACTTTCCGCCACTCTCATGACAACGGCCGACTTTTCCACAGATTCACGATAAACATCATCCTGGCCGTGAATAATCGCAAGCGCTTCTGTTGTGGGTATGCCCAAGGCCTTTAAATGTGAACTCGCCAGGTATTCTCTGATGCTTGAACGCACGACCGCACGTCCGTCGCCCATTCGGGAAAAAGGCGTAAGCCCTGCTCCCTTTAACTGCAACTCAAAATGCTCTCCGTAAGAAGTTTCCATTTCTGCAAGCATGATGGCCCGCCCATCACCGAGTCTTGGAACATAGACGCCGAATTGATGACCGGAATAAAAAGATGATCCAAAAATTAAACCGTCAAACTCCAGATCGCCGTTGATGAAACGGACAAAAGAAGCTTTCTCCATTTCGTAAGGATCAATTTCCAGACGCTCCAGAAGATCTGTATTGGTATGAAGAAGTACTGGATGGGAAATCGGTGTACTTTTAACTTTTACAAAAAGATGCGGGCAACTTTTGTACAGTCGATTGGTGAAATTAATATCTGCGAGTTTTAAGAGATGTTTTGTTGTCATTTTCCAAATAAAGATCTGCGTGTTTTTTAGCTTCTAAATCCAGCTCGGCCGGATCATTCAAGCTTTGAAGTTTTTTGTAGTGAGAGCGCTCCTCTTCATTTTTAGCAAACATCACCATTTCGGGTAAAGCTTTTTTCATCTCTTCTCTGGTCATTCTCTTCTTGTTGTATTCAACACAAATAAGACACATACTTTTCCCCTCAAAAAAGACCCTGGCAATAACAGTGGGCACTTTCCGGTGTTTTCTATACAAACATTTTAACACGAGTTTTTCTAAAAAAAAGTCTCGCAAGTCATGAATTTAGATAGCATTCTTGTCGGATATTTTTCCAAAAAGCTTTAGCCTCTGTGATTCCATTTTGTAATCGCTATAATCAAGCAAGACCCAATGAACAGTAATTATCTATATATAGTTCGCATAGATATTACCAAAGATCTTTTACTTCTGATTTTGTGGTTGCCCGTTGGTAGAAGCTGCACGTTTGTTCACAACCAAGATCGGAAATATCGATAAAGCATTAAGTTTGCTTTTTCGTAGATGGGGATTTCCATGTTATTGACTCTCGGAAAAAGTAAGCAATCGCTATTGCTCGCTTTAGTTTTGCTTGCGTTCTCTGCCTGTAAGCAAAGCGAATTCTATGACAAGGCAGCTCTAATCGATCCAAGTGTTCAAACTGGATCAAACCCTGGATCAGACATCGGTCTACCACCAGCAAACGACCCTTCAGGCGGAACAGTTTCCGATCCTGCGGCCGGCGGCTCGTCAGGTGGTTCAGATGGCGGTTCAGTTGGTTCAACAGATGGCGGATCAACATCTGGCGGATCAAATGGCGGAACAACAACAACTCCTCCACCTGTTGTTGTCATCACACCTCCACCTGTTATTACTGATCCAATTATTACTGATCCGGTTGTGACGAATCCTCCGGTTGTCACTGACCCAGTGGTGACAAATCCTCCGGTTGTTACTGACCCTGTCGTTGTATCAACTCCGAAAGTGGATTGTGTTGGCTCATGGGGATCTTGCTCAGTTGCTTGCGGCGGCGGATCTCAAGTTTACAACATCTCTGTTCCGGCCAGCGGCGGCGGTTACCAATGTTCTGCTCTTCAGGGAGCTAGCCAAGCTTGTAATGTTCAGGCCTGTGTGAATTTAGTCGATCGCTCGGAAGTGTTCACACAAGATTCTACACGCGATGGTGACGTCGACGTTCTTTGGGTTATTGATGACTCGGGTTCAATGGCGGATAACCAGGAAAACCTGGCAAAGAACTTCAATTCATTTATTGATCAGTTCCTTGCGAAAAAAATCGATTTCAAAATGGCGATTACAAC
>DAIQAU010000031.1:4876-8836 GCA_036781565.1 Bacteriovorax sp. | reverse complement strand
TCTGACGAAGAAGACCAGTCTGATAAAAAAGTAGCTGAATACCTGGCTAAATTACAGGCCGTTAAAAAGAATGCCGGAATGGTTAAAGCGTATTCAATCGTTACAACAAAAGTTCCTGCCAATGCTCAATGGGAATCTGTTGGTAACCGTTATATGTCAGTTACTAAATCAACAGGTGGTACTGTTGCTGACATCAACGGGGACTTTGCTTCAGCTCTTCAAAATATGGGTGGAAGTATTGTTAACCTGATGGATCGTTTTGCTCTTGCGCAGTCTCCTTACCAGGACAAAATCCAGGTTTTCGTCAACAACGTTGAGAAAATGAATGGGTTTACGTTTGATGTTGCAACTCACTCTCTAAAATTCAACGCTGACTCTGTTCCAGCTGAAGGTGCAAAAATTGAAGTTCGCTATAAAGTTCAAGCGACAGTATTAGGAGCTATCTAATGAAGTTGAATCTCAAATCACTTTTTTTACAATCAATGATACTTTCGACTATGACCCTGGGGACACCCAGGGTTATGGCCGCTGAAAAAGATCTCTATGACTTTTTATGGCTTGATCCAGATAAGAAAGTTTACGTTCTCCAGAATAAAATTCACAAAAAAGAGCACACGGTCTATGCCAACATTGGTATGGGCCTTGGGCTCTCTTCAAATTTCGTGGACACATCCATGGTCCACGGAAATGCAGGTTTTTATCTGACGGAAGAATGGGCCATTGAAGGTCTTTATACGAGCTACAGCAATAAAGATAATGAAGCCCTTGAAAATTTAGTGAGACTCAGAGGGGCCATTCCTTTCATCAGAAAAACAAAGAGCAACTACGGAGTTTTGGCAAAGTGGTCACCTTTCTACGGTAAGGTAAATACTTTTAACAAAATTTTCTACTTTGACTGGTCATTCGGATTAGGTCTGGGAAAATTAAATACTGAAAGTAACGCTGCAACCGTTGCCAATACAGTTACAGCAGATCGATTCAGCAGCGAATCCTACACATCAGTCATTGGTAAAACAGAATTGTCAGTTCACGCCAGCAAAAATGTTCACATCAATCTCGGTCTGATCATGAACAACTATAAAGCACCTGGCCCGGTCATCAATGGCCAGCAAAAAGACAAAATCAGAAACAATCTTGATTCTGTTCTTACTATCGGTTTCTCATTTTAAACATTTGGTTGAGGTTGTATGAAGTACTTATTGATGACATGTTTAATGGCCGCACTGGCAATGAGTCCAGAAGCCCATGCGACAGCAAAGGCCGCCTTTGAGATTTATCAAAAAGATAAAACTCATTTGAAAAATAAAAAAATTGCTCATGAATTGATAGATGGACAATTTTACTTTTCTGCCATTCCGTACATTAACCAGTACCTGGAAGAAAATAACGACATTGATGCTGAACTGGAAGCGGACATTGAAACGCTTGTGGTAAAGACAGGGACAATGGCCGTTCTTAACCTGGATGAGAAAAGACTGGAGAGCTTTGCCATTCCGTCTATTTCTTTGATTCTGGGAAAAAGACTCTTTGATAAAGAACAATACGAAAAGGCCTATACTGTTCTTTCAAGAATTCCAGAGACACACAAATTCGCTATTGAGGCGAACCTGATCAAAGGTACGATTAAAAACCTTCAGCGCAAAAACGTTGAGGCCATGAATTTTTATGAACAATGTGCTAAGAAAGCTGAGCAACAGGAAAGCACATTCTCAAAAGAAATTAACAAACGATATTATACTTATCTTAAAGAAACGTGCGTCATCAGAACTGCGCGTGTAAAAATCGAAGAACATAAATACGAAGAGGCCCTTGAAACATATGAACAAATTGATAAACGTTCATACAAATGGCCTTACATTTTGATGGACAAGGCCTGGGCCCATTACTACCTGAAAGATTACAACAGATCACTTGGTTTAACTGTTACCTACAAAGCTCCTCTTCTCGAAAGTTATTTCTTTCCTGAAGCAGAAGTTTTAATGGCCCTCTCTTACTACAACCTTTGTCTTTGGGATGATGCTCTCAAAGTTGTTGATCACTTCTACGAATTTTATCAGCCAAAGGCCGATGCTCTAAAAGATATTCTGGGCCAGAATAAAAAATCGGATACATACTTTCTGGATCTCTATTATGCCGATCCGAAAACAAGAGAAAATTTAAATCCGTTTATCCGCAATCTCATTACTCAAACGAGAAAGCAGGTAAAGTTCAACCTTGACCTTGCAAGCTTGAAAGCTGCCAAGGAAGAGCTTGCTCTTTTAAAACGACTCAAAAATAAAAATGATTTTACTGCTCAGCTGGAAGGAAACCTTGATTCAACGATTTCGTTTATAAGCGCAAAGATCAACTACTATATTAAAAAAGAAATCTTTACCTTCATTAACGAAATTCACAAACATAGCTACTCAATGTTCAACCTGAAACTTGAGCTTCTCTCTAAGAAAAGAGATGAATTGTACAATGCTAAGTCAAAAGATGTTTCTGACCGAAACAGAGGTTCAGAACAGAACGTAACCCGTAAGAAAAATCAGATGTTTTTTGATTTCAACGGTTCTTTCTGGGCGGATGAACTTGGTGACTATTCGTTTGGGTTGAATTCTCAATGTAAAGATCAGGAAAGTAAATAGGAATAAAGCCATGAAAATAATCATCCTCATAATTGCTCTGATTACTATGAATGCATTTGCTGCTGAAGATACCGGGGCCAAGCCCAAAGTTTATAAATATAAAGAATACGAAGTCATCGACCTGGGGAGCATGGAAATTAAAGGACAGATTATCGCCCCCGGAGATTTGACTGTAAACGAACGCGAAAGAAAAGTTTTTAAGCGCTCTTTACTTGAAAAAACAAATTTTGATTTTGAAAACAAGAGAGAAATAGAAAATTTAAGGTAGGACTCTAATGAATAAGATGCTCAAAACGTTCATACTCACAGGCTGTTTAGCACTCACAGCTCAAATCCACGCTGAAGAAAAAGATCCTGCAGCAATACAAAAAGAAAATCAAGAGAGATGGAGCAAACTGATGAATCTCATTAATCGTGAGATTCAAACCATCAAAAATAACAAGTACTCAGGGGCGGACCTCAAACACCGCCTTTTTGAACTCTATTCTGAGAAAATCAAACTCATCCGTGAAAAAGAAACCCAGAATCTTTTAAAGGCCGATCCTAAAGATGTGGCCTCAAAAGGAAAGGATTCCTATTTTAAAAATTCACGCGAGCAGTACCAGACAGCACAAAAATATGCTCTTTCATTGATTCCTCAATACCCTAATTATGAGCGCATCAGTGAAATTTATTACGCGATGGCCATCAACTCACGCGACTTCGGCTCTGCTGAAGACACTGAGAAGTTTTTAAAGATGGCGATTAAGACAAGCAAAGAAAACAATAAAACAATGTACAACGCTAAAACAGCGCTGGCCGAATACTATTACAACAACAAAAAATACAACGAGGCCATTTCTTACTATAACGACGTTTTGAAAAACCAGGATCACGAATGGTACGGTAAGCACCTTTACAACGCTTCCTGGTGTCACCTGAAAGAAAGAAATTTCAAAAAAGCTCTTGAACTAATCAAAGATTCATTTGAAACAACAAAAAATAAAAAATATGTTTCAATGAGAGAACAGATTAACCAGGCCATAGGTATATTCTTTGTTCAGGCAGATGCCACCAGAGAAGGGATCGAATTCTATGAGAGAAATACTACCCCTTCCTCTCCCTGGCTGTTGATGCTGGCCAGCTCTTCTATGAACAAAAACAATTTCTCCATCACAGAGGATGTTTTAAGGGCCGCTTTAAAAGACACAAAAAACCGCAAAAACGCCAATGACGAAATGAAAGTTCGCCTGGCCCAGCTGGATATTTACCGCGAAAGTAAAAAAGATGATCTTTACTTTGAAACCGCCAACAACATTCTCGATCTTTCAAAGAAAAACAAACTGGACAAAGA
>DAIQAU010000031.1:0-4776 GCA_036781565.1 Bacteriovorax sp. | reverse complement strand
ATTGAACTCGCAAAACTTGAAAAGAAAAAAGAAGATGAGTATACAGTTTTTGCTTTCAAGAACTATGTCATTTTTTATCCAAAATCTGAAAAATCACAGGTCATTTACCAAAAACTTTTCAGTAAATATTTTGAACAACACGCTACGAAAAAAGCCGTCAACATTCTTCTTGTGTACAAGAAACATTATCCTGAAGATGAGAAAATTCACCGTGAAATGCTGACTCAGATCCTCGATACCTACATCAAGGAAAAGAACACAGACAAGCTTGCATTTTGGGTAAGAAGAATTGAAAAAGGTTATTTAAATTATTCCAAAGACTATATCGAAAACTCTATCGCGATCCTTGGCGGTTTGTTGTTTGATAAGTATCAGGCATTGGAAAAACAAGGCAAAATGAAGGAAGCGATGAATGGATACGAATCCATTTACGAAAGCAAGCAGTATCCGAACCGAATTAAAGCGGAAGCAGCTTATGCGATTGCGACTCTTCACCAGGATCAGAACAAGGCCAAAGATTCATACAAATGGCTTAAGAAATCTCTCGATATCTATGACAACAAAGATCTGATCAAAGTCACTCCAAGCTTGCTCGTCCTGGCCAAAGGATACAGACTTCTTCAGAACTTTGAAGTTTCGACAGAACTTGCAGCGAACATCAGCAAAAGATTTTGCGATCAGGCGTTCAAAGAAAAAGACGGCTTTTATGAACTGGTTCTTCAGAACAACGCCATTGAGCAGACTGAAGCAAAGAAACTTCTTTCGCTTGAAGATTCGTACAAAGAATGCAAGCTGGAAAAAAGATTTCTTGAAAAAAACCAGCTGGACAACATGGAACAGTTGATTCTTTCAGACAAGCTGAAAGAAGTCACAGCGTATTTTGAAGCTCATACAGACAATGACAAACTGGCCCGCCTGGTTGGCCGTTACATGAGATTTAAATTCTGGCAAGCGCCTTCAAAAGACAAAGAATCGATGAAAAAAACGATCATTGCAATGAATGAAAAAACACCAGCAATGAACCTGAACAATCTGTTTGACCAATATGACCACGTTATGGAGTTCAGAGAAAAAATCCTGAATCAAAAATTTACTTTTACCTCACTTCCTAAGTTTGATGAGGACAAGTACAACTCTGAAATCGAGCAGTATTTCAGTATCATTCAGGAACTGAATAAAGAGGCCGTACGTCTCTCAAAAGATTCTTTACCGGAAGAGATCATTCTTATCCGCGAAGTGCTTGCACTCCCTTATTTTGCCCTTGTAGACGCTATAAATGGCTTCACTCCACAGGGGGTAGATAACAAGTACTTAGAGGGCTTCAGAGGGGGCATGCGCCAAATTACTGAGTCACTGCTTGCTAAAGGCTTACAAGTTGATCGCGAAAAAACGGCTTATTTGGAGAAAAATAATTATTTTTTCGAAGTTCAAAAACATGATAAATTCGAAAACATCAAAGCGATGAGTGAAGAAAAAGTAGCAGAAAAAAACTTACAAGATTCTTTAAATTTCCACTCTGCACTTCTCTTTACAAACACGCTTGACTTGAGCAAAGGTCAAAGGAAATAAGAGAGAAAGTAAATGAAAAAAATGAAATCACAAATCTTATTTCTTTCAACTTTACTGGTAGGTTGCTCTACTCAGACTTTTGAAAAGAAAATTGAAACATCAGACGTCGACCTTTTGAAAGAAGAATCGCTGATGAGATATAACACAAACAGACTTGAATCGATGGACGGACAAGAAAAAGATTTCATTTCGAAAGCTCTTCTTGCCTGCCATCAGAAAAAATTTACGAAAGGAATGGGGATTCTTGAGCAGGAAATGCACAAGAACAAAACAAACGCTTTTTACTGGAATGCTTTGGGCACTTGTTATTCGCTCAACAAGGATTTCCAGAAGGCAATGTTTTTCTATGATCTTGGAGTAGAAGCGCTGCCAATGACAAAGGCCGAATCTAAGGCAATTGCTGAAGCAACTCTTTCAAACAATATCGGTCTCATTCATTTGAACTTCAGACGCTATAACGAAGCTTACGATGCGTTCAACAAAGCAAGAACGACTGTTCCTGGCTTCTTTACTCCGGAGTTCAACATTGCTCAGCTTTATATCGAATTTAATGAAAATGAAAAAGCGCTGACAATTTTAAAAAAACTTGAAACAAAAAACCCTGATGATATTGATCTGCTCTACTCGCTTTCTCTTGTCTATTACAGAAAAAATGAAATGGACAATTCCTATAAAGCGATTAACAGAATCAAAAAAGATTATCTGAATCGTCCTGACATCGTCGGACTCTATGCTTACAACCTGATGAAGAAAAATCGTCTGATGGAAGCAAAAGAAATTATCGGGAAAAGACTTTATGCAAACGAATACGACAAAAGAAATAAAATATTGCTCGAAGAAATTAATCAGAAGTTAAAAGAGCAGTCAAAAGAAGCGAAGAAGTAGTCATTTAACATCACCATTTGACGGACCAAAGCGAACTCAAAAAGTCGCCACGGCCGAACTTTGTCTGGAAGAGGAGTAGTTATGAATTTTATCGAAGTATTTAAGGAAGGCGGATTTATCATGTACCCATTGTTGGTGTTTTCAATCGCCATCTGGGTTGTAGGCATTCAAAAAATTCTTTACCTGAGCAAATTTAAAAAAGATGCAAAAAAATTCCATGAAGAAGCAAGCCGAATTATCGTTCAGCAGAAACTTCATGAGATGGAAGTTCTCTATAAAACCTGCCCTGACGTTATCGCCAAGGCCCACTATGCTGTCTTTGATGAAGCTCTTGGGAAAGACGAATACGATCAAAGACTTCACAGAAGATTATCTGAAACAAATGCAGACCTGAAAAAGAATTTATGGATTCTTGGTACGATCGGTTCTTCTGCTCCATTCGTAGGTCTCTTCGGTACTGTTTGGGGGATCATGGGGTCATTTAAAGCGATCGGATCAGCTGGTAAAGCAGGGTTCGCGGTCGTTGCCGGTACGATTTCTGAATCGTTGATTGCAACTGCTGGTGGTATTATCGTGGCGGTCTTTGCCGTTATTCTTTACAACTACCTTCAGACTCAGATTGCAGAAATTGCCCGCGAGTTCAAGAACAGTCTTGGCGATATGGCCGACCAGTTCAACTCAATGAAGAAATAATTGACCTGATTAAAAAAACTGAATTGAGAGGATACCTATATGTCAATGAGTGTAAAACAAGACGGCGGTGATGAGGACGATACAATCGTCGCAGAAATCAACATGACTCCGCTTATCGATATCATGCTCGTGCTTCTGATTATCTTCATGGTTTCTTCAACGGCAGCTCTTGAGTCCGGTATGGATATCGAGCTTCCAAAGACAACCCTGACGAATGAAAAGAAAGAAGCTGAAATTCTCGTCATCTCACTTTCTAAAGACGGCCAGGTTGCCGTTCACGGAAAAAAAGTAAAACCAGAAGACGTGAAGAGAAGCATTGCCAGCCAGTTGTCTGAATTAAAAACAGACTCTGTCATCCTTGAGGGCGATACATCGGCCAACCTGGGTAAGGCCATCGAGATCATGGATATGGCAAAGGTAGCGGGAGCAAAAAACTTCTCTATCGCTGCTGAAGAAGGAAAATCGAGACAATAATTTTAGGGTAGCCTATGACGACAACAACAGCAAAATTAGCGTTGCCAAGAAGAAGCTTCCACAAGGATGAGTCGAGCAAGCGTTTCTTCAGAAATGCAGTGATCGGAAGTTTTCTTATGCACGCTGTTCTCTTTGCTCTTAAGTTTCCAAGTGAGGCCATGAAGGTTGTTCCGAAGGAAAAACTGAGTGCAATTAAAATGAAATTTATCACTCCACCGGAATCGTATAGAAAACAAAAAGCGATAACTAAAGAAGTGATGGATAAAATACAGACGAATCTCGAGTCAGGCGCAAAAGTTGTGACAACAACACAACAAGGTCCGACCGGAGATCCGAATCAGACTAAAACTCAAAAAGTTCAGAAATCAAAAGCTGGTTCACCCAAGGCCGGGCCGTTATCTACTCCTAACGGCGGTGGGAATTCTTTGGGGGATTCTGCCACAAAGGGCTACGAGTTTAAAGGTAAAGGACTCAAGGCCCTTATGGGGAATAGCTCGACGATGTCTCTGGCCGCTGGAAACGGCACTGAAGGCTCTCGCGGCTTAACAGGCGGAACAGGTATCGCCAACAAAGGAAATAACCTTACAGGAGATTATAGAGCTCCTGCGGGGATCGGCGATGGTTCAGGTCTAGGCGGTAAAGATGCTGTCGGTAATTACGACAGATCGACTACGACGAAAGGCCTTGCTAACAAAAAAGGAATCGATACCGCTTTCGTTCAGCCTGACACTGTCGTCATGGGTTCTATTGACCCGGAAGTGTTAAGAAAAATTCTTGGAGAATACCTTGGACAGTTTAAATTCTGTTACCAACAGGAACTTCAGGAGCAATCTGAAAAAGTTAAAGGGATTGTTGATTTGAACTTCCGTATCGAGGGTGACGGGAAAGTTTCTAAAGTGACTATTAAATCTGCCCAGACAAGATTCTCTGACAGAGGGATCGGCTGCATGGCCAATATTCTGAAGATGATCGAATTCCCAAAACCAAAAGGTGGCGGTCTTGTTGATGTTCGTCAGCCACTTAACTTTTTCTCTGAATCTACAAAAATCTAATTCGCAAAATACTTAACAAGGGGGAAGACTTTATGAGTCTTCTCCTTTCCTTTTAAAACTTCCTCTCTTCCTTCAGTCGCAAATGCTTTTCCTTCAGACAACT
>DAIQAU010000030.1:15836-20463 GCA_036781565.1 Bacteriovorax sp. | reverse complement strand
CCTATGATTAAAAGTTCGATAAAAATTTCCAGGAGAATGGATTTATTTATTTCTCTTGCACTTCCCGGAATGCCTTTCTGGGATATTTGCTGTGATCACGGTCATGCCGGTATCGGGGCAGCTAAGACCGGAAATTTTACTGAAATTCATCTTGTTGATCAGTTACCTCATGTCATGAAAAATCTGGAAGAACAGGTTTATAATCTCGGTCCTGAATACAGGATGGTTCCTTATTTCTTCTATTCGACAGCGGGACAGAATATAGATCGCGAAGTGAAAGGCAATTGTCTGATAGCGGGAGTGGGTGGATTCACAATGAAAAACATTCTGAAAGGATTGCAGGATGAAGAGAAGTTAAAAGCAAAGCGTCTGGTTCTCTGTCCTCATACTGATGAAATCGAGCTCGTCACTTTTCTCGAAACTCCGGGGATGATTCGGGAGTACGAGCTCGTAGAAAGAAGAATGATAGCGGTCGGAAAAAAAATGAAACCGCTTTTTATTTTGAATTCAAAAGTTTGAATCCATTCATCAGGCTTGTAAATTCTCTTGCAGCGTTGATTGGTGCTTCATTCGGAGTGAAATCAATTTTACAAGTGCCTCCTTTAGGGCCATTGCCGAAGATTTTCCCTTTGCACGTAATCTTTGCTTCACATCCTTTAAAATCACAAACAAGTTCATTTCCAGGATGAGATTTAAATACGAGATCACCGCGGGCAACCGCAGATGTAATTCCATTCACGCAGTTTTTATAATAGTTTTTGTCTTTTGCAGTTGAACAAAGCCAATCAAAAGCAACGTCCTTGAATTCCTGCTCAGTTGAATTTTCTGTCAGTGGTTTCACAGACGGGAAAGCGATGAGTGATTTCGCCATGGCCTTTTCGCAGCGTTTGTCGCTGTTATCGAAATCACAGAAAAATTTATAAAACGAAAGGCCGCTGTCAAAAACTCCCCAATATGAAGAGTAGCTGTAACGTGATGGCTTCATTCTCCAGCAGTAGCCGTCGATGCAGTTAAAGGGTTCTGTGTAAGTTACGTCATTGCGATCAATATAGTTTTCGCGTGTCCAGTCGTCTTCTTTGTACCATTTTGAATCTGATTCAATTCTTTCAAATAAAGAACTAGTTAAAGATCCGGCCACCGGAAGCTCCAGTAGGCGTGAAAGAGCAGGAGCGATGATAAATCCTGTACTGCAAGCACTGAGAGTAATGTAGGCGCCAGGAAGAAATTTTGATTTTAATTTTTTAATGGAGTTTTCATAGGCCATCGGATCGAAAGCAGAATCCGTTTTTCCAAGTTTCAATGCCCATGGAGAAGAGTGACCGTAGAAATCAAGACTCGCAATTTTGTCGAATTGTGAAAGTTCACTGATTAGTTTATCGCCAGTGAAATTATCTTTTACAACTTTAACAACAAAGATTCCAAATTGATTAAAAACTTCATCATCATCAGCGCCTCTGACTTCAGGGCTTGAAAGAAAAACGATCTGATGAGACGGGTAGAGTTCTTTGTATCTTTGTGCGCGCGACATTCCGGATTGGAAAAATTGATTTGAATCTTCTTTAACTGCAGATCCTACAACAATGACGTGTGTAATTTTTGTTGCATCGAAAGCTGTGTCTTTAAAAAGACCAAGTCTGTATTGGCCGCGGTAAAAACCTGCCTCTACTGTGTTCACAACGAACAATAAGGCGAGCACCATGATTGAAAGATATTTAGACATTGAAAGCCCCTGATAAGTAGTAAAATTCGTTCACTCTAATAGTCCAATCTAGACGTTTTCACAAGGGATTTTGGTGTTCTTGAAACGGAATTTAAGAGGAAAATCGTTAAACCTTTATTAACAGAAGCTCATCCCAGGAAGTTGTGTAATTGGGCGAAAGACGGGTCTGAAGAGCATTCTTTCTTTTTTGGTTGCAACTTAAGACTTTGATGGAATGAGGGCCGAATTTCTTATTGATAGCATCGATCACCTGGGTCACTTTTTCCGTCTCCAGGAAGTCATTTTCAATGAGTGAAAGCTGGCGCTCTCCTTTAGGGCGCAAATCGGAGAGAAGAACTCCGCATTTTTTATAGCCGTATCCGTCGCGGTAAATTTCGTCCAGGATTTGAAGGGCCTTCTTAATCATGACGTGCGGGGCCTCTTCCCCCTGATTAAAGGCGCCCTGGCCACTGCCGTAGTACTGAGGAATTTCTTTAAAACGATTGGTGATGATATACAAAGAAAGGTGATAGCAGATGAGTCCGTCATCGCGCAGTTTTTCGCTCGCTCTGAACACGTGATCGGCCAGGTGCTTGGCGAGCTCATCTTTACCCCAGACATCATGATCGAGAGTTCTCGAAACAACAATTTGTTTTCTTTTTTCTCTTTGCTCATTGATATCGAGACAACGGATACCTCTGAGTTCATGCTGAATACGAAGACCTACAATCGTCAGCGTTTTTTGAATAGTGGTATCGGCCGCTGCTGCAAACTGTGCTGCCGTTTTTATTCTGAGCAGATTGAGTTTCAGGGCCGAGGCGTGGCCGATGCCCCAGATGTCTTCCACGGGATATGTTTCCAGAATTTTTCTTCTGTGGTCATCGCCTTTAACAATGAAAACGCCGCTTCTGCTTTTTTTTGCAAAACTCGTAGCAATTTTCGCCAGAACCTTAGTCTTGTCGACGCCGATGGAAACGGGAATGCCCACTTCTTTGAGGATGCGCCTGCGATAGTGAATGCAAAGTTCTTCCAGTTTTTCTTCCGGAAAATCGGTGAGATCGAGGAAGGCCTCGTCGATAGAATAAATTTCAATCTCGAGCGTGAACTCGGCCAGAATTTCCATTACCCGCGAAGACATATCCGCATACAGGGTAAAATTTGAAGAAAAAGCGACACCGCCTCTCTTTTCAAATTCATCCTTGATTTCAAAATAAGGCGCACTCATTTTGAGTCCGAGAGCTTTTGCTTCTTTGGAGCGGCTGACGATACAGCCATCATTATTGGAGAGAACGACGACGGGTTTAGTCTTCAGCTTCGGATCAAAAACGCGTTCGCACGAAACAAAGAAAGAGTCGCAATCAACCAGAGCGATCATAAACTTTCGCGTTGTGAATGATAAAATTCACAACCCCCCATACTTGAAAATCATCATCGGGATGCACTTCAATTGGTTTTCTGAAATCTCCCGCGCGCCCCGGAGTAAAATTTCTCGGAAGCAAATAGACACGATTACCTCTGCGGTGAAAAATTTTTATCATGAAATCAGAATTAACGACGGCGACGATGATTGAGCCGTTGGCCGGTTTTTTTGAGCGATCAACAACAACGAGATCTCCATCAGAGAGATTGGCCTCTTTCATGGAATCTCCTGAAACCCGAATGGTAAACGTCGCACTTCTATTAGGAGCGAGGTATTTATTAAAATCCAAAACAGGGAGAGTATGGTCGCAGGCCTGGTTGGGAAAACCGGTATAAATTTTGTGACCTAAAAGACGATTCTCTTCTTCAGGAGCAAGGCCCGTGTGGCCGAAAATTTCTGAATCATTTGCAGTTGTCATTTATCCAAGATATGCGTAAGTTTTGCGTAAGTAAAGAAGGAAAATATTGTAGGTGCCGGGCACAAAGTCCAAGTAAAAAAGTTGGGAATACGAGCTAAATTATCTTAAACTAAGACAATCACTGTTTTCTATTGAGGGAAGAAATGAAAAAAAACTTAGAGGCCCCGCAGGCGGCACGCATTGAACACTATACCAATTATCACGATGACAAGACGCTCGATCCTTATTTCTGGTTGAGAGAAAAAGAAAATCCCAAAGTCCTGGAGCACTTAAAAAAAGAGAATGCTTATTTCCAGAAGAAAACTGCGCCCTTTAAAAAAACGGCGACAAAGATTTTCCATGAATTAAAAGAGCGCATTCCCACTGAAGACGAAAGTGTCCCTGTCAGAAGAGGCGAATGGGATTATTTCAGCAGATATCTTAAAGGCAAACAATATATACAGTTCTGCCGCAAGAAAGGAACAAAGGTTGAAGTACTGATCGATTTCAACAAGCTCACTAAGAAGGGCGGATATCTGCAGACAATGCAGATTTCTCCATCTTATGACGGAAAATTCATGGCGTATTCAATGGATACAAAAGGCGATGAAATTTGCGACATCATCGTTATGGAAACGAATACAAAAAGAGTCGTCTCTCATTTAAAAAAAACCAGTGGCGATTTTGCGTGGTCGACGTCTGATCTTCTTTACTATACGACTTTAGATGGACATATCCGCGGAGATAAAGTTTGGCGCCATCAATTGGGACAAAATCAATCCAAAGACACATGTCTCTTTCACGAACCGGATCAGAAATTTTTCATTGGCATCCACGCATCGGCTTCTAAAAAATTCCTGATCATCACTTCTGAAGAAAAAGTATCTTCCTATGCGGCCTTTCTTCCGCTTGATTCAAAAGAGGCCATGCCTGAGATCTTTAAACCGCTCAAAGAAAATATCGAATACTCAATCGATCACGGCAGTGACGGATTTTATATTCTTACCAACGAAAAAGCGCTGAACTTTAAAGTTTACAAATGCCCTGAAGAAAAACGCGAACAGAAGAACTGGAAACTCGTTATCGCTCACGATAAAAAAATTCACATTGA
>DAIQAU010000030.1:11732-15736 GCA_036781565.1 Bacteriovorax sp. | reverse complement strand
TACATTTTTGTTAGCGGCCACGATAAAGTAAAAATTCCTCTTTGTATTATTTCGAAAAAAACAGTGAAGAAAAATGGTAAGGCGCCCACTGTCCTTTACGGCTATGGCTCTTACGGATCGACCATCGGCTATTCTTTTTCATCATCACTCATCTCCCTTCTGGACAGAGGTTTTGTTTACGCCTTCGCCGGAATTCGCGGCGGTTCTGATATGGGAAGAGCGTGGTATGAAGATGGAAAATACTTGAAGAAGAAAAATACATTCAAAGATTTTATCAGCTGTGCTGAACATCTGATCAAAAAGAAATACACGTCTCCGGACCATCTTGCGATCCGCGGAGGCAGTGCCGGAGGTCTGCTGGTGGGGGCCACAGTCAACATGCGCCCGGATCTTTTTAAAGTTGTCTGCGCACACGTGCCTTTTGTGGATCTCATCAACACTATGTTTGATGACTCTCTCCCTCTGACTCTGACTGAATACAAAGAGTGGGGGAATCCCCACGATAAAAAATATTACACTTATATGAAATCGTATTCACCTTACGACAACGTTCACGAATGTGCTTATCCCAATATGTATATTACTGCGGGCCTGAACGACCAGCGCGTGACTTATTGGGAGCCGGCAAAGTGGGCACAAAAGCTTAGAGACTTTAATATCGGTGCAAATGATGTCCTTTTGAAAATAAACATGGGCGAAGGTCATTTTGGAAAAAGTGGACGCTATAACAGCTTGATGGAAACAGCAGAAGAATATAGTTATCTGGTTGGAATGCTCTCATAAGAAAAGCAAACCCCGAAAGATTTACCTTTCGGGGTTTTCTTCTTAGCACTTCTTTTTTCCCCCAATATCTTTTCACGCTGAAAGCAAATTCTTGCCGGCCTCATAAAAAAACTTAAAAAAAAGTTATGCTTAAAAAAATAACTTTGAAATGCTTTCTCATCCTGTCCAATGAGCATCTCAAAGTTATTTTTGTTCAAATAAATCGGCTAATGAATTTGTCTGCGTCCTCCACCGACTAAACTTCCGACGAAGCTTAAAACGGCCAAGGCCAGGAAGACCATCAACAGGATTTTTCCGACTTCCATTGAAATGCCGGCAATCCCATAGGCCCCGAACAGAACAGCAAGTAGCGCTAGAACGAAAAAGGTAATGGCTGCGCGAATCATAAAACATCTCCTTGCTTCGTTGATGTACTAATACCTGAATTGCAAGGGTTAGACCTTCGCTGGCCTGTCGAAAATACAGATCATTACAAAATAAATTTGACTTAACTGGGGAAAAATGCCACAAGTACGGGCGATCGTGAACGCTCATAATATGACGAGGTAATTTGTCCCATGAAAAGCAAAAATGCATCTTCACTTGTGATTATTGACGACGATATTGATCTTTTAGAGTTACTTTCTTCTTTCTTTCGCCAGCGCGGCTATAACGTCGCCTCGTATGAAGACGCCCGCGTGGCCCTTACTGATATTGAATCCAAAAAGGTGGCCGCTGATGTAGTCATCTCGGATTTAAAACTTCCGGTTATGTCTGGTTTAGATTTTATCAAACGAATCAGAACGTTCAATTCAGTTCTTCCTATCATTCTTATGACGGCGGAAGGCAGTCTGGAAATTGCCGTTGAAGCGATTGAATCCGGTGCCTACGATTTTGTCTTAAAACCATTGCATGTTCCTCAACTTCTCATTTCAGTTCAGCGCGCTTTATTCTTGAATCAAGTGCAGAACGAAAATACCAGTTTAAAGAGCCTCATTACCGATCAGGACTTCCTTGGACTAAAAGGCGTGATCGGGAAAAGCCCCGGCTTTAAAAAGGCCATGGAGCTCGCTAAACGCGTCTCGAGTTCACAGGCCAATATTATCATTTTCGGTGAAAGCGGATCGGGAAAGGAAGTTGTTGCTAAGGCCGTCCATGAACTCGGAGACAGAAAAAATGGTCCTTTTGTGGCGATCAACTGTTCGGCGATTCCTGAGAATCTTCTCGAATCTGAATTGTTCGGTTATGCCAAGGGCGCTTTTACCGGAGCAGTCGGAAGTAAAACAGGTCTTTTTGAAGAGGCGAACAAAGGAACTCTTTTCCTGGATGAAATCGGGGATCTTGCTCTTCCATTGCAGGCAAAGCTACTTCGCGTCTTGCAGGAAAGAAAAATCAAACGAATCGGAGAGAACACCACTCGAGACATAACGGCAAGAGTGATCTGTGCCACTCATAAAGATTTAAAGAAAGAAGTTGAAAAAGGAAATTTCCGCGAGGACTTGTATTTTCGTCTGAACGTTATTCCTATTCACATGCCACCTCTTCGCGAAAGAAAGGAAGATATTATTCCACTCTCTGAATATTTTTTGAAAAAATTTGCTCTTTTAAATAATGCCAACATTAAAGGTTTCACCAAAGGCGCGATTAAAAGACTTGAAAGTCTCAACTGGAAAGGAAACGTTCGCGAACTTGAAAACGCCATTGAAAGGGCCGTCGTCCTGGCGAATTCAGAATTTGTTGACGTGGATGATTTGCCTGGAATGGATCAGGGATTTGGTGAGACAAAAGCGGAAGAGGGAACGCCTGGTCCCGCTCTTTTCTCCGTTAACTCTATTATGACTCTCGAAGATATGAACAAAAAATATATCGAGTTTATTTTCAAGCGCAACGGATACGCTAAAGAGCAAACAGCAAAAGAGCTGGGGATCGATAGAAAAACTCTTTATCGTAAATTAAAAGAACTTGAAACGGTCGAGCAATTAACGATTCAGTAGTCAGCAGAGGTTTCTATGAGTCTCGATCTTCCGAAAGAACATCAACTTCGTTATCTATCAAAAAGAGCTGCCGATATAGAGGCCATCAAAAATGGAGCTCACAATAACGATTTCGAAGTGGCCGTCATGATCGGACACCGGTTAAAGGGAAGTGGAGAAACTTTTGGTTTTCCGTTGATAACCATTCACGGAAATTCCATAGAGCTCGCCGGACTGGCCCAGGACAAAGCTAAAGTTCTCGCGGCCGTAGATCTTCTATCCGAAAGTGTTCAAACTTATCTTCAAAAAATGCAGGGGTAAGACGATTTATTCGTAATCGCGAATGATCAAGGCCTTTCTGGTCTGATCTTCTTTTAAGGCCGCTAGGTCTTCACCTTCGGCCGTAATTTTTCCCGTTTTTTCAAAGACCTTTTTGGTTTTCGGATCGTCTGAATCGAGAAAGGCATTGAGAACTGAAGTTCTGTTTGTCATGTTGAAAGGCAGAAGATCTTCTTCTGCTTTTAATTTTTTCTTCATATAGTTCATGATGGCCATGGCCCTTTTATCGGCCAGAATGGCATCTTTTTTCTTCGCCTTTTCTACATCCGGGAATGTAAGAATTTTGATTTCTTTACTCTCGGCCCCTTCTTCTTCAGTTTTTGTGAGAAATTCTTTGAGTTCTTTTTTACTTTTCTCAGTGAGTCTGGATGTTCCTTTTTCAAACTCGACGATTGTGTAATAGGCGCCATCAGCTTTTGGGGTCGCTCCGGCGGCCTCATTCGTTCCTGGTGTCGGTTCGATAATTTTTTCTTTGTGAGCACAGGAAGATAATCCCGCTATAAAAAATAATGAAAAGAGAAACGCCGACAATTTTTTCATTTATACCTCTTCACAATTTTGCCCCATTGGGGAATTTTGGTTCACAAAAAGAAATATTTATTTTGCGATTTTCAAAAGACTTGGCCACTCTGGCCCAAGTTTATAACGCAAGCTTCACTGTTCATATTTTATGACAGAGATGTTTCCATCTTTTTCCAGGATGGCACATTTAACTTCATCCGGATTCATGACTTCGTGTTCCCGCAAAGCTTCGAAGAGTTCCGACTCCGTAATTTTTTGTTGCTTCATGACCTTCTTGAAAATTTTTCCGTTCAACACAATGACGACAGGTTGTCCGTCGACAATTTTTTCCAACGAAGGAAATCTTCCAAGTATTTCATTGATGATCATGTTGAGACCAATAATGACTGAAACTGAAATGATTGAACC
>DAIQAU010000030.1:1685-11632 GCA_036781565.1 Bacteriovorax sp. | reverse complement strand
TTTCATTGATGATCATGTTGAGACCAATAATGACTGAAACTGAAATGATTGAACCGGTAATACTGTGATCTTCTCCGGAGAGTCCATTTTGAATGGCCTCGCTGACTATCATTAATAAAACAAGATCAAACGGTGTGAACTTTGCGAGTTGTTTTTTACCCATCATCCGTACAAGAATAAAGATGAACAGATAAATGACAGCTCCTCTGATAACCGGATCGTACCAGGGGACTTCAAGTTTCCACATACAGACCCCCTTGGATTATTGCTTTAATTTAATCAAAACAATTGAACGGGATTTTTTTCCAGCAGTTGAATTTTGGCTATCCGAATTTGGAATGCCGGAAGTTTCCAGCGAGCGCTTAATTCGGGCATCATCTGATGAAATCAATTTATTATAAAAGGTCGGTCTTTCGGCCATGCTGATGAGTTCTATTTTTCCGCTGACATCCTGATTGGGATACATTTTTTTCAGGTAATTTTTTATTTCAGTGTTCCGGTTATTGGCCAAAGCGACCTGATCAGAAGGAAGCGATTTCTTTTTAGGCGAAGGATAATCCTGATCGGCCCAAGTGATGACTTTGATGACTTCTATTTTGCCTTTTTTTAAAGCTTCTTTGGAGAGTTCTTCCAGTCTTTTCTTCGAAGCTGTTGTCAGCGTTTCAGATCCTTTTTTAAAATCAAATTCAGTGACAAGCGACGTTTCCTGTTCATTCGCGAGTTGTTTTGCTTCCATACTAGGGGTATTGACGGGAGGAGCGACTTTCGCGGTCTCAGGATTCTTTCCTAGATCAGGATTTTTCTTTGGGGGTTTTGAAGAACAGGAAAACAAGAAGACAGTGACTGTTAAAAAAAGGGCAATGTTTGTTCTCATGGAGCTCTCCTTTTTAAAGAGAATTATTCAAGCTTATATTGGTCATCAATTCCTGGACTTAATTGTTGCTCAAAACCGTGCTGAATGGCCTTTTTGATAGTTTTTCCGGTGTTGAGCTGAAACTTTTTATCAAAAGTAAATTCCATTTTGGTTGCAACACTTTTAGTTTTTTTCTCGCGAAGAATGAGATTTCCCAAAGCAGAGATGAGTTCGAAACCAAAATGTTTGGCATTTTTAAAATGTTCTTTATTGGCAACGACATCGAGTTCTCTTATAAATGGTTTTGCATAGCCCTTCATTTTTCCATCTTTGGAAATCGCTTCTGAATAGAGATCCAGTGTTCCCTTAGTAAAGGTAAGAGGCATATGCTTTTTGAAATACGGATTCATCAGGTTCAGATGAAAATTTCTCAATTCAGCATCGAAGTCCCATTGAAGCGGATCGGCCGTCATGTTTAATTCACCGGCCACTTTTAAAATGGCATCCGGATCTACAATTTTTGCAGTTAAATTGAAGTAGGAAAGTTTATTCTTATCATCTGGGACAAGATTGGTTGCTCTGCCGTTGATGTCATTAATGGTAAAGTGTGTTTTTTCATCGAGAGCTTCGTAACCTTCAAGAGTTAAGCTCCCATCGTGAAGATCAAAGCGTTCTATTTTTAGAGGAAAGAGTTTTCTTTTAGCCGTGTCTTTTTCTTCTTTTTTAGGCGCCTTTAATTTTTTGATATCTTTAATGACTAAAAATCGTACGCCATCAGCTTCAATATCCGTCTTTAGTTTTCCCTTGAAAATTTCCCGCCACGCGAGAGAAACATCAACTGTATCAATTTCCAGAAATTTCTTTTCATCTTCTTTAAGTTTACCTGTGATTCCGTGAAAGCTGTAGGCCCCGCGAAAAATATGTAATCGAAGATCATTAATGTGGAGAGAATAATTGGGAGAAAAGGTTGCCAGAATTTTATTTGTTTTCTTAAGGATTATAGATGGAATAATTAGATGGATGATCGCAAGGACAACAATAATTGCTGAAAGAATTATCCATTTTTTTGAAACAGACCTGTTTGCTCCATGCGGTCTCATGCAAATCCTTTTGTCGTCTGAACGCGAAGAAGGCCCGGATTAATTCCAGGCCTTTTCAATTAGACTAATATTGGCTTGTAAAATATTCGTGTGTTACATTCATGAAATTTTTTACGGGAATGGCCTCTTGAGAAACCATTTCCATTTCGTCAATCAATTCCGGTGCATCTTCAAGATCTTTCTCTGTGAACTGACGAAGGACCATGAACTGGTATCCCATTTGGTTCAAGATTTCTGCGTCTATATCTTTTCTCATCTTTGGAAAAAGTTCATCTTCTTCTTCTTCAACATGATGTTCAACGATTTCCGCAAGAACTTTTAACTCGGCTTCCATCTCTTCATCCAGACTTTTTGCACTTGTCAGTTTCTTGCTGAGCTTTTTCACTTTGTCATCGACAATGCCGTGTTCAATGATGCTTTCCAGAATATGAGAGCGAAGATCTTCAACTTCCTGTAGTGGAGCATAGAGTGCTTTCTTTTCTCCCGTTGAATGTTTTTCTAAAGCATCCAGAAATCCTTTGGCATATTTCATTTTAACTTTGCTTTCTTCATCTTCATCTTTGAGCACATCAATGCAGTCTTTCAGATATGTATGATCCAGCAGAAGCAGCTCAATGATGTTAAAGTGATCATTTGATGCAATTGAATCTTCCATGTCTCTTGATCGTTCACGTGTCTCACGCGATTTTGATGACGCCGAACGTGTGGAAGAATTCCCGCTCGATCTGCTTTTTGACTTTGAGCTACGTGATGAAGAACCAGTTGATGAACGTGTAGTTTTAGGCATAGACCCTCCTCCTGTATTATAGACCATTAAAAGGTGAAGCAAGGGGCGGGCCAAAGAAGGAGGAATTTTTGTTGGAAAAAAATTAAGGCCCAACGCGATGGTTGGGCCTCAAACATGCTATAATATATTTTGACGAATCAAAATATATTATAGCTTCTTGTTCGCTCCGGATGAAAATAGGGCAGATGATGATGTTGTGTTTGCAGAAGAATTACTTCTTCCTAATGTGATGTCCTCTTTCTTTTCAGAACGAGGATCTTGATTGGGTTTGAGATCATCCGGTGCTGTATTATTGTGTTTTGGTTTTTGTTTTAATTGTTTTTCTGTTTCGGGAGTGGTCTGCGCTTCTGATGCGTCCATTCCTTTCAGGTCTGGCTTCAGCAGTTCTTCCTGCTCGGCCTCGCTCATCGCAAGTCCGGTGTAGTCTGCATTCATGTCATCAAATCGTGTCATCCCTTCCTCATCTTCATCATCAGGCTCGTTAAACCCATCTGCTGCTGTCTGCTTCTGTAGATCTCTTTCCACAGGAGTTTTTCCCCCATACAGCTGATTGCGTGCCTGCTTTTCAAAAGGCTTACAGATCCTTTCGTATTCCTTATCAAAGTCAGAATTTGTTCCGTACTTTGATTGAACGAGCTTTCTTAAAGAACCTTCATTCCCGCGAGTTTGCTCGACTTCAGATTTATTTAATTTATTCCAATGTGAGAGAACCTTTTTTTTAATGTCATGCCAATTAGACTTCGTCGCACTATCGTCATGTTGCTTTGTTGGCACGTGAACCTCACATTATGAACCATCACAATGCTCGTTAGTGCAGAACCAATGCCAAGTTATAGTGAAATATTATTTTAAGCCTTTATGAATATCAGCCTTAATGCTCTCTCAATTTGACTCTTCTGCTTCGGGGGTAGAAATCCCCCGAGACGTCCTATAATGGTCAGACATTTTTTGGACATGTTCTGTTCGTTAACAATAATCAACTTCTGTGAAGGCATATCGTTTGCACTTTGTTCTCTGGTGGGAACACGTATGCAAAAACGGAGGATCTTTATGACAGCGAAAAGGCACCTTAATAAGAAGACACCAGGGCAAAAGAAAATTTTGAGTGCTATTAATAAAGTGGAGCATGAAAGCGGAAGCGTGATATCTGCCCCGAAAAGTGATGATGCCATTGTGAAACAATTTCACCGCATTCAAAGAGGCTATTCAATTCTTATGAATGAAGTTGTTAAAGAATATGATTTGATCAAAGATTGGATTGAAAAAGAGGCGAGTCATCGTACGGAAGAATTTAAACATAAAATTGCGGAAAAATTGCCACGCTTTTAATCGACACGATTTGAAAAGATAAAGATGATTTAAAAAGGGAGCTTTTAAAGCTCCCTTTTTAATGACGTTGATAAGGTTCGGTTGGAGTTCTGCGCTGATCTTGCAGATTTTGTTGGGCCGCAAGCATTTCTGCCTCTGCCATTCTTCGTTCTCTTTCAAATTTAAATTCTCTTTTCATCTGACGTTCTTCTATAAAATCTGTTACCAGAAGAACGAGGGCCTGCTCCATCGTTGCAGGTTGTTCGGGAACGTGCGCCTTTTTCTTTTTCTTATGAGTTCTTTGCTCATGAGGTGTTGATTGGTACCAGGCAAAACCAAGTATGGCAGCGGGAACCAGTGCCATGAAAAATCCGCCCCAGGCCATAGCATTCATTCCGGGAGCAAGTCCAAGATCGACCTGAGCAGTTAATGCCGCTATCAGCATATAGATACCTGCAGTAAGCATGGTTCCTATTGTAACAATCAAAACCATTCCGACGAATAATTTGATGGCATTCTCTTTTAAGAACTCCTTTATTTCTTCCATGGGATGGGGCCTTTCACCGCCAGCGTTGACTCTCTTCATAATGAAAGAAAATATCATTTGTATCCATCTCATAGAAAGCTCCTCACTATAGAAGAAGGGCCTATGGTTTCATAGGCCCTTCTGTTAATTTTTTTTTTTACTGATTAACTTCTTCTGCGTGCGACAAAGGCGCCAAGCAGAAATCCTACAGCGGCAGCACCTAATAATGTATAACCAGGATTTTCACGCACCATCGTTGTACTGCGATCCATTGCTCTTGAGCCAATTTCACGCGCTCTTTGTAAATATTCTTGAGCAGGTTCAACAATGTCATCATTGAGCATATGTTGAGCTCTGTTTTTAATATTTTGTGAATCAATCTGATTGTTGAATGAGTTTGATGAGTTTGGACCGACCATTCTTTTCTCCTGGTTGTATGATCCAGGGTTATCCTGGAATAAATTTGAGTGACTGCGTTTAAATGAATCAAATTCCTGTTGAGCTCTTTCTTTGGAATAGCCGTATGCTTTCTGAACTTTTCCAACAATCGAATCTGCTCCCCCTTCAAGATAAGTTAAGTCTTCATCTGTAAGCTTTCCCCACATTTTCTTAACTTCACCTTTAAGTTCGTTTAGATTTCCTTTTCCAATACTTGTTTCCATACATCCTCCTGCAGATTTTAATCCTTTATAAAAAAGAGGAACTGCCTCTGATGTTCACTCCAATTTCCATTCCACAATTTGAAACAATTCAATTGAAAAGCAAAAATGATGAATGCGTTTAATGAAGGACTTACAGCGAGTTATAACAACGTTTTTTGATAATCAAAAATTATGACAATCATTCTTGATCGAGACAAAAATCCCCAATCGGGAAATTTTTCCAACATCACTCGGGAATAAATCATTCTCTTTTTCTTATAAGTGCTTTTTTCTATGTTCGATTTATATGATTTAGAAAATAAATCAATTTGGCATAGTAACTGCACTCCTGCGCTTGGATGTTTCGAATCTTTAAGAGTTTACCTAAAGGAGTTCATATGACATTGCCACAAAAAAAGATCTGGATATGTTTGATGGGATTTTCCTTGATGTCGAACCTTGCGCACAATCATGCGTTCGCGGAAGACAATAAAGAAACGATTAAAGAGAAAGTTAAAGAGGCAAAAGAAGATGTGAAGCGTGGATCTAAAAAAGGAGCGCGCAAGTTGCAGGATAAAACCTGCAAGGTTGTTGATGGCCAAACCAAATGTGCAGCAACAAAAGCAAAACATTCAGTCCAGAATACAATGGATGATGTCAAGGACGCTGCAGATTAAAAAAAGGAGTTTGTTATGAAAAAGATAGTACTGGCATTCATGCTGATGCTTGTTTCCTTCAGTTCAGCCCATGCGCTGGATAAAGGGGGAATGTTTTTCGAACCGATGCTGACTTACGAAACAACAGATACAGGGAACGTAAATTTTCCTGCACCAACGGGAAGTTCAGACACGACATTAAAAGGATGGGGGACTGGAGCGAGATTTGGTTTTCACGTACTGGATATTATTTTCTTAGGTGCTGATGGACGTTATTCCATTCCCAAATTTAAAGATTCTACATTAGGGCAAGATACAGATTCGAAGTCGTGGAATGCTTCCGCTTTGGCCGGTGTTCAGATGCCTTGGATCGTAGGACTCCGTGCATGGGGGAACTGGATTTTTGCCGGAGAAGTTGATCCCGATAACAGCAGAAATGTTGATGAGAAATTTAAAAGTGCAAATGGATGGAGACTTGGCGTAGGGATGAAAGTCGCAGTCGTCAGTTTGAACGTTGAGTATCAGGACATTAAATATGACAAAACAGATATTACTTCTGTTGGTGTCTTCAATACTGGATTTTCTTCGGACAGTACTGAATTGCATAACAAGGCCTGGGTTTTCAGTGTGAGTTTCCCATTCGGGCTTTAATTTAAAAGAGAGAGTATATGAGGGCCTTTGTATTATTAATGACGTCAATTTTTTGCGCCAATACCTGGGCCCTTTCTTATGACGAAAATATGAGCTCTGTCTGTGCTGAAGTGGTGATCCTGGATAAGATTGCAACGAATTGTAGAGGGCAGGCCGAGTTTAAAGATTCGGGGAACGGAAAATTTTTTCTAAAAGCTTCTATGAAAGCAGGTGATTTTGAAATTCAGGATCCAGTGACAAAGAAAAATTACGATAAATTGATAAAAAAAAATGAGTCTAAAGAAATTATTTTCCACTCACCTGAGTTTACCGATAAAGAATGGTCGGACAAATTAAAAAGGAATTTTCGTTTAATCGATGCCGTATTAATGATTGGTGAAGATAAAGTGAAACTAGAGGACAGCATGCTTTTAAAGAAAAAACTGGCGAAATTTTCTTCTTATCAAGTTGAAATAATCGTTCCATTTAACAAAGCACCGTTTATTAAACTTCCTCCCGAATTAAAGGGAGCGAGATCTTTTCATTTTACGATCACAATTCCAGATTCAGAAATTAAAGGAACTAAATTTTAATCACGACTATATCAACCATTTTTTAAAAGGGTAAACTATGTACAATTACAATCACCTTTATTACTTCTATGTAACAGCTAAAGCAGGTGGAGTGACTTCAGCTTCATCACACTTGAGAATCAGCCAGCCATCGCTGTCTAGTCAGTTGAAAGTTCTTGAACAATCTCTTGATTTGAAATTGTTTCAGAAAGCAGGCCGTACTATCGAGTTGACTAGTTCTGGTCAGGAAGTATTTGGTTTTTGTCGTCAGATGTTTGAGTTCTCGGAAAAAATGAATGAACTGATTTCTAAAAGAGTCCCTTCATCTACGAGAAAAATCTGTATCGGTGTTTCTGAACACGTTGACCGCTCATTCGTAGCTGAAGTAGTCAGCAACTTTCTTAAAAAATATGATGTTGATAAGCGACCAAAGGTAACGGTTATTTCCGCTACTCAACAACAATTGAATGAAAAATTAAAATTTAAAGAATTCGATGCCGTCGTTACTGATATGTCGATGAGTGATACAAATTTCCACGATCTTCAAAAAGCTGAAGTTCCTGTTGTTCTCACGTGCTCAACTAAATTCAAAGCGCCAACAGCAGAGAATTCAGCAGCTGTTTTGGATGATCTTTCAGAAAATACTGAAGCCCAATGGATCGTTCCATCTTCTAAAATCAGATTCAGAGGGGAAATTGACAAGTTTTTTGAAAGCAACAAAATGAAAAAGAAAATTGCCTTCGAAAGCGATGTCATTGGCTCACTTGTACATGCTGTTACAGATGAAATCGGGCTGGCCTTTTTTCCGGTTCTTTATGTCAATCAATTCATCAAAGATAAAACATTACAAATGATCGGTCCTAAAGAAGGTTTCTGGAAATACAATGTTTCTTTGACTTGTCACAATCAAAATAAAGAAGATCAACTCATTCAGCATTTCTCTGATTCGTTTCGTGAAATCTGCATGAAGGATATTGCGACGGCTTAAAGAAAGAGGGGGCACGGCCCCCTTAATTAAAGAGATAATATTCCTTCATCTGAACCGAGATTATCATCATCTGGATCTTTTTGTGATGGGCTTGGTTCATCGATTGAAGGGGCCTTCGGCGGTTGTTGTTTTTTAACTGGTTCATAGGGATCTTGCGGGAAATTTCCTAAGCTCATATGGCCTCCTTACTGAATTAACTCCGCTAGCGGAACCCAAAAAAGAAGCAGAATTACGGCGAGAATGATCAAGAGAACTACGTTGACTTCTTTTTCCGAAAACGTGCTTCCAGAATGGTGGTGAAGAATATCATCCCGGTTAAGGAGATGATCTTCTTTGTCAGAAATCTTTGTTTTATGGCGATCAAACATAACGGCCTCCTGTTTCTAGGATCCTCCAGTTTATCGGCCAGGCAAAATTGATAAATAGTATGTCTTCTATTGAAAATTCTTTCCACACAACAACACACAACTTTAGTAATGGAGGAAAAAATTATGAGCAGGGATTTTTCGAAAAGCAGATGGCCTGAAGTAAGAGAAATGATCAAGATGAATTGGGATTTAATTGAAGAAGAAGAGCTCGACGGTTTCCGTGGTAAGCTTGACCTTCTCTCTGATAAAATACAGCAAGTGTATTGCTATTCCAAAGAGCGCGCTGATAACGAACTTTTGGAATTTAAAAAGGCCCTTAACCCTAAAAAAGGACCAACCTATTATCTACCTAATAAAAATATTGTTTATTAGTGTCGCAGACCTTGGTGATAAAGATTGAGTTGATCAATTAAGTGAAGAATAATTGGAACAGCTTCGTCATTGACGCCAAGGTCTTGCAGTTCTGTAATCAGTTTAATCCGTTCTACATCTTCCTCATCTAATTGCATTTGGTTTTTATCGTATGGAACTATCCATTGCTCCTGGATAAATTGTCTGATGACATTTTGATCAACACCACAGTTTCTGGCGACTTCCAGAAGATGAAAAGTAGTTATGGTTTTCATGGAGCACCTCCAAAAGGGCCTCTAGACTGGGCATCAGCGTTTGATTCCCTTGGATTGTAAGCAAACCGCTGCTGTAGTTTTCTCAGTTCTTCCATCAATTCGTGATCAGGATTTTTTGGCGTCATGACTTTTAAATGCACAATTTGATTTCCTTGTCTTCCCTCTGTTAAAACCCCTTTTCCTTTAATGCGCATTTTTGTTCCAGTGCTGACCCCTGAAGGAATTTTCAACATGACTTGACCGTGAAGAGTAGGGACAGAGACTTCAGCCCCCAGAACGGCTTCAAAAAAAGAAACCGGAAGTTCCATCTCTACGTCATCTCCCTTTCTGGTCCATCCGTTTTGTTCCTGAACATTTATCTGGATGTAGGCATCACCAGCTGGTGCATCAGCGTATTCCTGATTTCCCTGGCCTTTGAAACGAAGTTTTTTTCCATCTTCAATTCCTGCAGGAATTTTAATGCTGAGATTTTTACCATTGGCGAGCGTGATAACTTTTTCCGCACCAAGAATTGATTCCCTAAAACTAATGTCCATCTGATAGTGGATGTCCTCATTGACATGAGAGCGAGTGCGCGATCCTTTGCCGGATCTGCTTCTTCCGAAAATTTGTTCAAACAAATCTTCATCTCCAAAAGAATCGGCAAATGATTGTGAATATCTGCCGCTGTTTTGTTGAGTATTGTAATATGAAGACCATTCTTTATTTTGCCGGCCTTGATTAAAGGCATTCTCATCTGTTTCGCCACGATCAAATTTTGCTCTGGCCTCAGGTGTGCCAATTTGATCATAGGCGTGCGAGATTTCCTTAAATTTTGCTTCGTTTTGTTTATTGCCTGGATTTAAATCAGGGTGATGTTTTTTGGCCAGTCCACGATAGGCCTTTTTTATTT
>DAIQAU010000030.1:0-1585 GCA_036781565.1 Bacteriovorax sp. | reverse complement strand
GGATTTAAATCAGGGTGATGTTTTTTGGCCAGTCCACGATAGGCCTTTTTTATTTGTTCTTGTGTTGCATTTTCTTTTACACCTAATATCGCATATGGATTTTTACTCATAAATTATTTCCTGATGCTCTGGAGAACTTCCTCTGCCTTAAAAGCATCCAGCGGTTCTTCTCCGTCTTTGAACATGGCTATTTCCCCGACAATCACGTGATTGACTATATTTTTGTGTTCAATGGGAATAAAGCCAGTATCAGAGGAGTAGGCAACTGTCGTAATTGCTCTTTGATTCTTTGGTGTTCCTTCCTGCCAGACAAGTGCCGTTCTGCTTTTATCTTCCGTGTTCATAACGATGAAATGTTGATAACCGTTAAGCTGGGTGAGTTCAGCACAACGTTTAAGAAAGTAACGATAAACTTTTTCATCTTTAGTTCTGCTGTTTCCCTGAAAGGTTACACGGTAAACATGATCATTTATTTTTTCTTCTTTATAGCCCCCTCGTTTCCCCAGTTTCTGATAGGGAGTCGTACAGGCAGAGATAAATAAAGCGATAAGTAGAATTTTAAAATTCATGAATTGTTCTGTTGTCGAGCATGTTTAAAGTTTTTTCTAAAGGCACTTCATTCTTGCCGACAATATTTTTTGCTTCTCTGTAAGCGCTCAAAGACGTTCTTGTTTTCTTTTTATTCAACCGAAGAAGCTGGCCTTCCAGAATGCGCAATTTACTCTTACTGCTTTCATTGCTTAACAGTTCTTTGAACAAAACGGCCTTGGTTTTATCAATTTCACTTTGAATGTTTTGAGTTTCTTTGTAGTTTCTTTCAATAAGCTCGCGCAGTTTGATTTTTTGTTCCTGATTTAAATTATTGTTCTCTGTCAGGAGATTTTGCTCGAGTGAAAAGAGTTCATCTTCATTTCTGATTTCAGATGTTCGCGCGACCTCTTGTTTGAGTTCCTGTTTTTCTTTTTTGCTTGCACATGATGAAAAGATAAGGATGGTAAAGGCCATGAGAAACAGAGAAAACGTTGATCGCACACAAACCTCCCTGAAAAATCCTTCTTTATGTGTAGTTCACTGGTAAAAAAAAGGCAAAGCCAAGCGTTCCAGTCCGAAATTTCATAGCTTTTTACTCTAATTGACCTTGAAAAATGCAACCATTAAAGTGGTTATTTTTGATCGGATTAATATTTGTCTATTTTTTTGCAATTTTTTTCTTATGTCTTCCGTCGTTCTGTCGAGAAGTCAGTCAATCAAGTGAATGTCATGGTGACAATCACTTTTCAAAATTGACTAATCGTTGGGCATGGATGCCTGTTGAAAGACTCAAGGTGAGTTTTCATTACCAAGGAAGGACGCGAGTAATGACACGGAGGATTTCTAATGGGTTTACGTATCAACACAAACGTTACTTCACTTGCTGCTCAACGCACACTTGGAGCTAACAACACTGAACAGGCATCGACTTTAGGGAAGCTGTCATCTGGTTCAAGAATCGTAAAAGCAGCAGACGATGCTGCCGGTCTGGCGATCTCAGAAAAATTAAAAGCACAAATCAGAGGTGTCAATCAAGCGGAAAGAAACGCGAATG
>DAIQAU010000029.1:9332-20876 GCA_036781565.1 Bacteriovorax sp. | reverse complement strand
TGAATACCAACAAGCTTGGCGGGGCAGAGAGAAGTCTCTTGCTCCAGCTGTCGACGGTTCGCAATGTGGAGCTGTCCTTTTATGTTCCAAGGTTGGATGGCCATTCAACACTCAAATCACTTATAGAAAAAGAGAATTTAGGTCAGTATAAAGAATATGATTATCCGACTTCGCTTTACTCTTTGTCGAGAACAAGAGTTCTGCCTGGCCTTGCTGCTGCAGGAAATGCGCTCTCTTTGATCTTCGGTTATTCGCAATTGAATGAACTTACAAATTACGACCACATTTATCTCAACGGAAATAAGGTAGCTTTTTTATTTTTTCTTTTAAATATTAGAATGAAATTTAAAGGAAAACTCACCTGGCATTTAAGAGATTATTATCATCATTCAAAACTGAGCGCATTACTCTGGGGTGTTTTAACCAATGTCCCTAAAGAGAGACTGGAATTCATTTGTAATTCTCAGTCTGTTCAAAAGCAGTTGCTGCTTTCACCCTGGAAAAATTACTCGTCGCGGGTTGTTTATAATCCTTCGGGCGGATTAAAAAATGACAGATCTATTTCCAGCGTCGAGACATTAGGATTTGTTTCCATGATGGCGCCGTGGAAAGGCATTCATGAATTAATGTTCTTTGCCTGGATGTATGAAAAAGAACTTCAAGGCCTTGGCATCAAAAAAATTAAAATTTTTGGCGATAATCTTTATCAGACTTCAGGTTCTCATTCCACTTATAAAGAAGAACTTCAAAGGCTCGCAAAAAAATTTCCTTCAACACTCGTCTCTTTTGAGGGACTTTGTGAACCGAGAGATATATTCGGTCAGATTGATTGTCTGATTCATTATTCTCTGGAGCGCGAACCATTTGGAAGAGTGCTTGTTGAAGCTTATGAAGCCGGCGTTCCTGTTATCACTACAGGACTTGGTGGAGCAGGCGAGATCCTTGAAAGCAATGTTAACGGTTACAAAGTTGTCGCTTATGACCGCCGGGATTTATTTAATAAGATTAAAAATATTGCGACTAATAATGTTCTTCGTATGCGGTTTATTACCAAGTCTTTCACTAAAGCAGAAGAGATTCAAAAAAATATTGCTGTTGATATGGAAAAGATTTTATCTGTTAAGGAGGTCTCGTGAATTCTGAAAAAGAACTATTCACCGTAAAAGAGAAAGAGATCCCCAAAAAAAGCGGACTCATCTTTTATATACCAAAGTCGTTGCTGGATATTAAAAAATCCATTGCGGAAAAGCTTGTTCAGGATAAAAGCGCTCATCTGCAAAAGGAAGTCATTCCATTTATGCAGTTGAAAGTCGCAAATGCGGCCGATTTGTATAGAGTGACAAAATCTTATTCCGAAGATATCGACAACGGAAAGAAAAGCTTTGGTCTTGTATCAGTGGGACTAAAGCCAAACGATTTTTATCTGCTCGGTATCGCCAGTGGCGTGAGTTATTCCAGAAATAATTCACCGGTTTTAATTGTCGTCAACGACTTGTCATCACCGGAATGGGATAAGTACCGACTGTGGTTTAACAAAGGATTGCTCGGCAGCTGGACTACTCACGAATGGGGGCCGCTTTGTCTTATCGATCACAAAGAACTTCTACAGCAGTACAAACACAATCATATGGATTTGAAGCTGATCTATTCTGAATTTGAGTCTGTCTTCTGGGCCATGCCTGAAGAAAATAAATTACCTGATTTTAGAGAAGCTTATCTCGATATTTTGCGGTCGCTGGATTCTATTTCAGTCGTTGTAAAACCGGGACAAGTAACTCTCAAAGAAGTGAAGAAAGTAGAGGAGCGTTTCAAGTCATTGGGAATTCCAATGAAAGGGATTCTCCACGAAGGAGCAAAAAAATGAGTGCAGCTCTAAAACCGAAACTCGAAATCATTACTCCTGAAATTGAAAAGAAATACAATCGTGAAGGTTCAACTGATAAAATTGCCAGTTACCTTTCAAGGGTCAGCAATCCCGATGAACTTTTTCACGTAGGGAAAAAGTTCATGGAAGAGTACAAAAAAGGAACAAAAAGTTTTGCCTTCACTTCGACCGGATATAAGAATTCACAACAAAGAACGATCCTCGGTCTTTGCTGTTACTTTGATTATGCTGATCAATACAGAATCGCGATTGTTTCTGATCAGCTGAGACACGGTGTTTTTGCGGAATTTTATAAAGACTCAAAACCGAAGCAGTATCAGTTAAGCGGATTCGGTGACAACGTAAATTATCATTCATATCAACATCATTTTGATTTTCTTGATTATGAAGAACTAATGCGCGTTTATGATGAACATCAATATAGCAAAACTTTCGATCTGGAAGTGAAAACCATTCTTGATTATTACGACATCGTTCTTTGGGACGTGCCAGAACTCGATAAAATGAAATTGAATCTTCAGTTTAATTACAGGATTTCTCATTTTTACGAGTCTTTAACTCTTATTGTTTCACCGAACGCCTCCTCTGGACACAAAGTGGAAGCAGTGAAGAAATTTTTTAGTAATTATAATGTAAATTTGAACGGAGTATTGCTTGAAACAAGTTCAGCAATAGACCGCCCAAAAAGGAAAAAGATTTTAGGAATACTGTAGTTGGAAAAATTAAGTAATCTACTTGATGAAACAACCATTCTGAATTTCAGGCTTGTCTGGAAGCTTGTGGGCCGCTATCGCTCTCATTTGACCCTCGCCATCCTCGCTTTTGGCGGGCTCTTTGTTTATTTCTATTTTTCTCAGCCGCTCATTTATTCCGTCAGCGTTCCAGTTAAAGCAGCTGAGAGCCATACTTTCTCAAATGATATGACAAGCCTCCAACCTGTCGAAAATCTCAATGCGTTGAGTTTTAGTGAGCTTTCTGTTTCTCTCACAAGCTTTTCTTTTCAGAAGCGTTTTGCAGAGCTGATGGTAAAAGAAAAAAATTTTGATGAACTGAATTTTGGTTCTATCGTCAATGGCCGGAAAAAATACGGCCACCAGGTCAGATCTCAATGCAAAAACAATGCTGGTTGCATGGTGACTGAACTCGTCGGTGCCCTTTCCGGAGTTTTTGTTCTGGAGCAGGGGATGACCAGCAACCGATATCTGATAACAGTGACTGCACTCAACAAAGAAACCGTTTTTGCATTGGCCAGGGTCATTTCTAAAGCGGTGGAAACGGAAAGAATCGAAGCGCGACAATATCTTGTCATTAAAGAAATGAATTCCGTCGAGAATCTGATTAAAGAGAGCCGTGGGCTTCTTCATAAAATGAATGGTTTTAATGTCCTAGAAGAGAATGAAAAAACAAACACTCAAATCTCTGATCTGAAGGAGAAAATCCGTACGCTGCAAGCTTCGATCAATACCGAAATGGCGAATGTTTCTGCATTGGAAGCAAGACTTGCAGAAAATAAACGTCATCTTGAAAAATCGCGCAAGGAAAACAAGTTGTCAAAAATGCAGGAGTTGTCGCTTCAAGGTAAGATTGATGACCTTCGGCTGAATATAGCCACTCTTTCCAGCATTCCGGAAGCGAATCGTTCAGATTCTGACAAGGCCATTCTTTCAGAAATGATGGGAGAACTGAAAAAACTTGAAGAGAAATTATCTGTTGGCAGCCGCGCGATTGCCAGCCGCTATACAGAAGCCTTTGGAAAAGAACAGGAAGGCAAAGAGAAAAATATTGAGTTTGACTATTCAGTTGCGAAAAATAATCTTTCAAGGCTTGAAGAAGAATTTAGAATTTCAAAAGAGCAGCTCGATGTTTTAACTAAGGATAAATTTTCAAAAGAAACTTCCGCCAATAAGTTTAAAACCGATATAGAATTCCTAAAAAATCTTGAAGCCAAGCAGTTATCCTTGAAACTGATGAGTTCCACCATGACTTCAGATTTAGTGTTTGAAGATTTTGGTCGGGAAGCCCGTGAATTTCGTCGTTCGACGATAATTAAGATCTTCTTATTTTCTTCACTGATGGCCGGCTTCTTTTATATTCTTTCCATCCTTCTTCGTTATTTTATGGATGATAAAATTTACTGCGAAGACGATCTCAAAACGTACTTTGCAAATCTTGACTTTATTGGTGAAGTACCTTCTTTCGATTAGCCTTAATCTCAATTAATTTTTTTTAACTTTTTGCCGATAGGCTCTGTGGGATCAAAGCCACGGAGAGGGTTTGAAAAAAATCGAAGCACTGCTGGATGAAACCACAGTCATTAATTTTACATTGCTATGGAAGCTTGGCTTCAGGTACAAGTCGCACGTGACTTGCACGGCTGTTTTATTCCTTCTCAATATTCTTTTCTTCTACTATTCCCAACCTAAAATTTATACGAGCAATATACCTGTTAAGACGATCATTAAGCATAACGTTTCAAACGATTTGTCTGCATTGGTTCCAGTTCATGAAGCCGAAGTCATTAATCTAGGCGAACTAAATGTTTCTCTAAGCAGTCACAGTTTTCTAAGAAATTATGCAGAACTCCTTTATGGTGATCCATCGTTTTCGCAGATGGTGTTGGGGGCCCCTTCAGGAAAAGGAATGAAGGTCACAGAAATTTTAAAAAAGTGTAATGCGGAGAAAGAGTGTGCCATTTTGGCGACCATCCCTTATTTAAGAAATTCTTTTGTCATTGAACAGGGAGTATCAGAAAACAGATTTAACCTGAGTGTTCATGCTTTTGATCTGTTGACACTTCAGTCTTCAAAGAAACAACTCATCGTTGCGATTGAAAAATACAGGCTAGAATCTCATCAATACCAAATAAGCAAAGAACTTTCTTCAGTAGAAAAGCTCATCGCTGAAAATCAGAACCTGCTCGCCGTTTCCAGTGGGGTTGAGTTTCTCGATAGCAATGAGAAGAATGAGATTAAAATTACAGAAATCAAGGAACGAATGAGGGAGTTGCAGGTTCAAATCAACACTTCTAAAACCGGTTTGACTGAAAATGAAGCACGCTCACATCAAAATCAAAAAGCACTTTCTGGAGCAGAGAAAACAGATCGCCTTGTGGCTTCCGAATCACTATCTATCAATAAAAGAATTAATGATCTTCGCTTGAATATTGCAGCTCTCTCCGTAATCTCGTCAGCGTCTTTAAGTGAAAAGGATCGAGACATCATCCATAAACTGAATATGGAATTAACTTTTCTTGAGAGCAAAAGAAAAGAACATAGGCTTGATGAACACAGCGAACGCGATGAGAATTTTATTCAAGAACAGCACACAAAAGAAAAATCAATTGAATTTGACCTGGCGGTTTCTCAGAAAAAAATTGCAGTGCTTGAAAAAGAATTTGTCTCATTGAAAGAAGATCTGGAACTTCTTTTGAAAACTAAAGTGATGAATGAATCTTTAGTCAATAAGGCCCGGCACGAGCTGGAATTCATTAAAAATCTTGAATCAAAACGTTTGAACCTGAAGCTGCTCGCTTCCACGATTACGAGCGACCTCTTGTTTGAAGAAACTTCAGCTCCTGTTCGTGAATTTCATGTTATGTCGTTCGTAAAGGTTTCTTTTTACTCGATCTTTCTCTCAGTTTTTATTTTAATTTTCTCTGTCGTAGTCAGGTTTTTCTTTGATGATCAAATCTATAGTGAAGAAGATCTTCAGCTTTATTTTTCACACTTGGACTTTATTGGCGACGTCCCGTCCTTCAATTCCTGATTTAAATGAATAAATGATTTTGAATCCTCCCGCCGCAAAAAACCAGAAGGCAAAGGATTCAGGATTATAAGTCAATCCGACTGCACCCCAATTACCAATAAGAATGACCACAAGAGTACTCGTGCAAATGAGAAGCAGGCGAAAATTTTCTTCCATTTTTTTTGAATAAAATGTGAGGAGATAACGGAAGAAATAAATTGGTATTGAAAAAATCAACAGAATATAGAATAAAGCCCCTACTCCTAGGTCAATAAAAAGTGAAATGAAAAGATTATCCATAGTCCAAAGCATATTTTTATTGATGAGCGGATTAAAGGCGAGCTCTTCTTTGTTAATACTGCTGGCAGCACCGGTCATCCCTGGTCCAAGACCAAGGGGATAATCGGCCAGTTTAGACCATGCGATTTGTCCAAAATCTTCGACATTCAATCTTGAGCCTTTCAACTTATTCATGTCCGCAAGAGAAGACATTCTTTCTTTGGCGTAATCAAGGTTTTCATCTCCAGTCGTCTCTGATTCAAGCAAAAATGTTTTTCCCCCGACTGCGAGGATAAGGCCAATTAAGAATACAGGAAGAATTTTGGCAGGCTTGAATCGTTCGTAGAACATGAGGCCAAGCTCAATCAGGCCGATGATCAGAAGATACTTGATGAAAGCTGAGCGGACCTGACAAATGAGAATCGTATAACTTGAAGCTCCGATCACCGCCAGACGAAGAAGTGTTCCTTTTATTTTTGTTTTTCTAATGAATAAAAATCCTACAGTCGTAAAAAGAAAAATAGAAATGGCCCCTGGAAGGGCGCCGGTTCCAAATGGACGGAAAAGGTTATTGACGAAAACGCCGTCTCGCATGGCCTTAAAATAATATTGTGATATTCCCAAAAGAAGATTTTGCTTCATCAGCAGCTGATAATAATTGAGAATGATTTCGGCAACGATAATAAAGAGAAAAAGATTTAATGTTGTCTGGAATTGTTTGGCTTTGAAATCCAGCCCTGACAATAAGAGCGCGAGGAATAGAAAAATAGGGAAGATATAGATTTTCGAAGCTGCTACAGCTCCGAACACTGATGCTGAATAAACGTTGAATAATTCTACTATATACCAGAGGAAGTGAAGGGAAATAAAAAGCAAAACGGGCCAGGGAATTAATTTTTTTTCAAAGATCTTTTTTCGTACAATAAAGATTTTGAGAATTGCGAGCAGAGTAAGCGTGTCGAAGACAATTCTCGCCCAGCTTTGATACTCCCACAGAACACGGCCCTGACCTTCAATGAAAAAAAGAATCAGAATTTCCGGGAAAGATTGTTCAAAATCAAATCTGATGATTGTAGCAAAAATAAAAACTACCTGAATAAGGTAGATGTATTTCAGGAATGGCTCACCCAGAAAATTTAAAGCGAAATTAAGACACAAAAGAAAAATATTGAATCCATGCACTGCCAGGAGCAGATTGTTTCGTTTTGGGCTAAACTCAATTTCTTGTATTTTATTCATAGTGGAACTATTATTTTATCATGAGCATAAAAAAAGTTTTATCACTGGTGATTTGTTATCAATTGTTGAGTGGAACGATTGTTTTTTCGGCCGAGAATGCAAAGTCTGAAATGAAGTCAGAACTCTCGCTTCAGGAAATTGCTTTGCCATCCGAAGTAAAAGATCTTGGGAAACAGAGCGGAAGCGTTTACTACAATACGTCTGTTAAAAATAAAGTCCTCATTCCAACCCATTTCTGGGGAGAAGTCGGAAAGCCGGGTCTGCATTTCATTCCTACAGATACGACTTTAATCAAAGGACTTTCCATGGCGGGTGGTCCAAGCGGAACGGCAAAAATCGATGATGTTGTTTTAACAAGATCGGCTGCCGATGGTTCTTTGAAACAATTCGAATTTAATCTTTCTGAAGGGGGAGATGTTCAAGCTTATCAATTCAAAATTGAAGCCGGTGATTCAATCTTCATCAAAAAAGATCTCTTCAGAGAAGACCGCGCTTATTACACGGGTTTGATCGGAATTGGTATATCCATACTTTCAACACTCATTCTCCTGCAAAAAGTTAATAAATGAATGTACTTCAGCTCGCCAAATATTATCCTCCTGTCTACGGTGGCATAGAGCTTGTCGAAAAAATGATGACAAAGGCCCATCGTGAAAACGGTGATAGTGTTTATATTTGTGCTTTCTCGAATCAAGAAAAAAAGGAAGAAGGTGAGTTCGGTGAAGTCATTCATCGAGTTGAAGAAAAAATCAATTTCCTCAATGCTCCCTTTAGTCTCGGATTTTTTTTAAAATTTCCTGAAATTGTGAAAAAGCATCAAATCAAGCGGATCTATGTTCATTTACCGAATCCTTTCATGCACGAAGTTGTTTACAGGCATAAAGCTTTTCTGCAGAAGAACAATGTAGAAGTTGTTGCTGTTTATCACAGTGATATCGTAAACAAGGGTCTACCAGGAAGAGTGTATAACTGGTACTTTAAACATTCGCTCAAGGTCTATAACAAAATCATAGTTTCGAGCAAAGAGCTTTGGGATTCGTCCCCGGTTTTATCTCCACTCAATTCCCCTCTTCGTGCAGTCATTCCTTTTTGCATTGAAGAAAGTTCTTTTGAAAAAAAGAATTTATCTTTCAATAAAAAATTAATTTCTATCGGAAGACTGGTTCCTTATAAGGGATTTGATTTTCTTATTAAAACATTTAACGATACTCCTTATGAACTCAATATTGTAGGCGACGGTCCGTTAAGAGACGATCTTCAATCTATTGCTGCTCCCAATATTAAATTTCATTTAAAAATCGGACATCAGCAAAAGAATGAACTGCTTTCATCCTGTGATTTAATGATTGTTGGATCAAAGAACAGAGCTGAAGCTTTTGGTATGACTATCGTCGAATCTTTCGCCCTATCAATACCGGTAATTGCTCCAATGCTTCACACAGGTGTGAATTTTCTGGTTCAGCAGAACAAGACCGGATTGGTTTATGAAGTCGAGAATAAAGAACAATTGCGCGAAAAAGTGGAACTGCTTGAACGAGATCCAAAGCTTTATGAAACTCTTTCAAAAAGTTGTCGTGAATTTTATAATCAGAATCTGACCTATGAGAAATTTAAAACTAACCTGATAAACTTATGAAAAAAATACTTTATGTTTCGGCCAACGGATTCATTGGCGGCGCTGAAAAATTTCTGGTCAATATCGCAGGCGTTCATGCCGAGACAAAAGATAATGTGCACTTTCTTCTTTTTAATCATGGCGATCTCGAGGAGGAACTGAAAAATAAAGGCGTTGCTGTCACGGTTCTCAAAAATAAATTTAAAATGCGCAATCCGTTTAAGCTTTTTAAAGCAGTAATCGAAATTCGCCATTTTCTGAAAAAACACAATTTCCACACTATTCATTCAACCATGGGGTATCCACAATTCGTGATGGGACTTAGTACGATCTTCTCACGTACGAACCGTGTCTGGTTTCAACATGGCCCCATTGGGGGAATGTTCGATTATCTCGCTTCTTTGTTTTCCGTCGATGTGTTGCTGTTCAGCTCGCATTTTTTATTGGAAAAACACTACAGCTCTTTCTTTTTAAGGAAGGCGAAATATGGCAGAAAAGTTATTCCACTTCCAGTCGAAATAAAAAATCCAAAACTCACAGAAGCTTTATCTTTGCGTAAGTCGCTTGGGCTTGAAGGAGTTTTTGTTTTAGGAATAATCGGGCGAATGGCCAGAGGGAAAGGTTACGAAATTGCGATCCGCAGTTTTATTGGACTTAACCTGGATGATAGCAAACTTGTCATCGTTGGTTCACCCAATAGCGCGGAAGATAAAAGATTCTATGATTCTTTGATTCAATATGTGAAAGCTCAAAAAGCGGAAGAAAAAGTAATCTTTGTTCAGCATCAAAGCAATATTTCTGTATTCTATAAAATTATCAATCTCTATCTCAATCCAGTCACTATTGATGAAGGGTTTGGACTTTCTGTCGCCGAAGCGATGGGGGCCGGAGTGCCCGTTATCTCTTCGCCCTATGGCGGACTTTCTGAATTTGTTAAAGAGAATGAGACGGCGGAAATTATTTTGGCCAGAGATTCTGATGCCGTGGAAAGTTTGAAAGAACTCATTCTGAAAATGAAGACTGATGAAGTTTATTCCAAGCGTTTATCAAAAAATGCCAGAGAGCTTATTGAAAGCAGATTTAGTTTTTCTCAAGCTTATGTTGCAGTGACTGATGTTTATCAATATCTCGACAGTATTGAATAAAATTTCTCAGCAGCAGCTTTCCAGTTGTAAGGAAGAAGTTGCTCAGTTCTTTGCGCCATTCGGAGAGACCGGACTTCTGGAGATATCTTTTTGAATTCTATTTTGGGAATGGATTCATTTTGCTGAAAGAAATGAACTCCTTCATCTGCCGGCAGAATTTCACTCGCGCCGACATTGTCAGCGGGAACGATAATATCTAATCCCATGGCGAACGCCTCTACGATCACCAGACCAAAAGGTTCGTAGTAAGTGGGGAAAAGAAAAAGATCTGAGACTGCGTAGAACTTATTCACTTCTTTGGTGAATGGAATGTGAGCAATGTTCAAATTCTGCGGAAACTTCCAGTGCGAGAAGCTCTCAGGTTTGCCGATGAGAATCAGTTGCTTTGAATTGAATTGAGCTAAATACTCGAGAGCTTTATCCAGTCCTTTTCTTTCAAAAGCACCGATGAAAAGAGTGACCGGCTGATTAAAATTAATTGTCTTTAAAGCGGGATATTTTGAAATTAATTCCAGTTCGATTTCTTTTTGTCTTTCAGGATTTGTTTTGAATTCTGTTGTATTCACTCCTGAAGGTATCAGGGTAAATTGAGAAGTATCGGTCTGAAAGTGATCTTCGATAAATTTTTGCAGGAAACGTGCGATGACAATGAAATGTTTCTTCGCATCAGAAAAGAGGATTTTTTCTCCTACAGCGAAATAGAGAAAAAGAATTTTTTTATAAATGAAAGTCGCCGGCCCCATCTTTCTTTTTGAAAAGAAAGGTTCTTTCCACTGTTCATGAATAAACTGAATGTTCGCTATGTCGACGTTCAGACAAGCAATGCCTATCCCGATTTTGATTTTGTCTCTACAAAAAAGCGCAGAGTAAAAATAGGAAAAGAGATGATAGCTGAGCATTTTAAGAATGAAGGGTTTAAAGCCTTTCCCTGGAATTTTAATAAACTGTTTGCGGCATTTAAATTCGGGAAAAAGCTCATCCAGATTAGCTGATTCACAACAAACTGCTTCGATTAACTCTACCTGAGCTTTTTGCTCCGGCGAAAGTCCGTTCATGAGTTCAATCAAGGCACGGGAATGGCCTATTTGAGGCAGAAGTTCATGCACGAAAAGTGAGATTTTCATAAAAAGAATTTATCACATTTTACATTTTTAAATACAATTATCTTAGGATGACAATTCAACCGCTGCGTTTTGAATGCAGCAACCTTACATTGAAATTCGAAAAGAAAGTCATCTGTGACAAGTTACACTTTAATTGTGATGGTCCCGGTATTATTCTTATTGAAGGCGACAATGGCTCGGGGAAAACGACTTTGCTTAAGGCCCTGACCGGCTGGATGAGTGCCGAAAATTCCAACATTCTTTTCAACAATGGCCATCCTGAAAAACTAGAAAAAGGAAGGTTTAGTTTTTTATCAACAACCAGTCTGGGATTGTGTCCCGATTTAACGGGAATGGAACACATCGAGCTCATTTCGCGATCGCTGAATGTAGATTTCGCGACAACGGAAAAGAGAATAAAAGATTTTAAAGATCTGCCCGTCTTTGAGGAAATTCTTCATTCTCGTTCTGAAAACTATTCTCAGGGAATGAAACAAATTCTTCGTTTATTTCTCCATTTGTTTTTTAAGCCTC
>DAIQAU010000029.1:4513-9232 GCA_036781565.1 Bacteriovorax sp. | reverse complement strand
TCTCAGGGAATGAAACAAATTCTTCGTTTATTTCTCCATTTGTTTTTTAAGCCTCAAATACTCTTTCTCGATGAACCTTTTTTGACCATGTCTCCTGCAAATCGTGCCTTCTTTGAGCGCTTTATCGAGAAGCTGTCTGCAGAATCCCTTATCTTCATCACTGAACAGAAGTTCATCTGGCATCCCGACACGGTAATTAAGACAATAAGCCTGGGTGAACTATGATTGCCTTTTTACTTAGTCTTTTTCTTCGAAAGATATTTGAAACCCGTTCATGGATATTAAAATTATTTTTCGAGTTATTTTCAGTTTTTCTAACCTTGAGTATTATCTATTACGCCGGGCAGTCTTTTGAATTGAAGACTGAAGAGACAAGCACTGCCTCTTTATTTATTTTTTTATTAGCTGGAGAAGTGGCCCTCATCATTCCCATGGGAATTGCAGAAAGGTTACTTGGGCATTATGCAGACATCCGCAATTCTCATTTTCTCCTGACATTAACGGGATTAAAAATTTCTCCGTTAAAATATGTCCTGAGTAAAACCGCTGCGGATTCACTTTTTTTAATTCTTCGTGTAGCGTCTATTTTGATCGTGAGCAAAATATTCTTATCTTTTCCGTTGAACGGACAAATGTTTGCCTCGTTTTTTCTTAGTCAGGTTTTTGCAGTCGTTTGTTTTGTATTCATGGGATTGATTGCTATTCAGTTCTACAGAAAATTTCAAAAGGGAATGGGCGTTTTTTATTCGCTGCAAACCGTAGCGGCCATACTGGGGGGAATCTATTTTCCGGTGAGTGTCTTTCCGGTCTATTTGAAAAACCTGGCAGTTTTAATTCCGCAAACACTGGTTTTAAAAATCAGCAGACAAATTTTTTCAGGAAAAACTTTGTATACCGAAGAATTTTTAAAGTTAGGTATGTGGAGCTTTGTCTTCTATTTAATCTGGCATTTGATTGAAAAAGTTCTCGATTATGTCCGCAAGATAAATGGTCAAGTTTTCTAGTTAAGCGCAATCTTTTGATTGAGCTTGGCATATGAGTTTTAAAGAGAATAAAATAAATATAATGGAGTTTTTTATGAGTAAATCTAAGTCAGCCGTCAATGAAGATATTGTGGAAACGCAGGACAAAAACACAGCTGCAAAGAAAAAATATATCAAACCCGCGATCGCTTCTGAAAAGCTGAACTCTTATGGGGCCCTCTGCAATGGTACGACAACCGGCGGACGCAAAGCCTCTACGACAGCTCCCGCTTTCTGTGGTTCAAGCAAACGCAATTCTTAATTAAAATGTTGGAAGAAATCAGCAATCCTGATCTTATAGAACGCAAAAAAACTCTGCTTCAAAGCTTATCTTTTGAATTTCCTGAAACCTCTGATTTCATTTTTAACTGTCGCTATCATGGCATTCCTTTGAGATTTATAACTCAATCAGCTTCTTTTATATCTTCTCTGGAAAAGTTAATTCCTGCTCACTGGATAACAGAGAGTGAAGAATTCTTTACGGTTTATTTATTTGATCCACGCACTCTTGGATTTACATCTGAAGAATGGGCCGACGAATCTTCCCAGGACTGTTTGTCCTTTGAAGAAAATACGATAGCGGTACAGCGCGACTTCGCCTCTAAATTTGAGAATGATAAAGTGATTCTCATTTCTGAAGGCGATACTTCTGATGGTTTTTATAATTTTCTACGTTGGTTTATTTCGGGTAAACTTATAAGCGAAGGAAAATTTGTCATGCACTCCTCATGTGTATTGAGCTCCTCCGGTGATAATCTGGCCCATCTCTTTCTTGGCCATTCCGGCGCAGGAAAAACAACCATAACTGAATTATCATCGCCGCGTTTAATTCTTGGCGATGATATGAATATTATCTCAGAAAAAAATAATATGTTGTGTGTGGAAGCAGGGGCCATCGGTGGCCGCTTTAATTCAATGATTGGTTATGATAAACAAGTTCCCGTCAAGGCCATTTACTGGCTCGTCCAGGACGATCATGATGAATTAATCACAACGGAGAGAATGAAAGGCACCCAAAAGCTGCTGGCAAGCTTTGCCAACCTCCACTGGCCGACGATGAATGAAAAAGATCTGCAACACCTTCTCGATTTTGCAGAATGGGCATCTTTGCGGGTTCCTTTTTATGAATTGCATTTCAAAAAATCAGATTCGATATGGGATCTTCTCGATAAATGAAAACGCAATGGATTGAATTTCACGGCTTAAGCATGCACCCTTTTTTACGAGGAGGTGACAGTCTTGAAGTTGATATGAGTGCTGCGAATTTCAGTTCAGGCGATATTGTTCTTTATAAAGATCGCTCAAACGGAGAATTAGTTGCTCATAGAATAGTGAATAAGGATTTCCAGACTAAAGGTGATTTTTCAATTGTCATGGATCAAAATAGCCCCAATGATTTTTTAGGACGCGTGATCTCTCTAAAAAGAAACGATCAGATATATGTCCTTAATCGCCATAATCTGGTTGTTCTGTTTTCACGCTTACGATTGAGGGGGCCACTTATTAGAAAATTTGCGCTGCTCGGGCTTTTGTTAAGTGAAAAATTTTTGTCTCATCCAAAGTAAATCATATTCGACAGCATCCTGCAGAGAATCCTTTGTCATATGTTTTAAAATTAAAAAACGCGAAGTATTCTCATTCGGATTAAGTAGAAATTCTGGCGTCAGCAATGATTGCCACAACTGCTTGTGTGGAAGATTGAAAAGCGTGGATGGGGTTTCGCCCAACTCAACCTGAAGATGATTCTTTAAAACCCACAGAACCATCTGGACTGACCGGAACAGTTTTGCTTTGTGTGATTTTTCATACAAGTGCACCCAGTTGATATTCTGTTTTTCTTTCTCGTAAAGAAAATAGAGATCATACAACCAATTCAATCTGAGAAATGTATGCTGGAAAACTAAATGACCGCAGAGGTGTAGAAAAAGATCTGTCACAGTCAATGCCTGAAAGCCTTCAATCCCGGAAGATTGCTTTTCCCAGTCAAATCGATGCAGGTGAAAAAATAAGTCGGTATGTAATTCCAGGTTTACTTCAATATTCTGAATAGTTCTGCTCCAGTCCGTTTTGTGGCTTCTTCCGCCGAAGCTGGAAGTGGAGTTGAGTTCAAAACCATTCTGGCGCAATAATTTTTCCCATTCTGCCGTGTGATCGGGCGAAATGAGTAAATCTATATCTGACATGAAACGCAGACCTGGATCCTGATAGAGAAAAGTCAGAAGATGAATTCCTTTAAGTAAAACGCCTTCAATGCCCACGCGAAGCGCTTTTTCACCCAACTGTCTGCATTCATCAAGCAAGGTAGAGTTATGAATCCATTGTTTCTTGAATCGAGCTGAAAATTCTTCTGAACATGATGAAGGGGAGTAATGGCATAAGAGTCCCTCAAGATGATGGCGTTGAATTACATCCGGAGTTAATTGATTCAGATTGTAGGGGGACGGAAGTATTTCCATGTTTCTATTATAGAAGTTTTTCTTGCGTAAATTCACTATAAATAATAGCGTTTTCTTATGAAGAAACCATTGCGGGCAGAGAGATTAGCATATAAGTCTATTGGGCTTGAAATTGTCATACTAGATTCCAAAGGTCGGCAGGAAGTTCATGAGTTGAATGAAGTGGCGGGCTTTGTCTGGAACTTATGTGATGGGCAACACAATATAGATGCACTCGTCGCAAAAGTTTGCCATGAATTTGATGTTGATCTGGAAACGGCCTTTCGTGATGTGAACGAGCTTATCGCCGAATTTCACTCGAAAGATTTATTATTTTCGGATAGCGAATGACCCATTTATTGATGGACAATCTTTTAAGAAAAGCTGCCGAGAGAACAATTCCTTTAGTTGCGACTGTCGAGCTGACTCAGAACTGCAATTATCGATGCGGTCATTGCTATAACTTCAACAGAACGTCACAGACAGAGACTCCTAAATTAACCAATCTCTCTTCGGAAAAAATTAAAGAGATCATTGATCAGCTGGCAGAAGCCGGCACGCTTTATTTGAATCTTTCGGGAGGAGAAGTTCTTCTTCATCCGGATCTTGATGATTTCATCAGACAGGGACGACAGAATAAAATGGAAGTGAGGCTAAAAACCAACGCCTCACTTTTATCAACAGAACGTTGTCGAAATATGTACTCTGCCGGATTGGCGGGCATGGATGTCAGTCTTTATGGTTATTCCGAGGAAAGTTATTCGCGTTTAACCGGAAAAAACGGAATGTTTGCAAAAACAATTGCAGGCATTCTCACCGCAAAAGAACAGAAGTTTGATCTCAATATCAGCATCATCATCCATCGTTATAACGTGAGCGAAATAAAGCAGATGGTTGAGTTTTGTCAGAAGAATGTGCTGCCTTTTCAATTTTCAATTGAAATGACTGAAAGATACGATGGTTCTTCAGGTGCACGCGATTTTGAAATAACAGAAGAGCAGTTCAAAGAACAACTTGAAGGTGAATTTGCGGAAGTCTTCATGGTTTTGAACGAAGAAAAAAATCTTCAATGTTCCTGTGCTAAATCGGTTTGCGGAGTCAGTTCTAATGGAGAAGTGTTTCCCTGCATTGGCGCTCCGATTCCTTCCGGGAATTTAACAAATAAAACGTTTAAAGAAATCTGGGCGAGCTCGCCTGTGCTGAATCAAATTCGTAAATTAAAGAAAGAAGATTTTAAAGAGTGTATGACTTGCGAGCATATT
>DAIQAU010000029.1:2236-4413 GCA_036781565.1 Bacteriovorax sp. | reverse complement strand
ATACCCCAATGAAAAAATACTTCCGTAAAGAATGGCCATAAAAGTAGAAGTCGCAGAGGCAGAAAGCTTATACTTCGATTTAAGAATATAATGCAGGTGAAGTTTATCACCTCTGAATGGCGACTTCTTCATAATCACTCTTCTTAAAAAGCTGATGCCCAATTCACACAAGGGAAGTGAACAGGCAATGATGACCCAGGAAAAAGCCTTATAGCCATTTTGAAATTTGATAAGATTTTTATAGCAAAGTGTAGCTTGAGTATAAAAAAGAAATCCAACAACACTGCCGCCAATCTCACCCATATAAATGCGTGCAGGCTCTCTGTTGAAAAGATAAAAGGAGCCAAGGACGGCAATAGTACAGGCGGAAATTAAAATAACCACAGAACTTTCTGATTTCATCCCGAGATAAGCAAACGCAAGAGACACTACAATTCCTAATTTAACAGTCATGGTATCCAGACCATCAAGCAGATTAGTGCCATTGATTAAAAGTATTCCCAGAACTACTGAAGAACCGAAAACAACCAGTGGCTGATTAAGAGCAACGTGAAAAGTGGTATATGAAGCAAACGTTGAAATGGCGAGCAATTGCAGGGCTAATTTGTAGCGTGCCCGGATTTCAAAGCGATCATCGATATATCCTGAGACTGTGAGGAGTGTAACTGGAATGAGTGAAAATAAAACAAACGATAAATCAGATTTGGTGACCAATGAAGATTGTGTATGAGTGGCAGTGAGATAAACAACGGCCGCGGTAATTCCAGTAGTGAATCCAAGGCCACCCAGAAGCTTGGCATTGGTGGGCGATTTGCTGGCGGGAAGATAAAGAAAAGATAAAAAGTATTCTCTGGAACTGTTTATTAAGTAATAAGTAGTGAATGCAACCATGAAGCTGATGATGATCATCGCGGAATTATCAAATAGTGTTTCTTGAAAAAATAGGGTCATTTTCTTTAGTCCTCGTGCAAATTGTTCGGAAATGTAAATTAATTCTTAAGATAATTTAGAGAATCGACTAAATTTTTTTATGATAAGCTCGATATGTTAATCAGTTATTAACTTTCGGGCAGCTAAATGAGAAAAATTTTGCTCCTTTTGGAGAATGAACTACTGGCCCAACTTTATAAAACGAATCTCTCCGTTTATCTGGAGGCACAGATTTCGTATTGTAAAAATTTGTCTTCTCTCAGAGCTATTTCCGATCATCTGAATGAATATGCTTTAGTAGTGGCCCAGCCTTCGATGGATAACCAGGATTTAAAAAAAGAACTTCAAGGGAAGACAAGAATGCCGATCATTTTTGTCGGAGATGATGAGAAGATAAATAACAATTCAGAAATTACTTCGTTGGCCGACTATTTTAATATCCCTTCTCTTCTTAGTTCAGCAGCGCGAAGCCTGAACGTGACGGCACAGATGATGGCCAGTTACGAAGTGCCTGAATATTATCCGATAGACATTGAGTTCATTTATTATCTTCATAAAGCTCCGACTTCTCTCTATATTTTGCTCGACGATGAGTATGTTCTTTTTGCCAATAAGAAAAACTCTATAGAAGAAGTGGCGAGAGTTTTAAAATCTGAGGGCATTTCAAAGTTCTACATCAAATCCAATGAACGACTCGAAGTTGTTAAAAAAATCACGGAAATTTTAAAAGAAGACCTGATGAAAAGCCATCAGCTGACTACTGTACAGAAGACCGAGATTATTAATCAAGGCTTTGATTTTTTCGTGAATAATTTCGTCAGTCCGCAAGCGAGTCAGGAAATTGTCCATCTGGCGAATATTTGTTCAAAAGTCATGGCTGAAGTAGCAACAGAAAGTCCTGATCTGGCATCACTGTTCAATATTTTTAAAAATAATCGCAATAGCTTTGTGTACATTCACACTATGCTTGGATCCTATGTGGCCACTCACATTGTGAGAAACGTTGATTGGGGAGGAGAGTCTCAGGTTGATAAAATGAATCTGGTCTTTTTCTTTCATGATATTTATCTGGCCCCAATTTGCGCGAAATATCCTCATCTACGTAGTGAAGAGGAGTTATTGAATTCATCAGAGCTATCCCGACACGAAAAACATACGGTGACGAATCATGCGCGGTTAGCTGCGGAGCTTGTTTCTGGATTCAAACGCGCACCCATTGGTTGTGATCAGTTAATTAAACAACATCA
>DAIQAU010000029.1:0-2136 GCA_036781565.1 Bacteriovorax sp. | reverse complement strand
TTTCTGGATTCAAACGCGCACCCATTGGTTGTGATCAGTTAATTAAACAACATCACGGCATGAATTCCGGAATCGGGTTTGCTGAAGAATTTAAGGATGATATTTCCCCAATGGCGAAGATTATGATTGTGGCCGAAGCTTTTGTTGAATACTTTATTCAATTCAAGGAAAACCATCCTCAACAGCCGTTTGATATTGTTGAAGCGATTCAATTCCTCAATGAAAGATTCAAAAAAAATTCCTACAAGAAAGTTGTTGAAAGATTGCTAACGATCAGAATCTAATCATTTCTTTGATGAGTGGCCACGGCCCACAAATTACCACTGACAAGTCTGACCAGAGGAGTTTTCGATATTATCCTTTTTAGGGGACCGTTATCAGCGAAGTCATACCAGATTTTGCAGTTAAAATGACGTAAATTTTTTTTAAGTTGTTCTTTGTGATGAAGATTGACATGCGTTTCAGCAGCCTGGTCTTTGAAAGTGAGAAAGTGATATTTTTTTCCTTTAAAAAGATAAAGGAAAAATTTTAAATATTGTCCAAAGATGATGAACTCTTTTGTTGGCATTGTATGAATGACCACAATTCCACCAGGAGCAAGATGTGAATGGACTTTGCTGAAGAGTAATTCTAATTGATCGTCAAAGAGATGCTCAACAATATCGGTAAGGAAAATGACATCGAATTGGGTCTTGAGATTTAATTCTAAGGCATTTCCCTGGATAAAGTGGATGTCTTTATCGGCAAGATCACTGCATTTTCTCAAATGTTCATTGGCTATTTCAACAGCGGCCTGAGAAAAATCAAGACCAACTACCTTGGAAGCGCCTCTGCGCATGCTTGAGATGCAAAGTTCCCCCCTTCCGCAGCCGAGATCCAGAACTTTTTTTCCTTTTACATCAACATTCATCTTTTCGAAAATGTAAGAGTAAAGTGCGTGTGAAGATTCTCCGCCAAAAGTGAAAACGTCACTGCCTGCACAACTATGAAGATAATAGTCGCGTGAATAAAAATTCGGATCTTGATTTTTTTGCACATTATTCATGAAAACAATTATAATTTAAAACATGACTTTTAAAAAGATGACCGTGATAGTACCTCGTTTGCCTCCTGCCATAGATGGATTAGGGGATTACGGGCTTTTTCTGGCAAAAGAAATGAATCGTCTTCATTCAATAGAATCATCATTCATTGTGGGCGATCCTTCCTGGGAAAAAGAAAAAATTTCTGAAGCATTCGAAGTCAAAAAAGTCAGTGAGCGAACAGTTCCTTCGCTTGCGTCGCTATTGCCTCAGGAAAAAGATGCAGTCGTTCTTTTACATTATGTAGGGTACGGCTACGCCAGACGTGGTTCGCCTCTTTGGTTGTTAAGGTCATTGGATCAATGGAAAAAAAATCATCCTGAAAGAAAACTCATAACAATGTTTCATGAACTATACGCTTTTGGTCCAATATGGACGAGTCAGTTCTGGACCTCGCCACTGCAGAGAATGATTGCACGACGATTAGGTAGGCTGAGTAATTCTTTTGTTACCAGCAGAACCTCGTATGCAGAAATACTCGCAGGCTATACAGGGCATTCAAAACATTCAATTCAAGTTCTGCCTGTATTCTCTAATATAGGCGAGCCGAAAAATACACCTGAACTTTCTCACAGAAAAAACCGCATGGTGATTTTTGGAAATAAAAGTGCGAAAGAGCGTCTTTATAAAAATTCAATTGCACAGCTCGAAAAGCTCTGCCTCAAACTTGGCGTTCTTGAAATTATCGATATCGGGCCTGAACCGAAGACTGACGTTGATGTCGTTGCAGGAAAAAAAATTCTTTTTTTTGGTGCCCTCCCTGCAGAGGAAGTGAGTCGAATTTTGAAAGAATCCCGGTTTGGTTTTATCAATTATCCAAATGGGTATCTGAGCAAGTCTGGAATCTTTGCAGCCTATTGTTCTCATCGATTACTGGTTTGGGCTTCACCGTGGGACAATCAGCTTGTGGATAGCGCTCAAAAAGGAGTTCATTATTTGAGCGCAGAAGAAGAGTATTCAAGAGCTGAAGATTTTCAAAAGATCGCTGATAATGCGTACCACTGGTACAGCGAACATAGCTTATCAAAACATGCCGATTTGTTTTGCAAATTAG
>DAIQAU010000028.1:17782-21715 GCA_036781565.1 Bacteriovorax sp. | reverse complement strand
AGATCTTTTTCCTGAATGTGCATGCTAGAAAGAGCGCCAAATCCAGTATTGATTCCGTAGACCGGTTTTCCTTTTTTAACAATGTCGAAAACAAAAGCGCGAGAAGCCTTCATTTTATCCATTGCTTTTGGATCTATAGATATTTTAAGCGCACCTTTCTTCGAATATGCGACTTGATAAACGTGATCAACAGATAAATTTTGTCCGTTAAGAACTAATTCCATAATAAAAATTCTCCCTAAAGATAAAGCCACCCTATCCTAGCCAAAAGACCTGCGTTTGTAATGGCGTTTTGCGCGTTTTCCCTATGAAAAATTTAAAACTCAATTATTATCATTGGTAGAATCGTTAAGGTTCATAACGCATACGTAAAGAGGGTGCTTAAATGAAATTAATCCTGGGTTTACTTACATTTTTATTAATTCAAACCAGCTTTGCCAGAGACGAATACCAGCTGGGTGTTATTCTGGGGGCGCCAACAGGTATTTCCGGAAAGATCGGCCTTGGTGGAAATCGTGCAATCGACGGAGTTCTCGCTTATTCGCTGGCAGATGATTTGTCTTTAGAATTTCACGCAGACTATTTAATTGAAAATGCTTACGCATTTCATATCAATGCTCCCAATCCACTCATGCTGTATTTTGGTATCGGAGCTAGAATGGCCGTGATTGATAAAGACCGTCATAAGCACGACGGTGATCTTGCATTGGGGCCACGTGCACCGATTGGTCTGAACTATAAAATGGTAAATCCGAATCTGGAATTTTTCGGAGAACTGGCCCTATGTCTGGATATCGTGCCTGATACAGACGCGGATCTCGAAGGCGGTTTAGGATTACGCTATCGCTTTTAAGCGGCGAGAGATTTTCTAGGATGCTTTTGCTTTAATTGCATAATCAACTCTTGAGCCTTGGTGTTTTTATAATAACGGCACCAGGCCTCAAGAGATTTTCGTTGATACTCACAATAAAGAATGTCTGGATTCGATTCGATTGCAAGTTCCAATTCAAGCAAATTGTTTTTCAAAACCGATTGAATGATTACATCTTGTACGATCTGTCGTTGACTGACTGCGGACTCTTGAATGCACTTAATAAGTTTATAGGCCAAAAACAATCCAAGCCCCGTCCACAGAATCGGCGAGTAAAGCGCCAGGCAGGAAATGAACAGCATTGTCCAATAATCCTTCGTTGCCAGTGAATGATACAAATAAACCGGCACAGAAAGTAAGAACAGATAGGCTTTATAGTTGCGCTTTGAAGAAAGGAAAGATTTTAGGGGCATAAGTAATCCTCGGCAGAGACTCTTTACCTATCCTATTCCCTAAGGGCTCCATTTCCAAAAGGGTGAGAGGGGAAGACCTAAGCCCTTAGAATCTACAACTGAACTGTCTAAATTTTAGCCACAAAAAATAGGCACTGAGTACATTCTTCAGATGCCATTGAGATTATTCATATCACGAGAGAAAATCCATCCAATAATTCTATTTCAAGAAGGAGATCAATATGAAATCAGCATTGGCAATTTTTGCATTAACATTTTCACTCGGATCTTTTGCAGCCGAATTGCAAATCAATATGCACTCTACAATGACAATGAAACTGATTGGTAAAGATACTCTTGAAAAAATTAACGAGGTTGTGATTTCCGATACAGCTTTCATCACTCGCTCAGGAATAAGACGAGAAACAAGAAAACAAGTTAACACGGAAAAATTAACTTATAAAATTGAAAAGAGTCTTGTGAGAATTCAAGATGAAAAGAATGGAATTGATACTGATGCTGTGGCAGATGTCGACAGATCAATCTTTGGAAACGTTAAAGGTTTCACGATCACTGGCGAAAATCTGGAAAACGTCTATTTTGAATCACTTTCAAACAAAGGAATTATTGCACTGGCAAACCTTGATAAAAAAAGTAATGAAAGAAAATCACTTTCGATCGGCGATCAAGTTTGCGTGATTGAAAAATCAAAAGAAATTGCAACTTGTGAACAGGATCTGAATCTAAAAGTAGAGAATAATGAACTTGCGATTTCAGCCGCCCTTATTCTCCTTAGCCTTGGACAATAAATTATCGAAGAGATTCAACAGCAGATTTATATTTTTCTTTTCCCTGTTTGAAAATAAACGAGCCGGCAACAAGATTGTCGGCTCCTGCCTTTATTAGCTCGTGTGAATTTTTATCACTGACTCCACCATCAACCTGAATCTGAAAATGTGCTTTCAAATTTTCTCTTCGCGACTTTAATTCACGAATTTTGTCGTAAGAAGAAGGCATGAATGATTGCCCGCCAAAACCAGGCTCAACTGACATAACAAGAACAAGATCGATGGCCTTAAGCAATTCATCGGAAAGCGCCGAGACATCTGTGCCGGGCTTTATTGAAACTCCGACGCTGGGATAATGATTTTTCAAATTGCGGGCTAGCTCTAAAGGCTTTTCAATCGCTTCGATATGAAAAGTAAAATTATGAATACCAGCAGATTTTAAAGTTTCTCCATGAAATTCCGGATTGGTTACCATGAAGTGAGCGTCGCATTTATGAGTGGTTTTTTTCGTTATCAATTCAATGATAGGGTGACCGAAAGTAAGATTGGGAACAAAGTGTCCATCCATTATGTCGAGGTGAAACCAAACGTTGCTAATTCCATCAAACGATTTCAATTCGGATTCTATATTAAGAAAATCACAGGCTAGCAAACTTGGAGAAATGATCGTCATAATTTTCTTACGGATTGATGAGGATCTCTCCGCCCTTATTTTTAAGTCCATTTAATAATTCAATGTCACTACAAAGCTTTTTTCCTTCGAGTTGAACTTCTGCCAACCTGACCGCACCATCCTTAATCCCGACAGAAAGCTGACCATGTTGAAGTGAAGTCTCGCCAGGTTTAAGAGAACGATTTAATTTTTCTAAGCGAAAAACTTTCAAGCGCTGGTTGTTCAAAAAACAATAAGTACCTGGCCATGGATCGAGCGCACGAACCTGGTTGTTTAATTTTTCAAAACTAGATTCCTGAAAATTTAAAAAACCATCTTCTTTTTTAAGTGTAGGAGCAAAACTGACACCCTTTGGATCCTGGGCAGAAAAAGCAAGTTTCCCGCTTAGAATGGTTTCGATTAAAGTGTTTGTAGAAAGCGCCGCCTGAAATTTTAAACGAGTGTAGAGCTGACCGCCGGTTTCTGTGGGCGAAATGTCTAATTCGTGAAAGTGGCATAGATCGCCAGCATCCATTTCCTTGACCATTCTCTGTATAGAAACTCCGGTGGAATTATCACCGTTCAAAAGCGCGTATTGTATTGGTGCTGCTCCTCTATACTTGGGAAGAATTGAAGTGTGAATGTTAAAACATCCAAGTTTGGGCATAGTCAAAACTCGCGAACCCAAAAACTGAGCAAAGGCAAGAACGAGAAAAAAATCTACATTCTTTTTTTCCAGTTCAGTTAGTACTGCATCCTCGCGATTGATATTCTCAACCTGATAAAGAGGCAACTTGTGCTCTTTCGCGTAAGCAGCTACTGGAGGAGATTTTAATTCCTGTCCACGTCCGGCCGGGCGATCCGGCATCGTGACAACACCAACTAGATTAATATGTGGATGTTGATGAAGGAGTTCGAGTGTGGGAACTGAAAAGTCCGGAGTTCCGCAAAAAACAACATTCAATTTTTTCATTACTTTTTCTTTTGCTGCTGTTTTAAAAATTTTTTCTCAAGCAATTGTTTCTTTAAAAAGCTTAGTCTTTCAATGAAGACAATTCCGTCCAGGTGGTCATTTTCATGTTGAAGACAAACTGACAACAATTCGTCTGCTTCAATTTCATGATGATCGCCAAACATATCCTGGAATTCAACAGTCACAAGTTCGGCACGTTTTACGTCCTCATAAATTCCCGGAACACTAAGGCAACCTTCTTCGTGAATAATTTCGCC
>DAIQAU010000028.1:12848-17682 GCA_036781565.1 Bacteriovorax sp. | reverse complement strand
CGTCCTCATAAATTCCCGGAACACTAAGGCAACCTTCTTCGTGAATAATTTCGCCTGATTTATTTTTAAAAACCGGATTAATGAAGGCCATCGGACTAAATTCTGAAAGACGGAATTCTTCGCGGCCGTCAGCATGAGTTACTTTTTCGCGGTCATACCAGATGTCTAAAACGAAAAAGCGCAAACTCACGCCCACCTGAGGCGCAGCAAGACCAATGCCTGGTGCGTGATACATTGTATAAAGCATGTTCTTGATGAGACTATGCAATTCATCGTTAAACTCAGTTACTGGTTTTGCGACTTTCTTTAAAACTGGTGCTGGATATGTGAAAATCTCAAGCTTTTCACCTTCCAGTTTGTAATTCTCTAAAAAATTATTTTTCATTAAAAATTGATATCACAAATGTCGGACTATTTCATCGCAATTTGCGGTGGTAAACAAAATAGCCCGCCAGGTAGATAACGAAGATAGATGGTACACCGAAGGTTGCCACAACCGCCGGAACTTTGCTGGTCTGGCCCAAGGTCAGGAAGTAAGAGTAGATAAACCAATAAATAAAGGTAAAACTCATGACAAAGGCCACGTTTGTTCCAAAAGAACTATTGCGACGGTTAGGGTTAAAGAGCGCAATAGAGGCCAGAATCGCCAATACAAGACATGTAAAGCCCGAAGAGAATTTATCAAGAAACGTCACGTAATATTCGCTGGAATTAATTCCATTATTTCTTAACACGCCAATGTAATCGTAAAGCTTCCATATATCCAAAGTGGCTATGTTGGAATTGATTTGCTGGAAATCAGAAATCGTTTCGCGGATTTTTACATCTTTTGTTTTGGAAAATTGAACTGAAGGGAATGTTTTATTTTCCAGATTCGTTACATGCAAAACATCTTGTAAAAGCCAATGATTTTCGTCTTTATGAACGGCAAGAACTGCGCTCAGCTGCTCAGTGAATTTAAAATTCTTGTCATAAAAATAGAGAGTCAGATTGTTGATGACGTTTTTCTTTCGATCAAATGAACTGTACGAAAAAAAATAGTCCTGACTTTTAAACCAGATTTTCCCAGAGCTGATCGCATTGCTGATTCCCTTCTTTGAGCCACCTGGGTTTAAAGATGAAGAAGAGGAGCGAATGTTTTTTACTTCCTGACGATGTTTGGTATATGGCACGACGTAGGCGTTAATATAAAAAAGCAAAAGACCAACAATGGTACCGATCATGCCAATATCTGTAACAAATTTACGGCGGGAATATCCACTAGCAAAAATGGCAGTTAGTTCGTTTCTGGTTTTGAGTTTGTTAATTGAAAAAAGTGAGGCGATCAGACAGGAAACGGGAAAAACCTTTATCAAGAATGATGGAATTTCCAGATAGAGTGAAGTCAAAATCATTTTAAAATCAGCGCTATCCTTCAAGAGTGCATTTAAGATATGACCCAAACATAGAATCATTAACAGAACGAAAGTCGATCCAAGAAAAAAGCGAAGCCATTCCTTAAATATGAGTTTTCTAATGTTGGACATATGGCCTTATGATTTTTACAAAAATCTGCAATCCTGTTTTTAAGAAAAGTTTCCCGGCAAAGAAATTTAGAAAGGGCCTTCTTTCTAAAGTATCAACAAGCTTCGGACTGATTGAATAGTAAAAGTCGATAAAGTCTTTTCCTGATTCATACCTGGCTATTTTTAATTTGAAGGCGCGCAATATTTCGGTTCGCTCATCATCGAAACCAAAACACATGGTGGCCACATAACATTTTTTTGAGCTGATCTGAATTCGTTGATAAGCAGACTCAAAAGCTTTTGGGTTATGAGCTTGTTTCTTGTTGTTAAATTTTCTAATGATCTGGGCATTGACGTGCTGATACTTAAATCCGATTGAGAATTTTACAAATTGTTCAAGACATCTCAAACATTCTCTTTGCAAGTTCGGACTGCGGTCAAAAGCTTTGGCGAGGTCCCAATAAGCGTGGCTGATAAGCAAAAGCTCAGTGACATCTTTTTCCGGATCAAACAAACCAGGATTAAGTCTGTCCTCTGTCGTGTCAAAATAAAGCGCAAGAATACCAAGATACTTTGTATAGGAATCCACTGCCTGGGCCATACGATCGTCTTTTACAAGGGCCTGAGCTCTTTTTAAGTGTGAAAGTCTGGTTCGGTAAAGCTCAATAATCTGTTCGCGCTTTTTCTCATCACGAAGATCTTTGGCGTCTGTTTTTTTCTTTACCACAAAACCTCACATGATTTTTAAAAACGAATTGAGACGGCTAGAGATGTTTCTTTAAATTTAGTTTCACTTTGATTAATTAAAAGATCTTTGTCGCGGGTTGTATTCTTCATCGCAAACTCAAATGAAAGTCGGGGCTGGATCCACGATAGACCAAATCCATTTCCGTTTTCAGCTCGCATTTTATCCTTAAAGCCACCGAAACGAAGATAGAAATCATCAAGCACTTTTACTTGTAAAGCACCTTTATAGATTAAAGTTTTTGATATCTCTTCAGCAGTGTAGTCAGCACCAAAATCAACCGAAGCCGTAATATAAGATAAAAGAATATATTGAAAACCAATTAACGCTTTAGTTTCATGCGCTTTAGATTTAAAAGGATCGTACGCGACAATCCCCATTGAGATTTTTTCATCAATTGCGTGAGTAACCCCAATGACTGTTTGATAATATTTCTGAACAGCTTTGCTGGACATGTTCTCATCTTTCGTTTGTCGAACACTGACGCCCATTGCAGATTTATCGGCAACTGGTCCCGACATAGAAAGGCCCCAGCGCTTTCTCTTGATATTGTCTTCTTCCTGATCTACGTAGCTCAATGATCCACTTAATGAGGGATTTCCATCGGCGAGCACAAAGCCTAAAGATTTAGGTTTTGGTTGCGCGACATTGTTTTCAGTAAACTTCGCACTGTCTTTTTGCACATAGAAAGTAGATGTAGTGAAAAAAGCTAAGGGTGCAGGGTTTAAAAAAGCTGATTCCTCAGTGAGTATTGATCCCACTCCGGTTCCAGCGCTAGATTTTAAATGCGTTGTTTCGAACTCATGAATTTTTGCGTGAGCAATCGAAAGAGTACTCGTTGAAATTATCAGAGCTGACACTAATAAAGATTTTTTGATATGATTGCGAATGTTCTTAATTCCCTTTAAAATATTATAACCTAAGAGGAAATTATAATGAAAATCCGTCGCGCCGTCATCCCTGTTGCTGGAAAAGGAACAAGATTTTTACCTGCTACCAAACAAGTGCCTAAAGAAATGATTCCGATAATCAATCTACCCATGATTCATTACGTGGTTGAGGAAGCGATTTTGTCAGGTATTGAGCAGGTTGTGTTCATTACTTCATCAGGAAAAAACGCCATTGAAGATTATTTTGACAGAAACTTCGACCTGGAAGATTTCCTCATTAAAAGCGGAAAAATTAAAGAGCTTGAGCTCGTCCAGGACATTGGAAAAATGGTTGAGGTCACTTCCGTCAGACAAAAAGAACAGCTTGGTCTAGGTCACGCCGTTCTTTGTGCAAAGGACATTGTTGGAAATGAGCCATTTGCCGTTATCCTTGGTGACGAAATTGTCCGCGGCCCCAATCCCGTGACAAAACAACTTATCAATATTTCCAACCAACACAACGGTGCAAACGTTATCGGGGTTATGGAAGTAGATCGCAAAGAAACTAATAAGTACGGTATTGTTAAGGGTGATTTTATTGATGATAAAAAGCGCACTCTTCGCATGACAAGCATGGTGGAAAAACCTAAACCGGAAGATGCTCCGACAAATCTGGCAACACCGGGGCGCTATGTTTTTAAGCCAGAAATTTTTGATGCCCTCAAAGTCATTCCCAAAGGAGTCGGCGGGGAATATCAACTGACAGATGCAATCAATCTTCTCGCCCGTGAAAGCGAAGTGTATGCGCACATCTTCGAGGGGCAAAGATTTGATACCGGTAACATCGAAGGCTATCTTAATGCTACAATCGAATTTGCTTTGATGAATAAAGAGTCAGAACCAATGATGAGAAAACTCATTATGGAAAAAGTAGCAAAATATAATATTAAATAGGTGACCCATGAAGTGTTTGGCATTTTTTATCGCAGTGATTTTTTCTTTCAGCCTGATGGCAGCAGTTCCAACAGAAGAAGGACTGTTGAAAAATCTCAACAATGCCGGCATTCCGGGAAACTTGATTCAAATTAAAGCAATGGTTCAGGGACCGGAAGTTGAAGGTTCCAAAATGGACTACTATAAATTCTTAATCTCGCTTGAAAATCCTAACGTCGTTTCAGTTCTGCAACTTGCTTATTCAAACGGGCAAATGCTGAACACTCAATTGAAAGACGTGAAATACATTCCAGATCTTCAGACCGCAATTAAAAGAGACAAGTCAGTAGAGCGCAGTATGTTCTATGCTGCTTTGATGATGCTTTCTACAAATAAGCCTAATGGGATGGAAGCCTTTCTTGAAAAAAATGGCGTTCAAATTGTAAGAAACAAAAACATTCTCAATGAAGAAAAGATGAAACTTCTTCGTGCATACAGAACCTACCTGGCCAATAACAAAGGCAAGGGTGATGCAAATTCTCCTTTAAATCCACCTGATCCTGCCAACAAAGCGAAAGTGATTGAATTATTCAGAGCAAACACATTTGAAAGAGCAAAAAACATTGAACTTACGAAAATAGAAAATGAGTTTGTCTGGAAAGTGGACTGGAAATCAACTCAAGGTTACTTCACCAATGAAGATAGAAGATTGAGAAGACTAGATTACGTAAATGGGGAAGTGAATGTAAGACTGGATGCAAGCGAATACATTATGTTCAATG
>DAIQAU010000028.1:10269-12748 GCA_036781565.1 Bacteriovorax sp. | reverse complement strand
GTAAATGGGGAAGTGAATGTAAGACTGGATGCAAGCGAATACATTATGTTCAATGGAACAAATGAACTGCCAAAATTCATGTTTGTAAAAGACTCAAAAGGGCTCGTTTCAAAAATGCAGATTTTAGGACTTGATACCAAAACAAATCGTGAGAAAAAACTAACTGAGAGATATGAAGAAATGAAAAAAGCGCTGACGGCGCCATCTCCAGACAGTTATTCGTTTTTATACTAAGGTCTGATGGAAAAATATTTTCTCGTCGCTGTTAATTCTCCTTTTAACGGCTCCATTCTGACTTATCGAGCACCGGAACATTTGCTTCCGAAACTGAAACGCGGAGTCCTCGTAAAAGTTCCGCTTGGAAAATCCAGAATTATTGATGGATGCATCTGGGGTGAATCTTCCGAAGAAGGGCTTGCCAATAAAGAAATAAAAGAAATTGCGGAAATCGAAGAAGGAATCGCACTGACTGAGGCAGAGTGTGATTTGTATCAATGGATGGCCAACTATTATCACTATCCAGTGGGCCAGCTCGTTTATGATGTTCTCCCTGCCTTCATGAAGCGTCCGAAAAAATTAAATTTTGATCAAGGCGAAGGTCGGGAACTTCAACTGACGATGAACGAAGATCAAAAGCATGTCGTGGATACGATTGCGCAGTCTGGTTTGAAATCTTTTTCCAGATGGCTAGTTCATGGAGTAACTGGTGCCGGGAAGACTCTCGTCTATTTGCAGCTTATAAAAAAAGTAATTGAAGAAAAAAGATCTGTTTTATTTCTTTTGCCAGAAATCAATTTAACTCCACAGTTTTTAAAAACATTTCAAACTTATCTCGATATACCAATTTATTCCTACAATAGCGCTATCAGCAACTCTGATAAGTTTGGGCTATGGAAACTTCTACAAGAAGACGATTCTCCCAAAATGATCCTTGGGGTTCGCAGTAGCGTATTTCTTCCGGTCAAAAACCTGGGACTCATCATTGTTGATGAGGAACATGATCAGTCTTTTAAGCAGGATGATCGATGCACATATAATGCGCGAGACATTGCCATTAAAAGAGCGTCACTCGAAAAGATACCAGTTATTCTCGGGTCGGCTACACCGATGGTAGAAACTTATAAATCATTTGTAGAAACCAATCATTATTTTGCTTTGAAAAACAGAGCACAAAACGCCTCGTTGCCGACAGTCCATCTAATCGACATGAGAGGCAGATCAAAAGTAGAAGCTGAAAAAATGATCTGGCCATACTCAGGCGAAAGTCTGGCAAAAATAAAAAAAGTTCTGGGCAAAGGCGAGCAGGCTCTCGTCTTTATCAACAGGCTTGGATATGCCAATTATCTGCAGTGCAATTCTTGTGGTCATCAGTTTTCATGTCCAAATTGCAGCACAAATTTGAAGTTCTTCAAAAAAAGAAATGAACTTTCCTGCCAGACGTGTGAATACAAAGAGCCAGCTCCTGAAATGTGTCCCGAGTGCATGAATCTTAATCTGACTCCAAAAGGGTTTGGAACAGAAAGAGCTTATGAAATTTTAAAAGATTTGCTTCCTGACTATAGAATTGAAAGATTTGACCGGGACGAAATCAAAACATTTACACAACTTGAATCCGTCCTTGAAAAGTTTCACAATAAAGAAATCGACGTTTTAGTTGGTACGCAAATGCTTTCAAAGGGACACAATTTTGAGAATGTAAATCTCGTCTTGATTTTAGGAATAGATTCTCAATTGAATTTTCCAGATTTCAGATCTAATGAAAGAGTCTATCAAACTTTAACTCAAGTAAGTGGCCGTGCCGGGAGATTTGGAAAACACGCTGAAGTTCTTGTGCACACACTAGCTCCAGAAAATAAAATTTTTACTTATCTGAAAAATCACAGCTTTGATGATTTCTATAAAGATGAAATTCCAATGCGCGAGCTTTGCTCATCACCTCCCGTAAATAAACTGGTCCTTGTGTATTTCAATTCAAAATCGCAGGAAACAGCGATTAAAGAAAGTTCGCAACAGGCCCAATCTTTAAGAGCTCTGGCCGAAAAGCATTTTCCCAACATCGAAATTCTGGGTCCAAAGCCTTCAATGATCGAAAAGAAAGTAAATAAGTTCACATGGTCCATCATGCTTAGAGGATCAGACCTCAATCAATTACATAACCTTATTAACACTTTTTCCCGCAATTACCGCCCACCTCACACTATCTCTTTGAAAATAGACGTAGATCCTTATTATTTTGATTAAGTATTAAAGAAAGTTAGTCAGAATTCCGTTAAGACGTTGAGAACTAATAAGACTTCTGGTTCAAGAGGAAATTCGTATGAACAATAGAGCGAAACAAAGTTTGAAGCGTCCTGGTTTTTACACTGCTAGCATCGCGTGCAGTTTGCTTTTAACACAAGCAAGCTTTGCGGGAATTGTCGGGGTGAGATCATCTGGAAGCGGAGGCAAGGTTTCAGGGCAAACTTCTTCAAGCACAACG
>DAIQAU010000028.1:5909-10169 GCA_036781565.1 Bacteriovorax sp. | reverse complement strand
AAAAACGTAACAATCATGATGCAAATGGAAGACGGAAAAACTTATTCCCAGCTTCTGGCATGTTTGAAAGAAAAAAATATCTTAGTCGATGACAAAATTGATCACGATAAAATTCCAGGGAAAGAATATTCAGAATACTCTTATGTCCTGGATTACTCTTTTGATAAAGATAAAGACGTAAAGAAAACGTTGAAACTTTCTTACGGTTATCCAAAAGCCTTCTCTGGTAAGGATGGTTATCCTTCTACTTACGGCGTGGACACAGATGTTGATCTTCCATCTTCACTTTGTATGTCTGCAGAAAAAATACAACCACAAGTTACCTATCTCAATAAAGGTCAGGACGTCATGATTGCAGAGCTCAAGGAAATCTGTAAGTCTGGCGATGCTCAACGAATTGCCGAAGCGAGAAAAGCCATTGGGAATGCGGACGCTCTGAAAGATATTGCAGATAAAATTAAGTCTGAGCTTGATGCCGGCTACCTCGTAGCCGTCAAGCAGGACGTTGAAAGAATCAATGCAGAAATGACAAAAATTGAAGATCGTCTCAACAGAGAAAAGGATTCAATTGATGAAAAAACAGCAAAAGATTTAACTCGTAAATATGCTGATTTAACTAAAGAGCTCGATAGTAAATTTTTGAATCCGGCAATTTATCGTCTGGATAATTTAATGAAAGAAAGAGCTGCTCTTGGCGATGAAGATCCAAAGGTAAAAGGAATCGATGATGAAATTAAAAAGATCAACGAGGATGTGAGCCTGTTTTCAAAAAGACCAAACACTTCATTTGCGAGCGTTTACACTGTAATGGAAAAATATGCGATTACAGATTCAGCAAAGACTATTGAAGATATTCGTTTGAAATCTTATTTGTATGGAAAGGTTTATGCCGGTCCGACTGATGAGAAAAGAGGTAAGGCTGTTTCTTTTGAAGAAGCAAACCAAAAACAAGTTGCAGGAATGCAGAAGTTTGATCGCGTTCTTAACGATTGGACAGATCAGTACCTGGTTGGAAAAGGAAACACTTATCCATTAATGAAAACAGAAAAAGAACGTGCAGCTTCGATCGATAAAATGAACAAGCGTTGGTATGACTACCAGACAACAGAGCAAAAAAATTATCAGAAATATTGTTCTACTGGCTGGACTGGTTCAGTTGTAAACCCAATCCAATGTCAGGCCTGGATGCAAGGGGCGGACTCGAGAAGAAATCAAGAGTTGAAAAAGCGTGAGAAAGATCTTCTTTACATCAAAGGACGTAACGAAAAACTTTCTAAGATGACGACTAACTATAACAACTATCAGAAACGTCAGATTGCCAATGAATCTCGCGAAGCAGAAGGATATGAGCCTTATGGTTCGTCTTATACCAGCTACGAAGATAACTTCGCTGAACAATATCCTCTGTATCAAGGACCTCAGCAAAGCACAGCTTATAACCCGTATATGTATCAAATGGGTGGAGCTCAGCAGGCAATGAATATGGGGAATGCTGGAATGTACAATCCACAAATGGTGAATCCACAAATGATGGTTCAACAAGGGCAATATCAGATGCCTCAAATGAACCAGGCTTACATGGGGAACCAGCAAATGATGTGGCCTTCGCTTCAGTAATTTTTTAAAAAAATTCGCAAAAAAAAAGGGAGCCTTAAGCTCCCTTTTTTATTTTTGTCATGTCTAAGTTGGATTAGAAAGTCACTGACGTGTTGATTTGAAGAAGCAGTGAGCTTTGAGTAGCGTTTGGAGTCGCAGTGTTGTTGAATCCAAAGTAATCGCCAGTGATCAGGTAACCTAAACCAGCACCAACTGAGATTTCTTTATTCCAGTGGTAGTTTGCGTTTAAGTCGATTTCTGTTCCAAGGTTTTTATCTTGGTTTGCGTTGGCTGCGTAAATTGTATTCGTTGTGTGGTTGTAAGCAGAAGTACCTGTTTTAGCCACTTCCATTGCCTGAGCAAAAATGAGGGCCTGGTCGAAAGTCCATTTTTCTGAGTTGTAGCGAGAACGAAGTTTAAAGTAACGGGCATTAGTGATGTAAGAATCGTAAATGCTGTTTGCTCCCGGTGTACCAATCGCAGTCAGGTTATATCTGAACAACAAATTAGCAATTTGATAGTTCGGGTTTAGGTAAAGTGCACTGTATTTTGTGTTTGATCCATCGTGACCAGAGACCTGACCAAAATCAAATCCGATTGTCCAAGAATCAGTCCAACGGTAATTCGATTGAACGAGAAGCGCTTTAGAAGAAATTGTTGAAGAAGGAATAGCTGTTTTTAAATCACCCGAAAGAAGCGGAAGCTCTACTCCGAAATCAAATTTTCCCCAAACTTTTTTAAAGTAAAGATCAGTAATAGAAATATTACTTTCACCGTTTGATCCCAAAGTATTAATTGCGACATTTACACTGTTTGATTTCTTCGCATAAAGAATACCAAAGGCAATGTCTTTTTCCTGGTTATCATACAGAAGGCTGGCACCGTATTGTTTAGCAGACGAAGAATCAGTATATCCTTCTTGAACATCTTTTGCCCAAAATGGACTAACGTGGAAATTTCCGATTTTCAGTTTCATCGTGATTCCATCGCGAGAAGACTCGTGTCTGTCGAATGCGTCACTTCCGTCATTGTAAAGAGCACCTAGGGCCCATTCAGTGGTATGACGGCCAACTTGGTAAGTTGCTGTATCAGAATAAAGTTCAAGATAAGCTTTTTTAATTCTTACTTGTGATCCCTGGTTTTGATTATGGTAGTAAATATTCCCACTAGGAGTACTTTGGCTTGGCTTTACATCATCTCCAAGAAATCCGCCGTTGGCATATCCAGTAGACAATTCGCCGAAAAAAGTTGCGGCATCGTTGATAACTAAAGATGGTGCCAGTCTCAAAACATAGCTTTGCCATGAAGCACTTGCTTTGCCACCTGGAGCTAATTTAACTTCTTGTGAACCTGGGCTTGCAGTTCCAGTGTTATCTGTCTTTGATTTTAGACGTCTGTAATCAGAAATAATTGTCGAATCAACTCCAAACGATCCGTGCCAGTCAATTGGCAACGCCTGGGAAGCGATTGGTAAAAGCGCAAGGACGGCCGCTGCTAAACATTTTGGCATCTGCTTGGACATAAAAAAATACTCCATCATTAAGAACAATAAACATTGGAAAAGTTTCTTAAAATACTATATGAAATGAAGGTAGTTAAGTCAAAATCTTGAAACAAAGTTAAAAGCATGAAGCAATGGGCAATTCGCATATTAAAATTTACTCTCGTGAGCTTTATTATCCTGCTGGCGGCAGGGTTTGGTTTCGTCAAATGGACGATTGCCGAGACATCGCTTTCTGTACTGGAAGAAAAAACCAAAAAGGAAAATAATTACTTCACTACAATTAATCCCAATGTCGTTCTTGAAGCTGGCTCGGTCGTCAAAAGAAACGAACTTGAAGCCTTCCATCTTTTTTCCGCAGAAAGAACTACGTTTGAAGAATTTTATTCGCAAAGAAAACAAACCAATGAACTCTACGATCTGAAAGAAGTCCCGGGACTTTTTCAAGTGAATCAAAACGTTGAGATGAAAAATCTTCTCGCGAATGATTGCCAGGAAATCTACTGTTACCAGCACTACATTTCTTTCGATTACATCCCTTCTATTTTCTGGAAAGGCTTAATTGGCGTAGAAGATCAGCGCTATCTGGAACATTTCGGCGTTGATTTGAAATCAATTGCCCGCGCTTTCGTGACAAATATTCGCAAAGGACGTTTTGAACAGGGCGGTTCAACTATTTCCCAACAGCTTGTCAAAAATATGTTTTTTACCAATGAAAAAACGTTTTCACGAAAGCTTAAAGAAATGGTGATGTCGATTTATGTCGAACAAAAATTTCCGAAAGAAAAAATTCTTGAAGCTTATCTGAACGAAGTTTATTGGGGAGCACTACAGGGAATTAAAGTTAAAGGTGTTTTAGCCGCCTCGTACTTTTACTTTGGAAAAAAACCGGCCGAGATCAGCGCTTATGAAGGCTCAATTCTAATCAGCTTGCTCAAAGGCCCTAGTTATTTTTCACCACTAAAAAAATTCGCAAGACTCAAAGACAGAACGAATGTCGTTTATAACAAACTCATTGAAGAAAATCAGATTCCCAATGACAAATCACTGGTGTGGTCTGACAAGCAATGGGAAAAATGGGTCGACTCACTCAAGCTGCGTGAAAAACAACAGTACTATCAATCTATCTGGCGAACGCTTCACGATGTTGAACCGACACTTCC
>DAIQAU010000028.1:0-5809 GCA_036781565.1 Bacteriovorax sp. | reverse complement strand
AACAGTACTATCAATCTATCTGGCGAACGCTTCACGATGTTGAACCGACACTTCCAGCTTATGAAAAATTTGTGCTCATTCAAAAAGTGGCTGACGTAAGAAGTAAAATTCAGGAAAAATTTTCGACGGCTAAAAATCCGCAAGGTTCAGCAAGCGACATTTCCGTGAAGGTTATGCTTGGCCCAGTGATGGAAAATAACTGGTACAGTTATTACTCTCGCGTTGAAAGAAATAAAGAGAAAGCGCTTTTCAGCGAGCGCCATCAGGTTGGCTCAACAATTAAGCCGATTATCTACAGTGTCTTCGAAGAATTTGGAAAAAAGCTTGAAGATAAAGTTCAGACGGCCGAGATAAAACTACAGCTGACATCAGGCCCATGGTCTCCAAAAGAAGCGCATGTGATGAAGGAACCGGAAGTCACCATTATTGATGCTTTGTTGAAATCGTTGAACAGACCAGTCATCAGAGTAGCCAGTGAAATTGGATTTGATCAGGTTGAAACCAAGGTGAAGCCTTACTTCAATAATCTCAAAACACCATTGCGCGAATATCCATCTGAACTCTTGGGGGCCATGGAGCTCAGTGTTGGGGAACTCAGAGACGTCTATTCTCATTTTCTAAAAGACGAATGCCGCAAAATTAAGGCCGGTGAGCGCGTGAAGGAGCAGAGTGTTCTTTTTGCTCTTTCCGATCCAAACCTCACGACTGTCGAACATTCGGTGGATGCAGTCATGCAAAAGTTGCGTTTTTTCGGAAAAACGGGCACGACCAACAACGGTTATGACAACTGGTACGTTGCTTTCGATGGAAAAAATTTATCAGTTATCTGGGTTGGCTATGAAGGGGAGCGCAAAACAAAATCCCTTGGATTATACGGTGCAACCACAGCGTTTAATGTCTTCCAGAATTATTACCGTGATCGAGGCAAGCGTTTCACACAATTTGGGTGCGACTTAATAAACTAGTCCTTGCCAAAAATGGACTAAATGTTTATATTAATCTCACGCAATTAAGACGATATTGGGGTGTCGACAAGTGGTAAGTCTGCAGATTTTGATTCTGCCATGCCAAGGTTCGAATCCTTGCACCCCAACCATCTTTTCACGCAAGGGGTTCTTTTGAAACGAATCGTTCTTGTCTCTGGGTCTTCAAACATCTCTCTCTCCAATCAAATTTCTGATTATCTCGACGTGCCTCTAGTAAATCCACAGTTAGTTCGCTTCGCCAACGGAGAAATTTTCTGCGAGATCGAAAAGCATGTTCGCGGTGCTGATGTTTTTGTCATTCAATCGACAAGCACACCGGTCAACGATCATTTGATGGAGCTGTTGATCATGATAGATGCCTTAAAAAGAGCATCGGCTTCATCAATCACCGCCGTGATTCCATCTTACGGATATGCCAGACAAGATAGAAAAGCTTCTCCTCGCACTCCGATTTCAGCAAAACTTGTGGCTGATTTAATCACTGTTGCCGGAGCTACTCGAGTTATCACAATGGATCTGCACGCAGGTCAGATTCAAGGATTCTTCAATATTCCTTTCGACAATATTTTCGCTTCACCGGTTATTTTGAATTACATCAAAAAAGAAATCTTCAATGAGAACACAATTTTTGTTTCTCCTGATGCTGGCGGTGTTGAACGCGTTCGTTTTTATGCAAAAAAATTGAATGCAGAAATCGCGATGATTGATAAACGCCGTACTGGTAAAAACATTGCGGAAGCAATGAACGTTATCGGTAACGTGAACGGAAAAGAATGTATCATTATCGACGATATGATTGATACGGCAGGAACTTTAGTTCAAGCTTGTAAAGCTCTTCGCCAGCATGGCGCTACCAAAATCTACGCGTGCGCGACTCACCCGGTATTTTCTGATCCGGCAATAAAAAGAATTTCTGAATGCGATGAACTCGACAGAGTTATCGTCACAAATACAATCCCACTTACAGAGGCAGCAAAGAAAGTTGATAAAATTATCACGCTTTCAACAGCTGAACTGTTAGCGAAAGCGATTCACAGAACGTTCAACAACGATTCCGTAAGCTCGCTCTTCATTTAATAAGGGCACGATGGATCGATTAATCGTTGGCCTTGGAAATTTTGGTTCAAAATACGCATACACTCGCCACAATATCGGATGGGATACATTCGAAGAATTGTCATTTGCCAGTGACTTAAAATGGACTGAAAAATTCAAAGGTCACTACGCTGTTTACAATAATGGCGGCGAGAAAATTTATTTTCTGAAGCCGCAGACTTATATGAATTTATCAGGCGAGAGTGTTCAACCACTCATGGCCTTCTTTAAAATTCCCGTAGAAAACATTTTGGTCATTCACGACGAGCTCGATTTACCATTCGGAACAATCGCTTTCAAAAAAGGCGGTGGTCTGGCAGGTCATAATGGCTTGAAATCCATTGCCGCTTGCCTGGGAACTCAGGATTTTAGACGCGTTCGAGTAGGAATTGGCCGCCCTCAGCACGGAGATGTTTCCAATTGGGTTCTCTCAGGGTATACCGGAGAGGACAAAGATTTTTTCCGTCCCTTCTTAAAAGGAACCGCTCAAGCTCTTGAAGATTACATCAAGCTCGGTTTCGACAAAGCTGCGACGACTTATAGTAAAAAGAAAATAGTTTAATTAAAGGAAAATTTTATGGCATTAAATTGTGGAATCGTTGGTCTTCCAAACGTCGGTAAATCGACTATCTTTTCAGCTATCACTTCAGCGCCGGCAGAAGCAGCGAACTATCCATTTTGTACAATTGAGCCAAACGTAGGCATCGTTGCTGTTCATGATCCTCGCATGAAAAAAATCGGCGACATCATCGGCCCGGAAAAAATGATCTACACAACAGTTGAGTTCGTGGATATCGCGGGTCTTGTTAAAGGAGCTTCAAAAGGTGAAGGTCTTGGAAACCAATTCCTTGGTCACATCAGAGCGGTAAACGGAATCGTTCACGTCGTTCGTTGTTTTGAAGACAACGACATCATTCACGTTCACGGAAAAGTAAATCCAAAAGACGATATTGAAACAATCAACCTAGAGCTTGCATTTGCAGATCTTGAAGTTGTTGAGAAAAAACTTCAAAACCTTCCAAAACTTTTAAAGTCACAAAATAAAGACGTTCTCACTGAAGCAAAAATCCAGCTTCCACTATTGGAAAAACTGAAAGTTGAATTAGAGCAGGGTGTTGCAGCAAGAAACTCTTCTCTTTCAGATGAAGATAAAGCAGCTGTGGCCAACTTGAACCTCATCACTATGAAAAAAGTTATCTATCTTTGCAACGTAGATGAAGCGGGTCTGTCGGAAGATAACGATCACGTTCAAGCAGTAAAAGCTTACGCCAAAGCAGAAAATTCTGAAGTCATGAAGATCTGCGGAAAGCTTGAATCAGAAATCGCTTCTCTTGAAACACTTGAAGAGAAAAAAGAATTCCTTGAAGCAGCTGGCATTGAAGAGTCTGGTCTCGATAAACTAACGAGAGCAGCTTACAACATGCTTGGCCTTAAAACATACTTCACTGCCGGAGTAAAAGAAGTGCGTGCCTGGACTTTCCAGGATGGTATGAAAGCTCCTCAATGTGCAGGTGTTATTCACACTGACTTCGAGCGCGGATTCATTAAAGCAGAAGTCTTCAGCTACGACGACCTGATCACTTACGGCTCAGAAGCTAAAGTTAAAGAAGCAGGAAAGTTCAGAGTCGAAGGAAAAGAATATGTCGTTAAAGATGGCGACATCATGCACTTCAGATTCAACGTTTAATAAGGCTTAGTCCCGTTTGAGGAGACTTTAAAAGTTTCCTCAAGCGGAATCATTAAAACAGGTTTATTCTGCAATAAAGAGTAGAAGAAATTGTTTCTGTAAATCAACTTCACATAATTTCTAGTCTCTTCAAATGGAATAGATTCGATCGTAGACAACGGATCATCATTTCTGAATATATCCTTTCTCCATCTATCAATTCTATTTTCACCAGCATTGTATGAAGCGAGAGCGAAAATCAAATTGCCGTCAAAACGTTGCAGTAGTTGCTTAAAGTACTTAGTTCCGATAGCGATATTGATTTCGGGGTTGCCAAGATGATTGACTCGTACCTTGCGGTTAAATCGTTTTGCTGTTGCCGGCATCAACTGCATAAGGCCTTTAGCGCCGACACCTGATTTCGCTTCAGGATTGAAAGCTGATTCCTGTCTGATCAGAGAAATAACAATCAGTGGATCTATGTTCTCAGCATTCTTCTTTATGATATCCATATAATTCAGCGGGAAAATGAACTTTATAAGCTTATAGTTCAAGCTGAGTGAATTCTGATCAAGTGAATCTTGAAAAATTTTAAATGAAGTGATGAATTTCTTCTGAGAGTTGAGCAGTCTGATCATGTTCATGATCAAAAATTCTTTCTGTGCCTGAGCTGAAATAGTTTTGGCGAAATCAGCGTCTTTGAAAGTCAGTTCTTTCGGCAAAGATTGAACATAGCGAAGCTCAAGCGTCGCGAACCTTTCATTTCCAATCTTATTCCAAACCGCCAGGCGTTTGAGTGAATCCTTAAGCTCGCTTCCCGCCTTATCCATTGAAAAATCTGCAGGCTCATTTTTAGATACTAGTTTTGAAAGGATCTCTGATTCATTCACCTTGCCCTTGCCGAGAGAGGCAATCTCTTTGAGCGAAAGGATTGAGTAAAATGAATATGGTGAAGATTCAAGAATCTTGTGCAGGTAATTTGTACCTTTTGCTACATCATTGGTTTTGATCAAAGAAGTCGCAATCCAGAATTGCATTTTGGAATCGAACTTATCCATGTTCTTTTCCATTCCGTGCTTGTCGATCATCGCACGCATGCCTTTGTAATCTTTATTAATGATATAAGGCCAGATCAGATAAAAATTCGTCTCAGAAAAATCTTCTTTCGATGCAATTGATTTAGCGAGATTAAAAATTTCAAGCGAATCATTATCTCTGCCTTTATAGAACAGAGCTTTCGCTGTGAGAATAACTCCTGTCCAGGCTTTCTTTTGATTAATGAAGTTCTTATTGCGGTTATAGAAATTAACAGCACTCATGATGATGAGTTTTGACTGCGTGACTTCGCCTTTTTCAGCTGCGTCCTGCGCATCTCTTGAAAGTCTCTGGAATTCATCCTGGAAATAAGAATTTGAAGAATCATCCAGGTTGAGATTGTTTTGAAGAAATTTATTGAATTGAGCATTTACTTTAAGGCTCGTCATTACGTTCGTTGCCGGACGCAATTTGAACTCAATATATTTCTCAATCAAAAAATTTGAAACTTTTTCATGCTCAACAGGGTTCGTCTTAAAATGTCTCAAGAATGAAACAAGTTCCGGTCTATTTTCTCCAGTGGTGAAAAATGGAGCAGCATCTTTAAAGTAAGCCAGATCGCGAGATGAAAAGTTTATATTCGGCGAAAGATCGGTCATTCTCTTTAAGAAAAGAAAACGACAATATTTATCGATAGAAATATTAAGACGATCAGAAATGCTATCAGTGTATGTATTTACGTTTTTAGAAACAATGGCACAGTTCTTATAAAAAGAATCCTGATCATTGATGGCCAGAACTTGTTTTAAACGATCGTAGGTTGCATTCAAAATGGAGAATGAATGCTTCATATGTTGATATTTGCCAAGGCTATCTACAGTTCTGCGGTTGAGCTGGTTTTTTCCAAGCTCACCAAACAAAAGATCGACGTCCTTACCATAATCATAATCAGTCGGGCTGTAGTTGAGATGGAATGGAACGTCTTCGGCAGCAAGAGCGGTCGTAGCAAAATTTAAATTCGGAGTCG
>DAIQAU010000027.1:0-22097 GCA_036781565.1 Bacteriovorax sp. | reverse complement strand
CCTTTCAACCGCTTCCCGTCCAATTTAAATTTTAAATTTCCCTTCTTCAATCCTTCATGAGGATCGCCAATCACTTCCCAGGTCCCGCTATCCCAAATATAAACTTCACCAGCGCCATACTGCCCTTTCGGAATTGTTCCATGAAAAGAAGCATAATCGAGCGGATGATCTTCCACCATCATCGCAAGACGCTTGTCATCCGGATGCATCGAAGGTCCTTTGGGGACGGCCCAGCTTTTAAGGACCCCGTCGAGTTCAAGCCGAAAATCATAATGCAGATGGGAAGCATGATGTTCCTGAACGACAAAGATCGGTCCCTTTTTTCTTTTTGAAACAACCTGTTTTGAAACACGCGCCCCACTCGGCTCTTTGGTTATCGAAAAATTTCTTTTATCATTGTACTTCTTCAATAATTTTTTCATGCGCCTTTCTTGTGTTTAGTAGTGTGTTTAGTGGTTTTTTTCTTGGCAACTTTACTCGAAGCTTTAGTCGTTTTCTTTTTGGCCGCGCCTCCGGATTTGCTCTCAAGACTTTTTCTAAGCAACGGCATGAGATCAATAACATTAGAGGTGGTTTCGATCTTCTTAGGTTCTTCATACTCAATTGTCTTGCCTTTTCCGGCCTTGATTTTTTTTTGAATAATTTTTCCCAGATCATCATAATAGGTATCTTTAAAATGCTCAGGCTTCCACTTGTCCGTCATGTTATCGATCAAGGTCACTGCCATCTCCATTTCTTTTGACGAAAATTTCGGATGCTTGATTCCCTCAAAATAATTCACTTCATCAGCGTCGAGAACTTCGTGAGCAAATCTCATCATATCGAGCACGAGATAATCACCGCGAACCATCACAAGCGCCAGATGTTGCTTGCTTCTCAACACAATTTTGCCAATGGCCGCTTTTTTCGCTTTTTTCATCGCTTCTGCCAGAAGAAAATATCCCTTCTCACCGTTTTTATCGGGCACTAGAAAATAAGGTTTTTCCAGGTACATAGGATCAACATCTTCCAGGTCGACAAACGATTGCAGATCGATTGTCCCGGTGGCCTCAACATTGGCCGCTTTAAAATCTTTATCTGTCATGACGATGTACTCATTTTTTTTATATTCATAACCCTTCACGATCTGACTATAAGGGACCTCATCACCAGTCTTGGCATTGATTTTTTTATATTTAATGGGAGAAAGATCTTCTCCATCAAGCATTGAGAAACTGTGAGCTTTTTCTTCTTCGGCTTTCATGAGTTTCACAGGAATATTCAGCAGACCAAAAGATAAAGCTCCTTTCCAGATATTTCCACGCATGATTGCACCTCCACCTTTTGATTCTGCTCTCAAAACTCTTTTCTCATCAATGCGCATATAGGTCACATCTTTGGCACTTTCATTGCTCTTTTCTTAGTGAAGGATCGTTAATGACTGATCAATCAGTTTGGTTTTTACGACATTTTCAGGAGTTTAAAATTGAACATGTGAGGCGATGAATATGAAACATAAGAAAAAGATTCGTTACGGCGTAGTGGGCCTTGGTCATATTGCTCAATCCGCAGTTCTGCCTGCGTTTGAAAATGCCAAGAGCAATTCAGAACTTGTCGCTCTCATTTCTGAAGATGCAAAAAAACTAAAAGTCATCGGTAAGCAATATAAGGTGAAACATCTTTTTACTTATGACGAAATTGAAGAATGTCTTGAAAGCGGTTTGATAGACGCTCTATACGTTGCGACTCCCAATGATGTTCACAGAGAAATTGTCGAGCTTGCGGCCAAACATCAAATTCATGTTCTTTGTGAGAAACCAATGGCCGTCAGTAAAGAAGACTGTCAAAAGATGGATCAGGCCGCCAAAAAAAATCAAATCAAATTAATGATTGCGTACCGCCTGCACTTTGAAGCGGCCAATCTTGAAGCGATTAAACTCTGTCGCGACGGAAAACTCGGAGATCTGAAATTCTTCAATTCGGACTTCAGCTTTCAAATCAAAGATAAAAAAAATATCCGGTTGAATGATCCCGATCTGGGTGGGGGACCTCTTCACGATATCGGAGTTTATTGTATCAATGCTTCCCGCTATCTTTTTCAGGATGAACCAAAAGAAGTTTTCGCCATGACGGCCAACAGTGGCGATATCCGATTCAACCAATGTGATGAAACTGTTTCTGTGATCATGCGTTTTCCAAACGAGAGACTGGCGAACTTCACCATCAGTTTTGGATCTTTTGATTCATCCGACTATGAGATTGTCGGCACTAAAGGAAGAATTCGACTGGAGCACGCTTATGATTATGCCGAGGAAATGAAACTCAGAATGTTCAGTGAAGGAGGAAAAGAAAAAGTGCGCAGCTTTAAAAAGCGCGATCAATTTTCAGCTGAACTTCTTTATTTCTCCGAGTGCATTCAAAATGATAAAGAACCAGAACCCAACGCAACGGAAGGGATGGCCGATGTTAAAATCATCGAGGCCATTTATAAGTCCATTAAATTCGGCAAACCCATTGCCATCGATACAGTTGTGAAATTGATGTATCCGAATCCCAAGATGCAGATCAACAAACCTGGCGTTAAAAAACGCAGAGTTTATCATGCAACGGGACCTTCCAACGACTAGGAGGTTTTATGAATGAATTAAAAGACAGACGTATAGCGATTCTCGCCACGGATGGTTTTGAAGAATCAGAATTATTTGATCCCAAAGAAGCACTTGAAGCGGCCGGAGCAAAAGTGGAAATTATTTCTCTGCACTCTGGAAAAATCAAGGCCTGGAAACATACTGAATGGGGGCGTGAAATCAGTGTGGACGCGACTGTCGACGAAACAACCGGCGTTCAATACGATGCTCTGATGATTCCAGGCGGAGTCATGAATCCGGATCAATTGAGAATGAATGAACGAGCTGTTGAGTTCGTGAAAGAATTTGTTGAAGATGGAAAGTCTATCGCTTCTATCTGCCATGGCCCTCAGGTTTTAATTGAGGCCGGAGTAGCTAAAGGAAAACACATCACTTCCTGGCCTTCCCTGAAAACCGATTTGAAAAACGCCGGTGCTGAATGGGAAGATTCTGAAGTCGTAGTAGACCAACATCTCGTTACGAGCCGCTCGCCAAAAGATATACCCGTCTTTAATCAAAAGATGATTGAAGAATTCGCTCATTCCGCCCGTAGAATGTAAAAACCGCAAAAAAAAGGGGGACGTAAAGTCCCCCTTTTCATTTTAATCATTTGAATGTGCTTCAAGATAATCGAGATCTTTTCCGTAAGTCTCTTTTAAGATAAAGAGGGCAAGGAAACTCATCGAGAAGACGGCCCCACCGATAATCATAACAGTCTGGCCGATCGAGAAGAAAGGTTTCAAAACAAGAAACGAAGACGCGATAATCATCCCCGATCCGCGGACGAAATTCGGAACACTCGTCGCAACAGTGGAACGGATTTCTGTTCCGAATTGCTCAGCTGCTACAGTTACAAGAACTGCCCAGTAGCCCGCACAAGTTCCAAGGATAAAACAAAGTGTATAAATAAATTGTGGAGATGATCCATGTGCTCTCATGTACACAACCATCGATGCGACTGCCACCACGAGAGAAAGAAAGATAACTTTCTTTCTGCTCTTCATCCATTGAGACAATAGACCAGAAAGCAAATCTCCGACGGCGAGACCAATGGATCCGTAAATCAAGGCATCAGCAGCAGTCACCGGACCAGTAATATTCAATTCACTTGTCACTTCAGGTGCCAGAGTCAGAAGAATCGCAGTAATGAAATAAATCGGAACACCGACGGCCACAGAGCTCATATAACGGATTGCTCTTTTTGGTTTAAGCAGAATGAAGATATTTCCTCTCTCCACTTTTTTATGCTTAAGAGCTTTAAACATTTCCGAATCAAAACTTTTTAATCTGGCCGCTAAAAGAACTAACCCGAGAACACCACCGATCAGGTAAGCGTGATTCCACGCAAAGTATTTTCCGACAAGAGCTGCACACAAACTTCCGATCATACCGAGAGTCGCGACAAGTGTTGTCGCATAACCGCGGTCTTCTTTATTCAACGATTCCGAAACAAGCGTAACGGCCGCACCCAATTCTCCGGCAAGACCAACCCCTGCTAAAAAACGAAGTACTTCGTATTGCCATACAGTCGTGACAAACGCATTCAAAACATTGGCAAGCGAGTACATGAGGATTGAAGAATAAAGAACTGTGTGACGTCCTTTTTTATCTCCAAGAATCCCCCAGAAGATACCGCCGAGGAGCATTCCCCCCATCTGGCAGTTGTATAATTTAACTCCGACTTGAATCAGATCTTCAATTTTAGTCACACCGATGGCGGCCATAGAAGGACCGCGAACAACACCAAACAAAGTGATGTCGAACATATCAACAAAGTATCCCAGCGCTGCAATCAGCACAGTGGGAGTAAGAATTCTTTTCAGGCGAGATTCGCTCATGGTGACTCCGGATGTTTTTAAGAATTTGCAAACGCGTAAGAATGCATTTTTTGTTTAAACCTGACAAGGAAAAACGATTCAAATTTTCTATATTAGCTCATAGCGATTATGTATTTTTCAAACGTAATTCATTTTGTTTTATAGCCTCTGCGAAAGATCTTTCGAATCCTCCCTCACAAGGACCAAATCATGACGGCTAAAAATAAACTTCTTCTCTATTCTCTTTTTCTTTCCATTCTTATTTTACTTTATGCACCTAAGGGAAAAGCGGATGAACTAACGCTGGCCACATTGTCGACGGATGTAACTCCTGACACTTATGCCTTAGTTGTGGATGTGGATACGGAAACAGATGTCCTGAAATCATTTTTCATTGACAGTTTTTCAGAGGGAAAAAGATTTAATCGCGATGCTTTAACCATCGACGCTTTTGCCCGCGAAGGGATCAAGGTCAAAAACAATCTGGCCAGAATAGAGACCGAAAATTTTCTTCCTGATCAGGGGGGAATGATCACGATTGATGCTGTTTACAATATCCTCACCGGAAAAAGAAAATCCTATGAGCTCCAGCTCGCCCGTGACAAAACAAACTGGCATCTCTTTTCGCGCGGAAAAATAATTTCCAAAATTCACGCCATCTCCAACAAAGTTCCCATTGTCGGAGTTGTTGGCGCAAAAGATCTTGTTATGCAATAACGTCGGCGGTCACTTCACTTCGTCTGATTGTTCGCGCTAAACCATTCTGAATTTCGATAATCTGGTCGCAGTCTTTCACTGTGCCCAGGCGGTGAGCAATAATAAGCATGGTGATTCCCTGCAATTCTTCACGAATGACTTTTTGAAGAAGAGCATCCGTTTGTACATCCACACTCGCCGTTGCTTCATCCATGACAATAATTTTCGCTTTAATGAGAAGTGCGCGGGAAAGACAAAGCAGCTGTCTTTGCCCCTGACTGAAATTGCTTCCGCCTTCAAGCACCGGAGCATTAAGTTTTTCGGGCAATTCTTCAACCATCGACCAGAGACCTGAATGTTTTAAAACTGCAATCACCTGCTCATCAGAATATTCATGATAGCGATCCAGATTATTTCTGATCGTTCCCATAAACAAGGTAGGATCCTGGGGAATGACTGCAATGCTTTTTCTCAATCGCTCAAGTGGAACAGTGGCAATATCAACACCATCAATAAAGAGCGAACCTTCTTCAAGCTCAATAAAACGAAACAACGTTTGAAACAATGTACTTTTGCCGGATCCCGTTCTTCCGACAATACCGACTTTTGATCCCGCCTCAATGTCGAACGTAATTCCCTTGAGAACAAAAGGGAGATGGGCAGCATATTTTACTTTAATGTTTTCCGCACGAACTGCTCCTCTTGGCGGCCAATATTCCGGCAAATGATTAGCGCTCGCCTTCACTGTTTCATGTTCGCCAGGAAGACTTGCAAAGAATTTCAATCGTTCAATAGAAGTCATGCGCGATTCAATATCGGCAAACATTCTCACGCCCCAGTTAAGATAGCCCCAGAATGAAAGCGAATAAATGGTCACGAGTCCTGCAGTTCCTGCCGTCATCCAGCCGTTATAAGCGGAAATGGTAATTCCAATAGCTGTAGACATTGAAATGAGTCCACCAATCATCGGGATGCGCGATGAAAACCATCTATTCAACATATAATGTGAATAAAACATGCGCTGACTTTCAGCAAGTTTATTAAAAAAACTCTCCATGAACCATTTTTGTTTGGAAAAACTTCTGATGACGACCAGTCCCTGCAACGTTTCTTTAAAATGTGAATAGCGCGGAGAACGAGCGACACTGTCAAAACGCTTAGCTTCTCTCGCGGGACTTCTATAATTCTTCTGGACGATATAATACGCATAGAGAACCGGAGCGATAACGACGATCATAAAAGGAACAAGTGCAAGAATCAAAAAAACGGAAACTGCAATCTGCAAAAGACAATTTACAACGCTGATAAAACTCCATTGAAGGTAAACATCTACTGATTCAATATCGCGTGAAAAACGCTGAATAATTCTCCCCACTGGAGTTGAATCAAAAAAACGCACCGGTGCGGCCAAAACACTCTTTAACATATTATCGTGCATATTTTTTCCGGCCTTGATTCCTCTTTCCAGCCAGAAAAAATTATTCAGAAGAGAAAGAACCAGAACCAACAATCCAATCATCCCGTATATGCCAATTGCATTCAGTGGATTCCAGCTGTCCTGATGAGACGTAAAATAAGAAAGCCAGGCCTTTTGCGAAAGAGGTGCAAGTGCAACCAGTAAAGCACCGGCAAAAAGGCAGATTAAAATCCATGGCCTTGTCTTTTTATCGTCTCCGCCAAGAGATCTGATGTAATCAAAATAAATATCTTTTTTTACTGCGCCAACTTCGCGGTCTTCATCCTCCGTAATGCGGACGAGCTTGTCGGTTTTGCTTTTATCTTTTTGTTCAGGCTGGACGTGATCCACTTTCTCATGAGTGCCATGAGACCTGGAATGTTCCGCGTAGAAAGAATTGAAAACTACACTCGATGCCTGCAGCTCTTCGAATGTCCCGTACCCTTCAACTTTTCCGTTCTGGAGAAAAAGTATTTTATCAAAACTCTTAAGATGCTCGAGTCTGTGAGTGACAACGATTCTCGTTTTGTTTTTCCAGGCGCCAAACAGCAATTGATCGCAGAGTTTATTTTCCGTATCGTGATCGACGGCCGAAAGCGGATCATCGAGCAATATAAGATCCGGCCTCGATAAGTACGCTCTTGCCAGTCCTACTCTTTGTTTCTGGCCGCCGGAAAGATTCACACCCTTTTCACCGATCTCCGTCTGCAGTCCCCCACTCATCTGCAAAAGATCACTCGAGAGACAAGAAAGCAAAATGGCCTGTTGAATATCATCTTCCGTCACACTTTCACCGAAAACAATATTTTCCAGCAGAGTGGAATTGATAATATAAGCTTCCTGAGGAAGATAAGACATGAGAGGTCTACGCCCCCCGGAAAATTGAACCTTGCCTTCTTTTATCTTTGTCTCACCAAGAATGGTATAAAGAAGAGAACTTTTTCCACTGCCAACCGGCCCTACGATCGCAAGAGATTCACCATTCTTTAATTCGAAAGAAATATTTTGCAAAACAGGCAATTGCGAATCTTCATAGTAAGCCGAGACATGTGAGAATTCCACACCGGCCGTTTCTGTGCGTTCGACTTCCGCGTCTTCTTTTGAATCCTGCAAAGTCTCCTGCTTCAAAAACTTGATCAGTCTTCCTGCGCCGACATAGCCGTTTGTACAACGAGAAATGAGATGAGAAAGATCGCCGAAGGGACCTTCAATAAGACCAAACAAAGAGACGCAGGTAAAAATCAAAGCTGCATCGATTTTCTGACCGCGAAGAGCATGCGTGGCCAGTGCAATAAAGAGAACAATCGTTGAAACAGTCATATAACCAAGACCTGAAAGAACTTCCGAGCGCGCCAGTTTCTTTCTGCTCGCCAGTTCCCGGTCGCGGATATCCATGACCTCTTTTTCAATACTTTTTTCCCAGGCAAAATATTTAACAACTCTGATAGCGTTCATCGCCTGAGTCATTAAGGTGACTCTTTTATCCCGAAAGCTCATCATTTCTTCTTCGAGCTTTGTAAATCTCTTTGCCACGTATGAGGTCAAAGGAGCGAGCATAAAAAAAGAAATCAAGGCTGCGATTGCAGACAATCCCAGAAAATAAAAAAGCATGCCGATCACACCGACAATCATAAGAATGTTGTAAGCGAGATCGCCAAAAACAAAAGTGAAATCTGCTATGGCATCGCTATCGCTGCTCATGTAATTGACTATATCGCCGAGCTGATTTTTTCCCCGGGCCTGCATGGACAATTTCAAACTGTGTGAAAATAAAATTTTATTCAGAATATTTGTCACAATCTGATATGCCCCAAGGGCGTGATAAAAATAATGTTGAAGACAGAATCCGGTCAGAAAACCGCACATTCCGAGCAGTACACCTGTCATCATTGTTTGGACAACATTCACAGGTGTAATACCGATGCTGATCGCAGAAACAAAACGATTCACCAGAACCGGAGAAGACAAAGAAAAAAGCGCAGACAAAATATACCAGGAATACGCATGTTTTAGTTCCGGCCTTGAAATGCGGATGACCGACCAGAGATTTTTCCAGGGCGATGACCAGTTGAGTTCATCTTCGTTGAAAATTTCTGTTTTCGGATGCAAATGGTCCGGCAGTGAAAGCATATCGCTTTCCTGCAATATTTTGGACTTCCCCTTTTCAACGAGAGGAGAAGCCTCTAAAAAAAAGAGCTTCTTAAAAAATTTCATAAATTCCTTAATCTGAAACAATTGTTCAGATTATACCTAAGTTTTAAATTGTAATGAGGTTAATGCAATAGCAGTTACAAGAGCAGCTGTTAGACGAGCTATAAGCTGATTGAATTGACCGCAGAGTTCATTGCGAATGATTTTGAAATGTTCATGAATGCCTCCTTGGTCGAATGTTGATCTTTTTCCTAGACTACTAAGGAGTGCAGAAACTGTCCAGTGTAAATTAAAAAAATTTCTTTTATCATCTAACTATGAAAAATTTAATTCTATCGACTCTGCTTTTAATGAACTTCAACAATGCATTCGCACAGATGAAACCGGAACCGGGTGAAGAAAAAGATTGGGTTCTCGATCCAAAAACTTCAACACTAATTCCAAAATATCTCGGAAAAATAAAAATCCTGCGTGGTAAAGCGATTATCGGAGACAGAGATTTAAAGCAAGGTTCAAAAATATATAATAATGATCTTTTGCAGACGCTTGAAAATAGTTATGTGGTAATGGAGATGATCGACTTAACAACTATTACACTTGGACCACAGTCAGATTTTAAAGTGTCAGGCTGGAAGTATAGAACGAAAAATGACCGCGAAGCTGAATACAATGTACTTAAAGGCCAGTGGCGCGCTCTTGTTCGTGAAAAATCCAAAGAGATGGATCAGCTCAAAATCAAAACGCCCGTCGTGAGCATGGGGATTCGCGGAACTGAACTCATGGTGAATGTTCTGAAAAATAAAGACAGCGACGTCACTCAGGTTGCGTTGCTGGAAGGATCAATCCATATGGAAACGACCGATGGAAAAAAGCAGGAATTGATTCCTGGCGATCATGCTGTCGTATTGAACTCTGCTAAGGGTTTTGAGCATGCGGATAAAAAATTAAATGTTGAAGAACTAAAAAATTACCGCGAACTGGATAATGGTATTCCTCGCCTTCTTCATCCTCAAATGTCAGCGGCAAATGAGGTCAGTCAGGCAGGGACTAATAATTCCTCCGCCGACCAAAAAATTTCTCTCACTGACTCTGCTGTTTCGGCAAAAAAACCAAAAGATAAAACAGTAAAAGAAAATCTGGAAATTCTGAACACTACCCGCGAAAAAAACAGGAAGCAGGAAGATAATAAAAAGAAATAGCTCAGTGAAATTTTAGCTCTGAAATTAACCGATGAATACAAACGGTGTCGTTAATAATTGTCATTCTGATACTGACTCAAAGAGATTTATTATATTTCTGCAGGGACCAATCAACAAGTTGGCAAAAGCTGAGTTGGTACAAGGTCTGCACTATTAAAATTAAGAAATCGATGGATTGGTTTCCCTTCTAAAGGAGCTTCAGGATGAAGCACTCTCGAAACGATGGCGAAGTACGGTAACGTCTTCGCCATTTTTTTTGTCTTCCAAATCAAAAAATAAAGGGCCCGCAGAAACGGGCCTTTTTTATTTATTGTGGTTTAGTCACAGTTGCTTGATTGAGCGAAACGTAACCGTTTTTCGCAAAAGCGCGACCATTTAAAACAGATTTACTTCTGAGTTCAATAAATTGTTGAGCAAGAATGTTACCTGACATTTCCGATGTAGGTTCCAAAACTGCGCTTCCCGCTACTTGCCAGTAAACGTTTGAAGCTTTAGCTCCACCATTCATAACCATTTTTACACCATCAGAAACTTTCAGATGACCTGGTACTTTAAAGATCCAGATCGCCTTATCGTCGCCTTCCAGACTGAAGTCTGAACCGATAGTAAGGTCTCCACTCCATTTATAAATTCCCGGTTTTAATTTTTTACCACCGATTGATGAATTAAGCGCCTGCTTATCAGCATCAGGAGTCAATCCTGCGGCCTTTGTGTAAGCAGAAACCATATCTACTTTCGCATTCGAGAGTAGATTAGGTGGATCCGTCTCATCATCTGCCGCCATAATGTCTGGAGCTCCTCCTGCGACTTCGGCATCGGTAAGCTTGAGCATATCGCGTGTTCCAGGCATTAACCCCACTCTTCCATTGATTGAAGAAGGTGCTGTTGAAGTTATATTTGAGTAGGCCAGAACGACAAAGTCTTCAGACTTACCAAGGCTGATTGGTCTAAGTTTATCTGGTTTATCTCCCGGTCTTTCTTGAGTAGAACTTCCTGATGTGACTGTTCCTTCACTGCTCCCAGAACCTTTGCTTCCACATCCACTTGCTAATAAGAGAACTACTAAAGCAGAACCGAGACTCATGACAATTCGATTTTTTTTCATTGGCAAAACTCCTTCCCGTGGTTTGTCTTGCACAAGAGAATGCAGAAAAACACTCGGAAATAAAAATACCAATAGGAAATAACTCTTATTAAAAAAGCCTATGAATAATACCCGAGCGATTAGATTTAACGATCGAAAAAATTTTGTATTTTGTATTTTTTTCGGGAAAGAAAGAAGCTCTACCATTTACCGGAAAGCTTAACTCTTAAAAGGTAGGTCTTTTGTATGAACTTAAAACTTCTCTCCGTCTTCTTCTTCTTGCTTACCTATATTTTTCTTTTTAACCGAACACATGCCAAAGAGAATGAAAGTGTATCCAATCCTCCTCCACCGAGCACAGAGTATAGAGTTGCTCTCTATGGCGGCGATGTCATCATGGACACGGGAAGGATTACACACATCATTACGATCGGCTCGGGACAAAAAGAAGATTCCGATCAATTTTTTCAGTCCGGTCTTACCCGCGCCCGTCGTTATAAGGAACTTCATCCTGATCATCAAGTTGTTTTTATCAGCAGCCCTGATGTTCTGAACACTCCTGATGAAGCGGTCTTCGTCAAATACAAAATGGCGATACAAAAAACAGTGATGCGAGGACTAACTGCTGATCTTCTGCTGGACGAAATGATGCCGTTCACTCAGATTGCGAGTTGGGATTTCTTCGGGCACTCATCTCCCTGGGGTCTGAAAATCGGATCAACCAAGGCCAACATGGCCCCTTATGACTATGAAGACAGATTGATTGCACTTCGCTCACATTTTACTCCAAATGCGTATGTGACTCTCAACGCCTGTAATACCGGCTTCACTGTATCACCGGATTTTTCACAACTCCTGCGATTACCAGTTTCAGGTTCTCTCACCAGTTCAGTTTTTGAAAAAATTGAAACAGATGGTCTCTGGTATAAAGAAGAAGACTGGAGTAAAAGCCAAACTGACTTGAACAAATTTTCTTATAACAAAACAGTTCTCTGTGCCGATGGTTTATGTTTCCGCATGAAACCTTCCCGCTGGTCTTATAATTCTGTATGGGGACAATTTAAAGAAGGCGGACTTCCTTTTTACAAATTTTTCTGCAAGTTCAACAACACGGACATGAGATGTGAGAGAGGAATGGCAAACTCACTGCTCTCATTTGCTTCTGTCCTTCCGGTAACTGCAGACTCTGATATGGAATCTTTTAAGGCAGTTGCTTATGACTGGATTTGTTCAACGAAGACAGATCGCGCCTATTTTAAAACCTGCATGAAAGGAATTGAAGAGGCGATTGCGAGAATGGATCTTGTTTTCAAAGTTCATCCAGGTAATGAATTGATTTGTGATTTTAAATCATGCAATTCGAAAGTGATTTGCAAGACGGATGATGATGGAACTCCTAAGCTGGGTTCATGTCATTTACAAACTCCGCAAAATCCGGAACCGACAAATGCCGCACGCGAAATGCTGGCCTTCATGCGAGGCTTTACGTCGCTCAAAAAGAACTTGCAGGGAAAAAAATAATCAATGCATCTGCATAACAGGTAAACTGACAGTGAAGGTAGAGCCTACGCCTACCTCACTGTCTACTAAAACTTCCCCGCCATGGGCCGCGACGATTTCTTTAACAATGGCGAGACCTAACCCCAATCCACTGACTTCATTGGGAGAAATGGCCCTTTCAAATGTCTGAAAAATTCGAACCCGATCTTCTTCACTGATACCAAAACCATTATCGCGGACAACAATAAAAGCCTTATTGTTGACCCGATCACAGAAAACTTTCGCAGCAAGAGGCTTGCATTGACCGTACTTCATAGCATTGTTTATAAGATTGCTAATGACCTGAATAATTCTTTCTTGATCTGCTTCAACGAAGATGTTCTCCTCTACATTAAATTCAAAGCTTGAACATTTTTCCTGAACCTCAGGGTGATATTTTTCAAAAACTTCCATCGCTGTTGCACTTAGATCAATTCTTTCTTTTTTCAGTTCCAGACGGCCGGTGCGTATTCTTCCAATGTCCAGCATGTCATCTATAAGTCTGTTGAGTGCTCCCAGTTGTTTTATATCCGTCTCAATCATTTCGTTCAGTTTCTCGCCCTGGAACAAATGAATCTGACCTTTGGCCAGTTGCCTTCTCTTTATCTGTGCTTGAAGCAAAAGCGTAGTTAAAGGAGTTTTTAATTCGTGTGATGCCAGTGAAAGAAAACTATCTCGTGCTTTCACGGTCACCTTGAGTTTTTCAAGTGCTTCCTCCAGCTCTGTCCGGATTTTTTCCTGTACTTCAGATTCTTTTCGCATAAACTCAGCTGCAGTTGATTGAATGGCATCATCAATAAAAGTATTAATAATCTTACGGTCATTCTCGGTCAGGAGAACATCCCTCTGGACAATCAAATATTCAAAAATCGTTTCCCGCAATAGATGGTATTCATGAATAATCTGATCAAGCGTGTATCCTCTCAGGAGTGCTCTTTGTTCTCCATGCTCCCTGGAAAGCTCGTGTGTTTCAGACAAAAGTTCAGAGCTGTAATTTGTTCGGAGAGCAGAAATCATAGTGTTCAAAAAAACTCCAAGATGATTGTAAATCTGAGCATCTGATTTTAAACGAGCGATGCTTACTTCCGCCCGCACATGCTCCAGCCACTCAAACATGATGCTGTTTTTTTCATCTTCAAGAACATTTGCTGTTTCATTCTCTTTTTGTTCAGTAATCACAGTTTTCTCCTTTCCTTTCTCTTTTATCACGTGCCGTAAAATACTCACCATACTATTTCACTATTAATGTCATAGCGGAAAATGGTCTTTGATTTGCTTCATAGAATATAGGAGAACTTTTTTACCAAGGAGATTTGTATGAGTATCATAGGCACAATCGTCATTGGTTTTATCGTTGGACTTGTGGCCCGTTTTGTAAAACCTGGTGATGATCGCATGGGTCTGTTGTTCACAACTATTGTAGGGATAGTAGGTGCCTTTGTCGGGCAATTCCTGGGGCAGGCATTGGGTATTTACAGTTCAAATGAGCCCGCTGGTTTTATTGGCGCCGTTGTCGGTGCAGTCGTTATCCTTGCACTCATAAAGGCATTCACCGGAAACCGACGCCGAATTGCTTAGAAAAATTAAGGCTGATGTTCATCAATGCGGGTAATTTTACCGAAATTAAGAGTTTTGATAATCTTACCTGCGTATTCACCATCTGCAGTGGTCTGAGCAAGAACACTTTCAGATATTGTCACCATATGGGAAACATCAAAAAATCTTCCCGTACCATCCTGACGAAATCCTACAAAAAAGGTGTAAGCGGCTCCGCCAGAGTCCCACCCCCCTCTTCCAAATGAAGTCAGAGTCATCGGGGTCAATTGCACTTCACCACACCCCGGAATATGACTGGTTTCATCAGTACTCGTTTCTTCACAGTTTTCTAGTTCAACTTCTCTTTTTAACTTATATAAAAGAGATTTCTTATCTCCCATTAAATCTGAAACAAATTGATTATTTTCTTTACCATCTACATAGGAAGCAGCTTGTGTTCCATCCTGCTCAACCGTTTGAATAACGACTTCCGCCTGTGAGGAATTTAATTTTTTATAGGTACGGGTCTCTTCCGCCTGAGCTGTAAGAGAGAGGGCCAGCAGTGAGAAAAAAAAGAATTTCATTTTCGATCCTCCATGGTGAAAACAATTTCGCCGATAGTGGATGAAATGATTAAAGAATAAAAATATGAATTGTGAATGAGAGCAATAGCGAATTCTTAAATAACGTTGAGCCCTCTGATAAAATTCTGTCTCGCCTGCACTTCATTGAGGCGAGCCTGACGATTGGCCCTGTTTGCTTCTTCATGTTCAATCATCGTGATCTTTCGTTGGGATTTAACTCTATCAAGCTCATCAAATGATTGCTTAATTTTCTCAGCATGCCTCCGTTCCATTGCGGCCAGCTGCTTGAGATCTTTTTCATGTCTTAGGCTTTCAAGAATAATCAGGCGTCTTTCTGCAGGAGTAATGATCATTGAATGAGTATAAAGGAAAACCCTGCTCCTGGAATGAAACATCTCAATTTCAAGGACATGCTCATTGACTGTCCAAATTTTAAACAATCAAGCTGCCTGATTTTTATGTCTTTTATTTATTTTATATATGTTTCGAGCCCTGCAGAGTCAGGTATGAAATCGCTAGTAAACTCTGTCAAAGGAACAAAGAATGCCTAAAAAAATAAAACGCATCGTGATCTCGGCCAGCATGGTCATCAGTACACAAATTGCTTACGCCAATGATGGAGGTATAGCGGTTATTAAAGTGAATGAAATTAAGATGCGAGAATACAAAATTATCAATCATCAGGAAACAGAAGTCAGGCGCATCGCTGATCCCTATTACAAAATAATTTTGAAAGGCGATGAAGCCTCCAAGCTTCAAAAAATTCTCCCTTCGGTGGCAAGTGTGATCACAACAATGCAGCCGGAACTCAAAGAGCAGTTTGAAAAAACTTTTAAAAATCTTGGAATATATAATCCTGCCAAAGAAGGAATTAGTGAAAAGGTCATGACTTTTGAATGCAATGACGGCCAACTCGTTTCGATGGGAAATGGAAAATTTAAAATCGTCAAGGCCGGAGAATCGACCTGTAAAATTTCCATCTATCCCCGCAAAGTCGTTGGCGACAACGGTGATATTTTCGGTGATGGTTTTCCATGGGAACCAAAGAGCTGCAAATGACCCTCTTGTTTAAAAAAGTTTTGCTCCATTTTTTGTTTCAGTTAATCTGCTTGTGCGGAATTTCGATTATCTCGCACTACAAATTTCCTGATTTGAGTGAAACGAACTGGGACATAGCTCTCTTCCTGACACCGATTGGAATGCTGAAAAATTCTCTGGATTCCAGTCCTGTCATGCGTTCGTTTTATAATGATTTTTCAACAGGCCAGATAGAACTTGCTGAATGGCAGATTGTCCTGATCAGCTTACTTCTCATTGTTCAAATCTACAATTTTACAAAACTGGTCAGGGTCATCAATCAATGAATTATTTTTTGGTGTTTCTGCAATCGAACATTCTGGAATTTCCGGTTTTTCTACCGTATTTGATGAGGGAAAGAACCTTGTTTCAATCAATGGCCCTGGTGACCTGTCTCAACGCCATTACTCATCCCATTGTGTTTTTCTTTATCATGAACCTGAAAATGACATTTCTTTTTAATATTCTGGCAGCAGAAACCTTTGCTGTTTTAGCGGAGGCCTATGCCATGTCAAAAATAACCGGGGATCAATACCGGACCAGTCTGGTAATCAGCTTTTGCGCTAATTTTTTATCCTGGCAATTATCCCCGATGATCACCTTTGCATTACATCAGTAAATTTATTTTTTCTTTTTGGCCGCGCCGCCGGTTTGTTTATTCACAGTAGCCCATGCAATTCTTTCGGCCGTTTTGGTCGAAGCACCACTCTTTTTCTCACTATTTTCAATATGAGAGGCCATTCGTTTTTGTTTTGCTGAATAGCTTTTTTTACTTCCTTGTGGCATAAGCACCTCCATTGTTGGTTCTTAACAACAATGGAAGCACATTAAATGCCATAAAGACTGAGTGGATTTCTTTATAAATTTTTTGAATTATAGAGTTTGTAGAGGCGAAGGCGGTCATTGAAAGGAGATTTGCATTCTTTCTTGCAGGTCTCAAGCGTGGCCTTAATGAGATCTTCTTTAATACTTGTATTGGTTTCCAATTGTCCCGTCATATCGTAAATGAATTGGCTTTCAATATCAGTTCCGACAGTCTCACCGACATTCCAGAGCAATCCGAACACAAAATCAGAATTAGCGAAGTCCCCTCTTTCGAAGGCCAGTCTGTACTGGACTTTATTACGGACTTCTTTACCGCTGAACAAGTTGTAGTCTTTAATTTTTGTCGCCAGTTTTTTTGAGTTGGAAATTTTTCCGGCAAAGTAATCAGCAAGTCCTTCATTCACCGGAGTGGAATGCGACAATTCGAGATGATCGCTTAAGGCCACGTGGGAAAATTCATGGTAGATAATTTCCGGAACCAGAGCAGAATCCAGGCGATAAATTTTTCTTGTAAAAAATTCTGCTGCTATGTCTGAAGATTGATAAAGAACCTCGAGAACCAACGATGTCCCCACAAGTCTCATGACACTCGATAAAGGTACATTACCGCCGACACTTGAACCATACATGGCAATAATAAATTGCTCGAGGTTTGCCATGTGGGTTTGTTTCCGGAATGTCGAGAGTGAGCTTTTTGCACTCCCTCCAAAATCTGCCACGCCTTTAAAATCTTTTATGTTAATTTCTTTGGAAGGTCTGAACCAGATTTCCGGTCCCCATGGTTTGATATTTCTCGGCTCATACCCGATCCCTCCAGGAACTGAGAGAGCATTGTTAAACTGAGGATCAAGATTGTCGTTAGCAAAGTGACCAAGTTCATTAAAGACATTTGTTAAATCCAGGCGAATGGTTATTTGTGGAAGATTTTGTACGTAAGAAGACTTAATGAATTCTGCAAAAAACTTTCTCGCTTTACTCAGATGATAATAAGTCGTTGCAGCTTTTAATTGCAGGTCCTCAGAATCATCAAAACGGACAGCTTCATCATTTTTTCCGTGAACAATCTTGAAGAATTTACCTTCGTAAGAATGATCACTGGTTAGATCAGGTAAGCTCACTTCTTCAATAACAGCATTGAAATTGCTGTCTCTCACGACTGCTCTTTTCTCAACAAGAGCGTGAGAGGCAGAGGTCCAGAATATGCACGCGAGAATAAAATACATTTTTTTCATAGGCCCTACCTAAAAGTTTAATTAGAAAAGATTAAAATCAGGATCGCGGTTTACCGGTGCATCCTTAATCTGCTGATCGATCAACATAATCGCCATGACAGAAACGAATCCAAACGGTGGGGGAAGAAGAACAGAGGCGACTCCTCCGAACGTTTTAATCCAAAACATGGCCTTTTCTTTCGGCGTTTTAGTCGGATTCCAGATTTCCTGTAAACTTGCGAGCTGCTCGATTTCCGCCGAACTGATATAGCCGACTTCGTAAGCGGCCGTGATCAGATCGAGATAAGTGGCATTTTTGCCTTCCAGAAGAGTTCCATTATTAAGGTCTGCCATTTCTTTTCTCAACAATTTAAGAATGAAACGGAATTTTTCCATCGGAGTAAGCTCAATTGTTTCTGCCGGACGATCGTCATAGTTGATGATGATTTTTACATCTTTTGATTCCAGGCGTGTTTTGAGACCTTTCACTATATTGGCCAGAAGAATGATCTGCGTGCTGTCGAATTTATTGTACAGCTCCATTCTCATGGAGTTTTTTTGACGAAATTTTGTCTGTGTCACTAGATTGGATTTTTCTTTCGTGCGGGTATTAAATCTCTTAGAAAGAGCGTCCAGCGATTGAGCATAAGAATTCAAAGTGACAGGCCATTCGTGGACTTTCTTAATACGAAATACTTCCAGCATTTTGAATTCATCATCATTGATGTAGCCATTGTTTCGGGCCAATTTATTGATGTGTTTCAGGTTTCTGAAAAACTTCGGCGACTTTGTAGTCAACTTGCCTACCAGATCACGATAAGTATCTTCCAGACAGAGTGCTTTATTTTGAATATCGTCTGACTTCTCTTTATAGATGGCCAGTGCTTCGTCTTCTTCATCTGAATTCAATTCATTTTTTGTAATTGGACCAGCAACTGTATTTGAAAGATCATTCGCTTTCATAAGGATGCTTGCGCTTACATCATCTAATGAATCATATAAGCGCAGCCCTAGAATGGCGAGCTCAACGTCCCTTTCTGCAGAGAGGCCGAGCTCAAATTTGAATTTGCGGATGACTTTAGTAGCACAGCGGTTGATCGAACGATCTGCCATGATGGATTGGAGTTTTTTTAGATCGGGATTACCTTGATATTCGTTTCGGACTTCCTCTTCTTTCTGTCCAGACATCAGAGAAGATTTTCCTTCACGAATATTGTCGTAAATTTTGTCAGCTGTGGAAAGAGCACCGATCTCATCAGCTAAGAGGTTAAGGGTTAATGTTGAAATGATTGTTGAAATAAAGATTAGTTTTTTCATGCGGCGGTAGTATCTCCGATGATGAGACTTAGACAATAGCTTTAAAAAATTTCAGACTTAATTTTTTTTAAGGTTGTATTGTCCAAGTCTCGAGCATGAAATTATTTTTGAAGTCTTCTTCTGATCTCCTTAAGGATTTCTTTTTTTCCGAGTCTGTTCGCAAGCACATACTGCTCGCGACTGTACCCATACTCTTCTGGAATTTCGTTTTCTTTTATTAACAAGTGTTCTGGATGTTTCCAGCGGCGGAAACCATAAGGTGAAGAATCGTAACTGAAGCGAGGGAATGGCGTATCAATCTGAAGCTTGCGCACTTTTCGAGGAGCATCTGAAGCGTAATAGACTAGCTCTCGATCTGCATTGAATCCTTTGAGTATATAAGAATGATGTTCTTCTTTACCGAAGAGAAACCAGATGACGTGATAAACGATACCGGCATTGATCTCGCTTATTTTCACAGGAAAAGTATCATACGTTAAATTCTCGGTACCGACTTCATCGTTGACGAAATTGATAAATGCTCTCACTCTTTTTCTTTCATCTTTTATATTGTCGAACATCGAAGTGTCGCTTCCGAACGTTTTCATTTTATCGCGAAGGACATAGGGAGCATTGATAACAAAAGGAAGTGAGTTTTCATAAGCAAACTGAATGCGAATATCATAAAGAGCATCAGCACAGTCTGTGGGGATCCCGGCGAGAAGCCCTTCGTCTCCAGAGAACGTGTTTGTTCTCAGAGTGCGTGCAACCCAGGACTCATACTCTTTCTCCCATTGTCTGTCCCATGTGTTTGTTGCGTGCCAGACTTCTGCTTCAGCGAAATTGAGAATCATAGAAAAAATCAATAGTACAAAAAGTTTTAAATTATTCATCTTTCCCTCCTGAAATCGAAACAGAACAAACCACGAGTATCCGCAAATTTCTATCTAAAAAATTAAATTGAATAAAAAAACTTTAGACCATATGAATCTTGTGCGGCTTTTTAACATTTTTTTACGGGAGGTATTTATGTTCAAAAAATTAACGGCGCTCTTTCTTTTAACGGCGTTCACGCAGGTGTACGCGGTTACTCCGATTGTTAATGCTTCTGCATTGAAGTCAGAACTTAACAAGTCATTTGATGAGTTAAACTACAAACTCAACGTTGAGTGGGATCAAAAAGACACAAAAGTTTTTGATCAGGCGGTAAAAGGTTTTGAAAAGGAAATCGCTGAACTGCAAGCTCAAGGTGTAACAAACAAAGATCTTGTGGATCACGCTTTGGAAAAAATTAAAGACAAGCAAGTTCAAAAAGACATGGCAGAACTTCAAAAGGTCATCAAAGAAAATGGTATGACGGATGCTGAAGCTCGCGCTTTCGTTATTCAAAAACTAAGCAGCACCTACTCTCACGGGGCAAGCTGGTCAGGAAGCAGAATGGGCATTCACACTGCACTTATCATTGGTGCAATCATTCTTATCGTCATTGCTTGTAACCATAACAACGATGATTCAACTGACACAACGACAGAACCATGTCCTCCAACTCCACCAGAATGTACTCCATGCTACCCATATCCAGACTTTCAAACATTGACTTCAGTACCTGTTGAGTGTTGTGAAATTTACTAATCAAAACTGACAAGACAAAAAAAAGGGCCTCGCAAGAGGCCCTTTCCATTTTCAGTTTATTTTTTGATGGCCGAATTCAAGATATCCATTTCAGAATTATAAAGAGGCGTCTTAACATCCATCATTCCCAGGAAAGTATGGAAGACATTATCGTGTGAAAGGGCCTCGGCAGATTTCTTTTTCAGCTCCGGATAATTGATTTTCTTTGCCATGTCACCGCCAAACCAAAGAATGGCAGCCACATTTTTTTGTTCATCTGGGGCCACAAAATAAGGTAGTCCATGAAGATAGACTCCATTTTCACCAAGAGACTCTCCGTGATCACTGACGTAAAACATTGCGGTTCCAAATTCATTTGAATTCTCTTTTAGCAGCTCGATAATTTTAGAAAGGAAGAAATCGGTATACAAAATAGCATTGTCATAAGCATTGTTGATCTCTTCATTCGAACATTTTTCCAGTTCATTCGTTTTACAGACAGGCGTGAATTTTTCGAACTCTTTCGGGTATCGTTTATAATAGGCCGGACCGTGATTTCCCATTTGATGAAGAACAATAAAGACGTCGCCTTTAGGTTGTTTGTTAATATAGTCCTGAAGGCCAACCAGCATGCCTAGATCACGACATTCAACATCGCATACTGTATTCGTCGGTGCATATTTATAGTCTTCATAAGCAATGCGGTCTGCAACTCCTTTAGAATTGGAATTATTATCGCGCCAAAGAAGATTCATTCGACCGGTGTGAGCAAAAATATCCAGTAGATTTTCTGTCGTGGCTGCCTTGTCCGCACTGAAACCATTTCTTTGCATATTGGAGAAAATACAAGGCACTGAAATGGCCGTTGAAGTTCCACAAGAAGTCATACTCGTTAAAGTCACTACATTCTCTTTTTTAAGAAGCGGGTTCGTTTCCTTGGCATAACCATTCAAGGAAAAACGATCACGTCGTGCGGTTTCACCGACGACAAAAATAACAAGCTTGCGCTGGTTCTCAGGGCGTTCGATCGTTGCTCCCACACCTAATTTGATAAATGTGCCGGAAGAACTTGAAAAAAACTTTCCTGTAAATTTACCGACTGAGTAAATGTAAAAAGTCGGATTGGTGTAACTTCTAAGAATTTTTTGTTCTCTAAAAAACGAAGCGTAGTTCTTACCGAAAGAAAAAAGCATCACAAGGATGACGGCCAATGAAATTCCCTGAGTTTTCAGACGAGCGCCGATTTCCTGTTTAAGCGGGAATTTTTCCAGTTTTATTTTAAGCAAAACAAATGTCGGAAGAAGAAAAAGGAAAACAAAATAAAGAAGCAGTTTGAAACTGACTAGATCCATGGCCTCATGGCGATCCGTACTGAAAATATTCAGCAGCATGGTTTCATCAATAATTGT
>DAIQAU010000026.1:0-22603 GCA_036781565.1 Bacteriovorax sp. | reverse complement strand
ACCGTTTTTTCATTCATGATTTCCGTTCTGAGCGGACCCGCTTCAACGTGACAATGATGGCAAGCCTGATTGCAAAGTTTTCCAAGATTAATTTGGAGAGTCTCTATCGAAGCCCTTTTCAGATCAATATTGTGCTCGGCAAGTTTCTTAACAAAGGAGATCATGCATTTTCCTTGTAGATAAAATGTATTTCAGCGATTTCCGAATCAACCATAAAGCGATTCGGCGGTCCCCAGAATCCTGTACCGGAATGAACATAAACATTCATCCCTTCGTGAAGGTTCAAACCGCGAACATAAGGCTGAACTGCTGTGACAATGATGTTCCATGGAAATCCCTGGCCGCCGTGAGTATGGCCGGAGAGTTGGGTATGAAATCCATGTTTCGCAGCTTGAAAACAAGTTTTTGGCTGATGCGCGAGAAGGATTTTATAAGCGGTTGATGGAATTCCGGAAGCCGCTTGTTCAGGATTCGTTGCCTTTTTCGGATCGAGGCGAATACTGAAAGGATCGTTCACGCCAGCCAGATAGAAATCAGTATTATTATAGGTCAGTTTTTTGTTCTCATTGATGAGCGGATTGAGTCCAGCAGACTTTGTCCATTCGATCCATTCATCTGCATACCAGTAATACTCATGGTTCCCGGTTACAAAATAAGTTCCAAGCTTAGATTTCAATTCAGTGAGCGGCGAGAGATCTTCTTTCAAATACTCCACTTTCCCGTCAATCATATCGCCGGTGATAACAACAAGATCAGCGCCAATTGAATCCACGCGCTCCTTTAGCATCTCACAAAAATCTTTTTTTAAAGTAGGACCGATATGGATGTCGGAAAGTTGGACAATTTTCAATCCATGTAAATTCTTGTGCTCTGGCGGCAATGGGATCTCTACTTTTCTGATCTTTGGATCAAAGCTGTTGGCAAAACCTGCGCCTGACACAACGGTGCTGGCAGCAATGCCAGTCAGCGCAAGATTCTTTTTGAAGAACTCTCTTCTTGAGTGATCAATTTGTGGTCGATCAACAGGATGAAAGAATTTATCAAAAAGATGTTTAATATCCAATGCGATAAACAGAAGTGTCAGCAATCCCAAAAAACCCAGCATCACGTAACTGAAATTCATGAGAAAATAAAAAAACGGATTGTTGAGTGCCGGCCCCTGAATACGATAAAGAAACCGGAAAAAACCGCAATAGAAAAAGAAAAAATCAAAAATCCAGATCGCGCGATAGTTCAATTGGAAGAGATTTATGAAATTGCGTTTTATGTTGTGGCGTATGTAAAACCACAAGAGGAGCGAGATAAAGGCGGAAATGAGAGTAGGTACAATTGTCATCCATTTATTATAATGAATAATTAGGACTATTGAATTAAAATTGAATAATGGAAAATAGTGTCGATACAATTTGTCAAAGCGATGTCGTCATCATTGGAGCCGGCCCTGCAGGGCTTGCGCTTGGCAGTTTTCTTCATTCACATAAAATAGACTACGCCATTATTGAGCAAGACCAGTTTGCGGGAGCTTCCTGGCGTAAAATGCCGGACCATCTTCATCTGATAACATTGTGGAAGTCCAATTATCTTATTCCTGAAGATAAAAACCTTTTTCATCCATATCACAAAACTAGTGCAACTGAGTTTGCAGCCTATATGGAAGAACTGGCGGTACGGAAGAAACTAAATATTATTGTAAACTGCAAAGTTGAGAATATTGCCCAGGATAGAAATGGCTTTACTTTAAATTCCTCCAAAGGAATTGTTCGGAGCAGAATAGTTGTTGATTGCCGTGGGGTCTTTCATTCACCGTTTACTCCCGAGTACAAAATCACGGGAATCCCGCCTGTAATAATTCATTTTAAAGATTATAAAAATCGGTCGCAGTTAAAGGATTATAAAAATATTTTGATAGTTGGAAAAAAACTATCAGCAGGACAATTAATTAGCGAGCTGTCGATTGAAGGGAAACACAATCTGTTTCTTTCCATACGAAGTAAACTTGCATTCGGTCCTCCTGAGTCACTCTTGAATTTTTTTCTTCGCCATCTCGATGTCTTTGAAAAATTAAGAACATTTTTCTCTCACAATGTGAAAGGTGATACAGAAGTGCCCATGGATCATTCTGTGAAAAAAATCATCAAGAAGTGTGTTGAGGTTCTTCCTGATATTGATTTTATAGAAGGAAAAACCGTTGTCTTTAAAAATGGCGAGCAAAGGCAGATTGATGCCATTCTCTTTGCAACCGGATTCACTTTTCATCCGGCCAGGCTCAAGGACGATTTTGAATCTGCAGAAATGGCTAATTTATTTTTTCTCGGGAGAAATACTCAGCGAACCTTTGCAAGTCGCTTCATCAGAGGAATTCGGGAAGACGCTATAATTTTAGGTAAACGGATCGAAGCAATCCTTGGTAAGCGCGATTCAAGCAACAAATTCCAGTAAAAATACGATCCAAAGGGAAAGAGAAACAATAAAAGAATGGCCCTGTCGACCAGACTGGCCAGCAATGCCGTTTCAAATTGAATTCCATATTGTTGAGCAATGTATGCAGTGGCTACTTCCTTCACACCGATATTTCCAGGCAGAATCTGAAAAAAAGATGAGCCAAGCAGAATTAAACTGATTTCAAAGGAGTCAGCAAAATGAATATGGACTCCGATAGCCTTGAATGAAAGATAAACTTTCAGCGGGTAAAGCACGAACATTCCCGTGTAAGCAAGAATAGAAACAATAACAATTTTTTTATCGGCTAGATATTTTTTGGGAGAGTACTTTCGCTCTAGTTTGAATAGTCTCGTCACCATTTCAGAGGCAAAAATCAACAGGAAGGACGAAATCGTTAAAGAAATAAATAATGATTCAAGCGCAACAAAAACAATATTGTGGAACTTTAGAAAAAAATGACAGTAGATAGTTCCGACAATTCCAAGAAGAGAAAAACCAGTCAGCACTACGGCAAGCCCCATTGAGAGAAATTCTCTCATTTCTAAATTCTTCTTTTCGGTAATATAGAGCATTCGAATAGCGGTTCCGCCCTTGGCCGGCAAGAGCATGTTAAATAATTCTGAGACGGTGCAGAGACCAAACCATTCCTTCGTTTTTAATTGAATATTGTGCGAACGTTTTAACGGATAAAAATGTGTGAGACCGAGGAGAATATAATTTATAAAATGAACACAGATCAACGTGGCAATCAAGCCGATGCTGATGGAGCCAATTTTCTCAAATGACTTTCCATTTTTATAAACGTAAAAGCCCAGTCCAATGAGAAGGGCCACTGATAAAATCAGAAGAACACGATGATAAATTAATTTAAATCGTTCACTCATCGTTATCTCACCAGCAATTGGGGTTTAAAAAGTTTTAGAAATCTATAGTGCAGATTAAATAGACTAAAAATCCAGCCGTAGCGCCAGCGCACAATTTTGATATCAAAATACATTTCAGAAAGTGTTTTGCTTCTTGTCTTATAAAATTCTAGTTCCAACGAATGGCCATTCTTGTCCATTAAACCTTTCTCAACGATTCCTTTCAGAAAGGATTGAGGGGTTGTTCTGAATATTGAGTGGCGGGGAATAGTTATGCCGATCCCTTTGAAAAGAACCTGCAAAAGACCCTGGTGGCATGTCGGCGTTCTTTTATCTTTCATGGCCATAAGATATTTTTGAAAGTTTTCCAAATCTTCTCGTTTGATATTTTTGATCCTGATAAAGAGTGCTGCGCGAACATTGTTCATTCGCGATGGCTGAAGTTTGCATGGATTTATAGAGAATCGCGGATGAAATTCCTGTTCACCGCAAATAATGAAACAGTGATAGTTTGTCGGAGAAAAACCGATGATCAATTCATTTTCAATGTTCAACCTGTCACCGAAATACCAAATGCCGTCGTTGGTACCGTCGGCCTTGGTTACTTCAGAAGATAAATCGATGACTGTCGTTTCACTGATTTTCATTTTTTATACATCAAGAGTTACGTTAAACATTTTTTCAACTAAGCGATCGCCAATGTGCGGAAGCTTTCCCGAAGGATTAAATTTATATCCCTTTTTAAGTTTTCTTTCATCGACGAAGAATACATTTCCTTTTTCACCGCGAGCGATAACTCTTTCATTGGTAAATTTTGCTAAAAGTTTTTCTTCTGGTTTTGTTGTTGCGCGCTCTCCGACATAAACCGCTTCAGTGAAATATTTATTGGAAATCGGTTTTCTGCAAACTACAGCTCGTCCTTCCTCACTATAGATTTTGTAAGTGTCATCCATCCAATAACCAGTGATTGTGTTCACTGATGGATAGGGAGCAGGGTTGCCCCAGCCAATTCTCTTTTTATTTCCATTGCAATTAGAAAACCAAGGAAAAATTGTTCTTAGAAAACAAACGAACTCCAGGTATTCCATTCGGTCATAGTTTCTGTTTCTGAAGACACTTACCGGTTCACGTCCTTCTTCCTTAACAAATTTTTTGAACGACTTCTGAAATTCCTTATTGCTGAAATGAGAGATTGCGTCTTTGAAATCGTTGAAAATCAAAAAACCACCATTGTAATGTACGCATCCATGAATGTAATTGATTGCAGGTGGCATGCGATCTGGTTTTCCTTGAGGAAATTCTTCGGTGGAAGCAGAGGTCGCTACCATTTTCCGCATATAATTTCCGACTTCATTGATAATTTCTATATCCGACGGAGCATTAAGCGATTCATCGCGGACCGATTGAAAAATGATATTTTCTTTCCAGATAAATTCACCGGTTTCAGGATTAATTCCGGTAACCATAGGATGATCTTGTTTCAGCAACCCGCCTTTCATAGGTCTTACCCAGACGATAAAAAAAACATTGAAAATGCCCCAAGTATTATGGGCCGTTAATCTCGTCCATACCTGTATTGCGTGGATGACATCAGCGATTTTTTTAAATACGTTCATTGCCTGCCTCTATGAGATAAAAATATTTATGAAATTATAGCCTGTAGGGGCAGAGGGGTGGTCCTAGGTGTAATTTTTATAAGGGGGTGTCGTTTTCATAGGCGGAAGGTAAGTCACTTTCCTTTGAAATGGCCCTTTGGCCAATAGGCCTAACCTCCTAAAACTATAACTAAAATGTAGTTGATAATAACTACTGTTTAGTTGATAATCGATCTCATGCTTGAAGGTCTTTTTGGAAATAAATCAGCTGAAAAAGTCATGCTCTCCATTTTTGTACACGGAGAGCTGCACGCTTCTGCCATCGCTCAACAGCACCGCACGGCTTTGGATCCCATTAAAAAACAACTCGAACGATTTGAAGAGGCAGGCTTTTTAGTTTCGAGATTGGTCGGACGCTCCCGGCTTTATAAATTTAATGAATCCAATCCGCTGATTCATCCACTTAAAGAACTTATAAAAATTGCAAAAATTAATGAATTAAATAATCAATACCCCGTTGAGAAGGATTTAAAATGAAATCAAACAAAGTAAAAATTTTAGGCATTGTCTTGGCCGTAGTCGTTTTCCTTTTTGGAGGACTTTTCTACTATGCTTCGACCAAGCTGCGCCCAGAAGAAATTAAAAAGATGGCCATAGAGCAAACCAAGAAAGTCTTTCCTAAAGCCGACGTTTCACTGGAGTCGGTGGAAATAGGATGGGGCTTAAACTTTGATATTAATCTTCAAAAGCTGGCAATGAAGACGACAAAAGACAGCCACACAATTGATATGATGTCGGTGAATGAACTTGTCGTAAAAGTTCCAGTCTGGGCGATTCTAACAGGCTCAGGTGTAGTAGAAATTAAAATGGATGCTCCCGTTTTAAATTATCACGAATTTGCAGAGGGAAATAACTGGACTTATGCAATGGGTGACAAGAAGTCTGAGGAAGAAAAGAAAAAAGAAGAAGAGGAAAAGAAAAAAGAAGGCGGATCGAATTCAGCTTTAGGTTTATTTGGAAAAAGTAAAATCAATGTAAAGCTTTCCGATGTTTCTGTTAAATACTCGTTAAAAGATAATTCTAATGGTGAAATCAAAGTTTCAAAATTTTTAATAAAAGGATTGAACTTTGAATCTTCAACTGCATTTGAACTGGCTTCAAATGCTAAATTTATCATGAAAGATCAGTCGACTGTTTCATTTGATACGTTCGTTATTGGTGAATTTAATGCCGCGGACTTGATGAAGAATGGGTCGGTAAGTTCAACTGTTATTGTGAAAGTTAATAATATTTCCAAAACAGGACTTGAGTGGAAATTTCCGGAAATCACGACGAATATCGATTTGCTTCTGAAAAAAGACGGCGAACTTTCAGGAAAGCTGACAACTTCATTTGAATCGCAAAATAAAATCAGCGCAAATTTCAAGATGACTAAAGCCGTAGAAATCACGGATATCAATGCAGACATTATTTTAAAAGATGTTTCTGCGATTATGGGGATGGAAAAGACGATTGATATGTCAAAAGCCAAGTTGAAAGCAGCGGGCAGCCTGCTTTATTCTGAGGACAAAAAAATCAATGCGAACCTAACTTTTTCAATTGCTCCAGGCATTGTTTATTCAAAAGAAGGTGTTACTGCCAGCACGACAGTTAACGGTGAATTCAAAGGAAAAGATCTTGCCATTAAAATTAAAACCGAAGCAATGGAAGGACAAATCAATACTTCTATCGCGGGTCAAATTGATCCAGGAGAAAAGTTCGAGATTTCGAAGTTAAAACCATTCGACATTCGTGTTCTTGCCAGCGGAATGAAAATTCCGGAGAAATTTATTCGTGCAAAACTTTGGGATAAAAAAGCTGAAGATGTTCAAGCAGCAGAGGAAAAGAAAAAAGCTGAAGCAGCTAAAAATCCTTCGGCAAACGTTGCAGCAGCACCGCCGGTAGCTATTCCACCTTCAAATATTATGGTCGACTGGAACAATATTAATATCGGTGGAGAGGATTTTTCTGGTCACGGTAAGATTGTTACGAGCACAAGTGCAGTGGCCATCGATAATATGAGTTTTAAATTTTCTAAGGGTACAGGCAAGCTGACTCAGACTATGACTTTGAATAAACTGACAAACGATTCAAAGTTTAACTTTGAAGTAGCTAACCTCAACCTGAATTCTTTTAAAGCATTCCTTCCTCCGTTTATTGAAAACTTCACAGGAACATTTACAGGAAAAGTAAATGGCTCAGCTTCTATGTTTAAAACGAACAGACCTCCTGTCTTCGACGTCAATGTAGTTGCAGATGCAAAAAATGGAGAAATTAAAAAACTGAATATTTCAGATTACATCAATCCACTCCTTGCGAATATTCCGATGGTCAAGGATAAGGTTCAGGATAAACAAATTAAAATCAATGGAAACTTTGAAACATTGACGATGAAAGGTCACTTCACCAACTCCCAATATACAATTTCATCTTTTGATTTTGTGGGAATTGATAAAAAAGTTCAAATTTCAGGCTCCGGAGAAATTTATCCACAAGCCGGGTCTAAACAATCCACAATGGAAGTCAATTTTGTGGATAACACGGGGAAAATATCTAATGTTCTTCAAGCTAATGCAGGAACAAAGATTCTTCCGATCAGAGTTGCGGGTCCAGGCTTTGATATGAAACCGGATTATGGTTATACAGTTTCAAAGCTGGCAAAAGGTGCTATTAAAACTCGCGGGCAGGAAGAAGTGAAAAAAGTTATCGACAAAAATATCGATAAAATTGTTCCAGCTGCAGCAAAAGAAAAAGTAAAAGGACTTCTCGACGGGTTCTTCAAAAAGAAATAGGAAATACAATGACAGCAGTTCTTCCTCTCACATATGAGAATGAAATTTTAAAACTTATCGATCAAAGACTTCTTCCTACAGAGGAAGTTTATATGACAGCGCGTACAATCGAAGACTGCTTTGTCGCCATTAAAGACATGGTTGTTCGTGGCGCTCCTTTGATCGGATTCACAGGCATATGGGGAATGGCCCTCTTTCTTAAGCACAATCCCAAGTGTACTTATGAGCAGTTCGAAAGAGCTGCTGATTATTTAAAAAGTGCACGTCCTACAGCAGTCAATCTCGCTTTTGAAATTGACCGTTGTGTGGAAATGGCCAGAAAAGAGACTCATATGAATGCTCTTTATCCAAAGCTTGTTGCTCACGCGAAGTCTGAAATGAATATGCTGTATGAGAAAAATCTCTCCATGGCAAAATTTGCAGAAAAAGAGCTCGAAAAAATTTATGGCAATCGTCCGCTGAATATCATGACGATATGTAATACTGGTGTACTCGCGTGTGGTGTACTTGGAACTGCCCTGGGGGTAATTGTACACATGAACAATCAGAAAAAAGTTTCTAAAGTTTATGCGTCGGAGACCAGGCCTTATCTGCAAGGCTCGCGATTAACCAGTTTTGAACTTCTCAAGGAGGGAATCGATCATCAGATCGTTGTCGAGGGTGCAGCTTCTTACTTGATGAAAAATAAATTAGTGGATGCCATTTTTGCCGGAGCTGACCGCATTGTTGAGAATGGCGACACGGCTAATAAAATTGGAACTTCCAGCTTGAGCATTATTGCAAAACACTATGGAATTCCTTTTTACATTGTTGCACCAATCAGTTCCTTTGATCTGTCTTTAAAAACTGGCGATCAGATTGAAATCGAACTTCGCGACGAAAATGAAATTCTTAAATACAAAAATCATTCTATCGCCCATCCTGAAGCCAGAGCACTTAATCCTAGTTTCGATGTTACAGATCATTCTTGTATTACCGGAATTATTTGTGAAAACGGTGTTATCTCTCCGACCTCACCTGCAAACGTGAGAGCGGTCGTGGAGAAGAAATGATCAGAGCAAGTATTGATATCGGATCAAATTCAGTTCTGCTTCTCGCGTGCGATTTTAATGAAAGCACCGGCAAGATCGAAAACGAGTTATTGAATTTGTCTTATATTACTTCGCTTGGAAAAGATCTGGATAAAACCAGACAGTTTCATCCAGAGTCAATGAAAGCAACGTATGAAGCTCTAAAGGATTATAAACAGCAGTTGGAAAAAATCCAATTCAGGCCAGAAGATACGATCGTCACAGCGACCGAAGCTTCAAGGGTCGCTTCCAATGCACCGGATTTTTTTAAAAAAATTAAAGATGAACTGGGTTTTCAAATTACTAAAATATCTGCCAAGGGCGAAGCTCATTATACCGCTCTCGGCGTAGCTGCCGCGGTGGATTCCGCCAGTGATATTGTCATCATGGATATGGGGGGAGCTTCTACAGAATTAATCAAAGTAAATCTTCATCCATTCACTATTCTTTCGACTATCAGTATGCCTGTGGGCTCTGTGCGGGCGACGGACTGGCGCAAAGAAAATATTTTTACGGCTAAAATTCAGGAAGTTCTCAATATCGATTTTTCTCCTTATAAAACTCAGAACCTGGTCTGTGTTGCCGGCAGCATGACTTCGCTTGCTTCAATGTTCTTGGGCCACAATACCTTTCAGGATAAAGAAATCGACGGATTGAAAATTAAATTTGAATCTTTTAAAGATTTCAGTAGAGATCTGCAAAAGACCAATGTTGAAAATTTATTGCTGTTATTTCCTTATTTGGGAAAAAGGGCCCCGATGGTGGCTGCAGCTTCTTATGTTGCCGAGTTGATCGGAGAGAAATTAAATATTGAAACCATGCAAATTTCAACCAGAGGGTTGCGCTACGGCGTTTTAATTCAAGGAGTGATTGATGAAAGATTTATCCTCAATTAACACTGAGGCTCCGGTTTTCTTTCGCGAAGGTGCAGTTTTGTTTGCGCAGGGAGAGCCTTCTCGTTTTCTCTACATCGTCAAAAAAGGCAAAGTTGTTTTGTTAAAGAACAATGGCACTCACTTGAATATTCTAAAAGTCGCGCACGAAAAAGACATTTTAAATGAAGTAAGTGTTTTAACGAAGCAGCCAACTGAATTTGCAGCTGTTGCCAAAACCGAAGTTGAAGTTGTGATGGTTGAACAAAAAGACATCCTGACTGTTATCAAAAATTCACCTGAATGGGTTCCTGAAATTTTTCAGACTCTTTGTGAGCGATTGAAATCTACAGAAGCAATTATTCTTGAACACAACCTGCAGGGTGCTGGTGAGAAGAGTGCGGACCTCATTCTTTCGAAAGAAGATGAGAAGAAATTTATCAGCGCACTCGCTGAGCACAAGGCACAATAATGAAGTTTTTGTGGATTGTTCTTTTTTTGATTTCTTGTTCCAAAAGTAATGAAATAAAAAATTATTATCCGCATTTGAAATGGGCTGAGCAATTCAAAGGTCAGGAAGTTAATGTAGATAAAGAATTTCAACAGAAGAACGTTTCAGGCATGAAGCTTTCTTTTGGAGGAAAATTAAAAGGCCATTATCTTATTTCTGAAATGATGGTTGATATTGATCCTGAAAAAGCTGCTTCACTTTTCAAAAATAAATCACTGCTGATTAAAGGGCTTTATTCAATCCAGGCGACACCATACACAGGTACGATTACTAAAGAAGCCGGATGCTTCACGGAAATCAATCTGGAACAAGCGATAAAGGAAACAAAAAATCAGATCTCTCTTCAGTTCGATCTTAAAGCGACGGAAAGGTTGGTTCTTGGAGTCTGTATTGAAGAACAAAATGTGTACAGAAATCAGACACTGATGATTTACTGTAAAAACATTAATACATTTTATGAGTTAAAATACTTCTACCCGAAAAATGAGCAGCCGTTAAAGCAACCGATCGCTGCTTGCTTTTAAAGATTGATTTGTCTTCTTTTTTTCAAAGAAACCAGAATTTCAACGATTTTAGTCTGAGCGCGCTTGATATCGCGTTTCTCAGTTGAATAAGTTGTCTTTAAAACCTGAAAAGCTTCTTCTGCATAATCTCTGTTTGCAAGAGAGAGTAGACGACGCTGGAATGCTCTTTCAACATTTTTAAGGGCCATGCCTAAAATAGGAGCAGTGACGTATTGAAAAATCATCTGCAAATCCTGATCGGCAAGATTATCGAGATCAGAAAAAGTAAAACATTGTTCAGTAAGTTCTTCTGCCAGCTGAGGATTTCTCAGTTTTAAATTTTTGAGAAGGCGAGCGCGTTCTTCACGAGGCATGTGTTGAAGCATTTCGATAATCTGTGCTTTACCGTTGATAAAAATGCTGTTCAGATTGTTGTTCGCTTCCATGCTTCTCCTTTATATCTTCCGACTATGCTTCGTACTTTGATTTTTCTTTTACGAATTTTTGTTTTGCGTTTTCAAGTGTCTTCTTATGGGAATCCACCATGTCTTTTATTTCATTTTGCTGACTGATCTTTATCTCTGAAACCTGATCCTGATGTGAACGTTTTAAATTTTCAACTTCCTGTTGAAGACGTGAATTTTCTTCTTCGACTGATTTAGCCTGGCGGTCACGAATCTCCACAAGTTTTTGTTCCTGTTCATTTTTAAGATTGGCGATTTTCGTTTCATAATCATCGCGCATTCTTTTTATTTCCGCTTCTTTCGATTTAGCTTCTGTCTCGTAAACGCGGTTATTTGTCGCACGCATTTCTTTTAGTTCGGAGTTGTATCTCTTCGTTTCTGCCTCGGCGTATTTCTGTGCTTGAACATCATTGATAGTAGACATAACTTTCCTTTTTTATCCCCAATTTTATCTCCAAGATTTTCTCTGAAAAATTTAAGAGATTCGGTTACTATATATGATACGATGACTATGAATAAGAAATGTAGGAGGCAAATATGTCCCAAGCTGAAAGAGTGTTTTTAGTTCACGGAAAACGAACACCGTTTGGAAAATTCGGTGGATCATTAAAAGATATAACCCCAGTTGATCTCGCTGTTCATGCTTCTAAAGCATTGATTTCTGAAATCAAGCTTGATCCTTCCAAAATAGATCAAGTCTTACTAGGCAATGTTGTCCCATCATCAACAGATACTATGTACGGCGGGCGCCATCTCGCTTTGAAATTAGGTTGTAGGCAAGAAACTCCAGGTCTTGTTTTGAACAGACTTTGCGGATCGGGTATTGAAGCTATTTTATCTGCTGTTCGCCTTATTAAATTAGGTGAAGCTCAATGTGTTCTTGCGGCCGGTACTGAAAATATGTCTATGGTTCCGCATCTTACTTATGGCTCTCGTTTCGGTACAAAATACGGTTCATTAAAATCTGTGGACATGCTTCTTGATGCTTTAACAGATCAGTATACACAAACTCCAATGGGAATTACCGCTGAAAATCTTTCTGAAAAATTCGAAGTCACTCGTTCACAGTGTGATGAATTTTCTTTCAATTCACATTTAAGAGCAGCGAACGCTTATAAAGAAGGTTTACTACAGGGAGAAATCGCTCCGTTTCCGATGAAAAAAGGATCAGTGGATCGCGATGAACACATGAGAGAAGATGTTTCTCTGGAAGAAATGAAATCGCTCAGACCAACATTTAAATCAGATGGGGTGGTCACGGCTGCATCCGCTTCTGGAATTGTCGATGGCGCTGCCGCAGTTATTGTCGCCAGTGAATCTTTTGTGAAAAAAGAAAATCTTCAACCGATTGCCGAGATTATTGACGGGCATGTTATTGGTGTAGATCCAACTATTATGGGGATTGGACCAAGCCCGGCGATTAAAGCGCTCCTGGCAAAAAATAATTTGAAAATGGATCAGATTGATCTTTTCGAAATTAATGAAGCGTTTGCAGGACAGACTCTTTCGTGCATGAAAGATACAGGTATTCCACAGGATAAAATTAACTTGTGGGGCGGCGCGGTTGCACTTGGACATCCACTCGGTGCTTCTGGCGTGCGAATAGCGAACACACTCGCAAGACAATTGAAGCATTATAATAAAACTTACGGTATTGCTTCGGCTTGTATCGGTGGCGGACAAGGTATTGCCGTTCTTTTAAAAAGAGTTTAATTAGCAAAGAATGAAAGAACTAATTCTGCATCAACACGACATAGGTGAATTCAGAAGCTGGCTCAATTTGAACCTTGATGGATTGACGTGGCAGGGACGATTCAAGAAAGAATTTGAATCTTTCTGGAATTCTTTTTTTGAAGAAGATCTTTCTTTGAAAGAATTAATGGAACGTTTTGATTACGCTTATTCGCAAGTGCGTATTGGTTCACTTTCTTCATGGTTCCTGTGGCTGAGAGATAAGTTCATTAGCTACGTTTTTATTTTCAAAAATCAAAGCATCGAAGAAATTGCAGATGAGACGGGGCTTTCCCCTTCAGTCGTGGCAACGATCCTGAGAAATTTTCTACTGGATGAATATCCTCATCTTGATCAATATTTTTCTGAAGTCTTTCAAGTTGGAAATATTCTCAGTCCCAATTTAGGAATGACGTTTTCACAAATCAGAAAAGAGATCAATATTCCAATTCCTGCCAGCGGATCTAAAGAAGATGAAATCATGCCATCGATGGAAGTCACACTCTTCGATGAGTGGAGTCTTTTTGTTAAAAGAATGCGATCTGATTTCAAGAGCAAGCAGTTTGATTTATCCAAGATCAAAGAACGAACGACTTTTGTAAAACAAATTAAAATCGTTCAGGACATAGCCGTTCTTCTTTTGGTTTTTACTCTCACGATCTATGGAGTGAAACAATTAAATGTCTGGTACGAACGCTATCTTTCAAACAAAGTCAGCATTTATGAACCGCAGTTTAACTGGCTGAACAAGAGTCTGGTGTTCAAGGGGGCAGAAAAAAAACCGGCCAAAGAATTCAAACTGAATTTCAATGAGATTAAAGATATTACCAAAGGTGAGATCCCGACAGAATTCTTCGATCCAGAAAATTATTCTGAAGAATCGGAAGTCACTCTGACTTCGTTTGAAAATATTCCGAAAAATTTGAGCGAAGCTGATAAAGAAAGCTCCGTGTATGAAGGCGATTCAGAAAATCCCAACGGCTACCGTGAAACCAAAGGTGGAACGACTAAAATTTATCGTCTGATGATGACTTCCACAAACACCTATGCCGCCAGAGATAAAATCAATGTCTTGGTCGATAAGTATGGGATTGAGCCCGTCGGTGAATCGACTCCCGGTCAAGATGTGCCAGGCGGAGTTTATTATAACGTCTATGTACCAAAGAAAAATTTCAAAGATTTCATGACTGAGACAATGAAAGTCGAGCAAGCAAAACTTTTTGAAAGCAACACTTCCAACGTAAAAAATGTTCCGGGAAAAACCCGCGTCTTCATTATGGTGAAGAGTATCTAACAATCACATTTGAGCATCAGCGATGCCGTAAAGTCCTTTGAGTTTGCGAAGAAGAATGTGTGACTTGCCGAGGTAATACCATTGGCGAAAAAATCCAATTGTCATCGCGACGATAAACCCTAAGACAACTCCAGAGTGTGTCGTTTTCTGAACGAGACCCGTGTCATGAGCACCGCCGAGCAAAAAGGCAATCATGCCAAGAATTAGCATCAGTATTGTCCAAGGTATTGTTTGGCGCTTAGAACGGTCAGCCTCTTCGACAAATTTTTTTGTTTTTTCAATGTATGGAGTTAAATCGGCAGGAGGATTGTCGAACAATTCTTGCAGGTTTGTTCCAGAAGTGATGATGCTGTAAACATTGTTTGTTAAACGTGCAACACCAATGAAATAAAACATGACAAAAGCCTGAGCAAAAATCGTGTAGATGAAAGCAGGAATGGCCGTCTGTATGTGTGACAGTGGACTGTGGCCCAATTGTAAATGAACAACCTTTAACGCAAGCAATGCTGTCAGGTAGATGCTGACAATCATCAGCAGTATTAATGTGCGAAGTAGGTAGGCCATGTTTATCCTTTCTTTTTCCCTTTCAATTCAATTGTCATGATAGTGTAGATTTGCTATTTATCATTCTAATCATTGCTAAGAAACAACAATTTTAAGAAGCCACCAAGGTGAGCGCATGACAACGCCTCAAGGGACTCAACAGGGTCCAAACGGTTCACAGAAAAAACTCCTCGAGAATCCTTTCGTCGGAAGCCTTGTCGTGCCTATTGCGATCGTGCTTGTTGGTGCATTGATTATTTTCGGCATTACAAAAATGCTTTCATCTGAGCGTTCATACAAAGATCTAGTTGAAGAAATTCAATCAAAAACTTTTGGCAATAAATGGGTTGCAGCTTACGAGCTTTCTAAACAAATCAACTCTTCTCAGATTCCTAAGAGCGATTACCCTTGGTTGGTGAACAATTTGAGTGAAGCTTATAAGGGATCGATTGATCCAAGAACTCGCGGCTTCATTATTGCTGCGCTTGGTGCGTTGAAAACGGATCTTGCAGTTCCGACTCTTCAACTTGCTTTAAGTGACATCGACATGGACGTGAAGTTTCACGCAATCGTTTCTATGGCGAATATGCCTAAAGAAACTAAATTTGATTGGACAAAAGTTCTTGAACTTCTCAATTCAGATAAGCCGATTCTTAAGCAAGCTGCGATACTGGCCCTCGCTACTCACCACGTAGCCGAGGCACAAACTCCAATTAGAACAGCGTTAAGAGATACAAACAATATTGTGAAGTATGCAGCTGCAACTGCTCTCATTGCCTATAAAGATGAAGAAGCAGTCACAACACTCAAAGAAATTCTATTGATGAAATACCCTCCAAAAGAGGCGAGAGTGCAGGCTCCTCTGTTGGATGCTCAGCAAATCACCGATTTGAAATTGAGCGTTTTGAGCACACTGCAAAAACATAACTGGAACGTACTAAACGATATAATCTTAGACGTAGCGAATAATGACTCAAACAATTCTGTAGCAACAAAAGCAAAGGAAGTGTTAAATCAGTTGAAAAAATAACTGAACATTCGCATAATCTAAGTACTGAAATTTTTTAATAACTACTTGCTGAACTAAGGGTCCTGAAGAGGGTCATGATTAGTTCGGCATTTTGCGTCTATAACAAGGATACTGGCATGGCCGATACAGAAACAAAGCAAAGTTTAAATCGTCGTGAATTTTTCTCTTACATCACTGTGGGGTGGGTAATGTTCACTGCAGCTGTTGGTGGATTACTCAGCTTGGCATTTCGTTACACTTATCCAAATGTAAACTTCGAACCGGAAATGGAATTCCTTGCAGGAACTCCAGCTGATTACGCAAACGGTGTCGATGAGCGCTGGAAAAATGCTTACGGTGTATGGATGGTTAAGCAAGAAGGAAAACTTGTTGCTCTATCAAATATTTGTACACACCTTGGATGTATTCCAAACTGGCTGCCAGCTGAATTAAAATTCAAATGTCCATGCCACGGTTCAGGTTACTACATGAGTGGTGTTAACTTCGAGGGACCAGCTCCACGTCCACTTGAAAGATATAAAATTGCTCTTCAACCAGACGGAAAAATCAAAGTTGATAAAACTAAAGTTTACCGTTGGGAAAAAGGCGAGTGGGATAACTCTGATTCTTACTTAACTGTTTAATCTTAATTAAAAATATTTTTTGCAAAAAAGGTTTTAAAAATGTCAGACAAAGGAATCGCAAGAAAAGTTCGAGACACCCAGGTTTGGAAATCGATTTTCCGTCACGGACCACCAGATAATGCTCGTAACAGAGCTGCTGTTATCGCAGGTAACGTGTTTCTTCACCTTCACCCAATTAAGCTAAAAAAGTCAGGCGTTCAGCTTGGCTATACTTGGTGTATGGGTGGACTTACATTCTTCATCTTCTTAGCTCTTACTGTAACGGGACTTCTTTTGATGTTCTATTACAGACCAACAGCTGAATATGCATTCAACGATATCGTTGCTCTTCGTGAACACGTGCCTCTAGGGATCATGAGAGAGATTCACCGTTGGGGTGCTCACGCCATGGTTATTACTGTGTGGCTACACATGTTCCGCGTCTTCATGACTGGTTCATACAAACCACCTCGCGAATTCAACTGGGGTGTTGGTGTTATCCTTCTAGTATTAACTCTTCTTCTTTCATTCACTGGATACCTTCTTCCATGGGATCAGCTCGCAATTTGGGCGATCACTGTAGGTTCGAACATGGCGAAAGCTACTCCGTTCCTTGGTAACGGTGGTCCGGGTGCAATGCTTGCTCAGATCGGTGACTTCGTCATGGTATCTGATAAAAACGACGTACGTTTCCAGCTTCTTGGTGGTCGTTTTGTAGGTGAGCCAGCTCTACTTCGTTTCTATATTCTTCACTGTGTATTTATTCCTCTAGTCGTAGGCGTATTGATCGCAGTTCACTTCTGGAGAGTAAGAAAAGACGGTGGTATTTCAGCTCCACTTTAAGTTTAAAACCTATTTAAGGAAAAATAGAAATGTTAAGAGAACTCATTAACAGAATATCAGACCCGATCCTCTCGTTTCCTTTAGCGACGATGGCGTTTTACATGATGCTTAAGCATTATAAGACGGTTGGTACAAAAAAATTCGCTTACTGGTCACTTGCGATTTTAACTCCAGTAACAATCTGGTTCCTTGCTGATCCAAACTTTTTCTCGATCATTAAGACTCCGGACAATATTCCTATCATTATCCTTCTCGTATTGGTTGGATGGCTCACTTGGTACACAATTTACAGAATGGCCGAAAACGATACGCGCATTGAAGCGGGCTTAGGACCTCTCGAAGCAACTCCGGAAAACAGAGAAAAAGTCTGGTCATGGCCAAACCTTGTTTACGAAGAACTTTTCGCGATGATTGCTTGTACGGCTTTCCTCGTTGTGTGGGCGATTGTTTTCAAAGCACCATTAGAAGAACCAGCTAACCCGACTTGGGCTCCAAACCCGGCGAAAGCTCCTTGGTACTTCTTGGGTCTTCAAGAAATGCTTGTATACTTTGACCCTTGGATGGCCGGGGTTGTTCTTCCAGGTTTGATCGTTGCTGGTCTTATTGCTGTTCCTTATATTGATACTAACCCGAAAGGGAACGGTTATTTCACATTCAAAGAAAGAGCTCTTGCGATTACAGCTTTCCTTTACGGTTGGCTTGTCCTTTGGGTTTACCTCATCATCGTAGGGGTATTTTTAAGAGGTCCGAACTGGACATTCTACGGTCCATTTGAATATTGGGATCTTCACAAGGTTGTTGCTTCATTCAACGTAAACCTTTCAGAAATTATCTGGATTAAAATGTTAAACGTAGGTCTTCCAAAGAACCTTATCCTTAGAGAAATCTTCGGTATCGTTCTTTTCCTTGCCTACATTTCAATCATCCCGGGCTGGGCAGCAAAAGCGACCAAATACGGCCGCAAGCTTATCCAGGATATGGGATCAATCCGTTATTACATTTTCATGTTCTTGTTCCTGATGATGATGACACTTCCGATTAAGATGATTCTTCGTTGGTTGTTCAGTTTGAAATACATCATTGCCCTTCCAGAGTGGGAACTTAACCTCTAATAGGTGCAACAACTTACTGTAATTGGAATTTATAATTTTGAGGATTGAGAGATAGATATGAGCGAAAATAAAGAACCAGGTATGGCCTATAGTATGCCAAAAATGCACAAGATCATGGCGATCTTGTCATTTATCTTTTTCATCACAACGATGTGGGTCTTCCTTGATGACTATATCAGACCTTGGAAAGCCATTCAGGTAGAAGCTCTTCAAATTAAACGTCGCCACACTGAAGAAGAGATCAAAGCGGCAACGAAAGAAATCGATGCTAAGAAATTAGCAGAACTTCAAGCTCAGTTGAAAAAGGGCGAAGAAATCGTTGCTAGCCGTAAAAAAGATATCGACGCAGCTAATGATCAGTTGAAAACAGTTCTGAAAAAAATTAAAGCTCAAAATATCCAGAACGGTATTTTGAATGCTGACGTTGCTGCTGTTAACTTCCAATACGAATCAGCTTCAGCTTCACATAATCACAAAATGATCGAAAAGAAGCTTGAAGAATTGACTCATCTTAAAAATCAATTTGCTGAAGGTAAGGACAATCTTAAAGCTTACCAGGCTGAAGAAAAAGATATTCATGCAAAGCTTGATGGTTTGAACAAAGAAGTTATTGAGACTGAAAAGCAGATTAAAGACATTACTATGAAGTTAAGTCTTCTTGAAATGTCGAAACAGCAAACAGAAATCAATCCGATCTTTGCTTTAAGAAACATGCCATTTTTGGATTATCTTGATCCAACAATTAAAATCCGTCAGATCGTTATTAACAACGTAACGGATGACCGTTATTTCAGACAGGTTCCTAAAGTTGACCGCTGTATTACATGTCACACTTTCATCGATCAGCCAGGTTACGAAAAAGAAAAGAATCCGTTCAAGACTCACCCTAAGATGGATCTTATGGTTGGTTTAGATTCACCACACCCGATGAAACAAACGGGCTGTACTTCTTGTCACGGTGGTGAAGGACACAGAGTTAATGATTTCTCATCTGCTGCACACATGCCAGATAGCGAGAAACAAGAAAAAGAATGGATTCAAAAATACGGATGGAAAGAACCACACCACATTGCTTCGCCAATGTTGAGACTTTCTCAGACTGAAGCTGGATGCGTAAAATGTCACAGCGGCGTTGAACTTGTAAAAGGCGCAACAGTTCTAAACGAAGGCCGTATGGCGATCGAAAAGTACGGTTGTTATGCTTGTCACAAGATTGCAGGATGGGGAGAAGACAAGAGAAAGCCAGGTCCTTCACTTCTTAAAATTGCAAGTAAAGTCGATAAAGAATGGTTCAAGTCATGGGTATGGGAGCCACGCTCATTTAACAAGCATTCAAAAATGCCAGCGTTCTTCAGACAATCGAACAACTCTAATCCAGAATTCGTTCGTCTGAACATGGCTGAAGTCAATGCGATTGCTGAATACATTTGGGATAAATCGAAACCATACGCGCCAGTAGAAAAATTCCGCGCAGGAAATGCTGATAACGGTAAAAAACTTATCGCAGAAGTTGGATGTCTTGGCTGTCACGGTGTTGATGGACTTGAAGATCAATCAAACAAAATTAAAGGTTACGCAGGACCATGGCTTACTGGTCTAGGTTCAAAAGTTTCTCCTGATTGGTTAGTGACATGGTTGAAAAAACCGAATCACTATCAAGAAGATACGATCATGCCTTCGTTCCGTTTAACTGATAACGAAGCAAACGATATCGCAACTTACTTATTGTCGTTGAAAAACAAATCGTTTGAAGGACTAAAATTCGCACCGTTTGATCTAAAAGCGCGCGATGAACTTCTTGTTGATTACTTGTCTGCTTTCGATACAAATGCTTCTGCAGCTGCAAAAGTTGCAAAAATGGCAGATAGAGAAAAAACTCTCGATCTTGGTAAGCGTTCAATCGGTAAATACGGATGTTTCTCTTGTCACAATATTGAAGGATTTGATGGCTATGCTCCTATCGGACCTGAATTGACAAAAGAAGGATCGAAGCCGTTGAGCCAGTTCTTCTTCGGAACTCAACACCAGGTTCCACATGCACGTGATGGATGGTTAACTGCTCACTTACAAAATCCACGTATGTGGGATATTGGAATTGATAAAGTTTTCCGCGACCTGAACAAAATGCCTAACTTCTATATGAGTGAAGGTGAAGCTAAGAAAATCACAACAGCTCTATTGGGTCAGACATCTGATGTTGTTCCAATGGCAGGTGTAAAACGTTATACAAATGGCGAAGAGCTATACAACAAAGCAATGAAAGTTGCCGGCAAGTACAACTGTATGGGCTGTCACCAGATCGATTCTCTTCGCGGAGATATCTTAAGAGGCTATGCTGACGATATTAACCAAGGTCCACCAAGACTGGTTGAAGAAGGTCACCGTATTCAAACTGATTGGTTCTACTCATTCCTTGCAGGCCCAGGTCAAATCAGACCATGGCTTTCTGTAAGAATGCCAACGTTCAACCTTTCAACTGAAGAAAGAAATATTCTCGTAGCAGGTTTCCAACAAGGTGCTAAGCAACCAACATTTGAAGAACCAGCTCAATACGTGAAGTGGGAAGCGGGAGAACGCGAAGGCGCTCAAAAACTTTGGACATCTTATAACTGTGTTTCTTGTCACTCAATTGGATTCACAAAAGATACTCCACTTGCACCAGATCTTCACAAGGCTTCAGTGAGACTACGTCCAAGTTGGATCAAGAAATGGCTGACAAACCCACAAGCTATTATGCCGGGTACAACAATGCCAGCGTTCTTTGGAGATGATGGAAAACAACCAATCGATCCATCAGTGTTCAATGGCGATGGTGAGAAGCAGATCAATGCACTTACAAAACTAGTAATTGAATTTGGACTTAAGAAATAAGCTAAGGAGAGTAAAATGGCTCACGCTCATCACCATGATGGACCAGTAGAATATAACGACCCACAGTTTGGAAAAGCATCTCCAGGCAAAATCGGTATGTGGCTGTTCCTCGGAACAGACGCTATGTCATTTTCTGGTTTCTTAATTGCGTACGCAGCTTTAAGAGCAACGAAAGATTGGCCGACTCCCTCTCAAGCATTGGGTGGAGTAGGACTTTCAGGTTTCATGACGTTTCTTCTTATCTGCTCTTCGGTATCAATGGTTTTAACTATCGATGCTTGCAAGCAAAAAAACAGAACAGCAATGCTCAGATGGCTTGCGTTCACGATTTTCGGTGGAGCTTCTTTCCTTGGTATTCAAATGTATGAATACACTCACCTGATCGGCCACATGGGGATGAGTTTTGCTTCATACGCTCATGGTACTTCACTTTTTGCTTCTACATTTTTCTCGATTACAGGTTTCCACGGTCTGCACGTTCTTTCAGGTGTTATTTATCTGACTGTCATGTTCATTAAGGCCTACAGAGGAGATTTTGATAACGGCGATTACAACCAACTCGAAATTGCGGGGCTGTTCTGGCACTTTGTCGACCTTGTTTGGATTCTTGTTTTCACTTTCGTTTACCTTCTCTAATTATGTTCAACAAAATTTTTACCGTACTATTTTTGACTTTCATCACATCTGGCGAGCTTCTGGCTTGCCCGATGTGCTCTGGTCAAGATCCAAGAGACAATTATTACATCATAATTGTCGGCGTTTTCTGTATCGCTGTGTATATCCCGATGTTTTATCTTGCTAAAACTTTTTTCAAATTAAGAAACATCAACAATCAAAATCAAAACAATGAATAATGACAAAGTAGAGACCATCAGCGAAACAAACGATAAATTTGTCTTCGGTATTATCGGTGCTCTAAGTGTTATTGTTCTAAGTTTTCTTATCTGGCTTATTTATTTTAAGTCAGGCGTAAATCCACAAGAATCTGGTTGGATTGGTTCACTTTCCTCAGTAAATGCTTTCTTTAATGCACTCACTTCAGTGTTTTTGATTATCGGTTACGTTCATATCAAGAAAAACAACATCGAATGGCATAAGCGTTTTATGTATGCAGCGACAGCAACGTCTGCTCTTTTTCTCGTGGGCTACATCCTTTATCATCACTACCATGGCGACACAAAGTTCGTTGCAACCGGTGCCATCCGTCCAGTCTATTTCTTCATTTTGATTTCACACATACTTCTGTCTGCTGTGCAGGTTCCGTTGATTCTTTCAACGCTCTACCTCGCCATGACGAAGAAATTTATCAAACACAAAAAAGTAGCAAAGATTACTTTTCCTATCTGGTTATATGTCTCAGTGACCGGAGTCATAGTTTATTTCTTTCTGAAGTTTCTTAATTTTTAAGAGCAGTCAGATCGATACA
>DAIQAU010000025.1:19477-23122 GCA_036781565.1 Bacteriovorax sp. | reverse complement strand
TAGTCAAATTCAGTCATGGAGTGAATATACAATTTGCCCTTTTCATTTGGAAGGCGCAGGGGAATAATTATAAGCATGTTCAAAGATACCGACTCACTGTATGACCCACGAAATATGTTTATCTGGTTTCTCCTGGCCTTTCAGGGCGGGACGATCAATACCGGAGGATTTCTCACGGTTCACCGTTTTGTTTCTCACGTGACGGGATTTGCCACGCTTGCGGGCGCGGCAGGAGCCCAGGCCCACTGGAATGAAATGCTCGGTATGCTTCTTGTGCCAGTCTCCTATATTACCGGCGCCATGTTTTCGGCCTGGTGTGTGGAAAGAAGACGTATTCACAATCAGACTCCGCTTTATTCTCTCGTTTTTTCGTTCATGCTGGTTAGTCTGAGTTTTATTGCTATTGGCGGCTCAATGGGGCTGTTTGGCGGCTTTGGCGAACCCCTTAATCTCACTCGCGATTATCTTCTGCTTTTTATTCTTTCATTTACCTGCGGATTGCAGAATGCTGTTATCTCCAGCGCTTCAGGAGCGGTTATTCGAACCACTCATTTAACCGGATTGGTCACTGACCTCGGAATAGGGATCGTCCGTATCTTATCGCTTGAAAAAGGCCAGAAACACGAAGTCTTTGCCAATTGGACCCGCCTGGGAATTTTCATCTCTTTCTTCTTTGGGTCTTTTATCAGCGCCATTATCTACTCTAAAGTTCAGTTCTTCGGATTTTATTTACCAGTCTGCATCTGTCTCTTTGTTGCCTTGAGACTGAGAGCGATTAAAAAGCTGTAAAAAATACGGCCTCCCTTTAATGTTTTTCAGGAGCGCCTATAATCCCTCTATCACTTTCAAAGAGGATTTTATGGCATTGGAAAAATTTCAAATCGTTTCACCAAAAGACGGACAATCTGTTGATAATGTCTTTGAAACTCTTTTGATTAATCTCGATCACATTGTAAGCATCAAACCAATCAGAATGGTTGTCGAAGAAAAACTAGTAAAGGGCTACTGGATAAGAACGACGAATGGAAAAAAATATCGTGCAGTTCAGGTTCCAACAAACCTAAGACTTATGCTTGAAGAAGAAGAGATTGTTGGATCAAAAATAGCGCTGAATGTATTAAATGAGGATCTGACTCAAGCGGAACTTCTAAACTAAGTTCTGACAATTTACGCTCAATAAATCCGCCGGCACCACCGGTAATAAAAATTTTTGAAGGCATCGTTTGTTGAACGATGCCTTTTAGTATCGAATCCAGATAAATTTCTTTTGCCCCTAAAATAGCTTCCTCTGTTGTGTGTGGAAGCTCTTTTGCAACATAGTCTTTATTATTCAGAACCGGAAGTTGCGCTCCTTTACCATACGACCCAAGAAATGTTTTTACTCCAGGGAAAATGTAACCGCCCTCAAAACCTTTTGAAGTAATCACATCCATTGTTATAAATGTTCCGGCATCTATCAGAAGAATTTTTTCTTTTTCATGCTTAATTTTTTTGTAAGCGTAATAACCGCAGATGAGACGATCGTCACCAAGTGTTTCTGCGTAATGGACTTTCATATCAAGAAAATAAGGATGATCTTTTGTGTGTCTTCTGGATTTTAGATCTATGGATAAGGTGAGATTGAGGGGAGCTCCCACGTCTGAGGCGATAAGAATATCATCAGCAAGAGGGACGAAAGATTTCAGCGGAACAACTGCAGTGAGTTTTTGCTTTTCAAAAATGCCCACGTGCGGATTGGTGTTTCCGTTATCAATCGTAATGACTCTCATATTATTTCAAATAATCCTCAATAAGCTTCTTTTTTGTCTCATAGAGATTAGTGACAGATTTGCAGAATTTCGGCGGATCATTTTTTCCGATGTGAAGAAGATCATTGATCACCAGAACTTGTCCGTCAGTTTCCTGGCCGGAACCGATACCGATTGTTGGAATGTGAAGTTTATCAGTAATCTTTTTTGCCAATTTTTCTTCTACGCATTCAAGAACGATTGAAAAGCAACCGGCCTCTTCAAGCGCCAGTGCTTCTTTTAATAATTTATCCTGCTCATTTTCGCTTTTTCCATGAGTGTAATATCCACCTTGTTCATGGACCGATTGCGGAGTGAGACCAATATGACCCATGACTGGAATTCCTACTTGAGTCAGTCGCTTGATGAGTTCCAGTTGAAACGGAAAAGCTCCCTCAAGTTTCAATGCTTCAACTCCGCTTTTTTGGAAAAGAGAGATCGCATTGGCAAGTCCGGTTTCCATTGAAGAATAAGAACCAAAAGGCATATCAGCAACCACGAATTTTCCAGGTGCGCCTTTTTTAACGGCCTTTGAAAATAAAATCATGGTGTCGATCGTCACTTCAATTGTCGTTTCGTAACCAAGAATAACATTTCCCAGACTGTCACCGATAAGAATCATATCCAGCGCTGTTTCATTCAACATTTGTGATGTCTGATAATCGTAGCAAGTCAGCATGTGCAAAGGTCTGCCTGCTGTTGCTTTTTTAAAAATGCGCAACTGGCGTGTGTTCAGCTTAGAATTAGTTTTAGGCGCTAGGTAAGTCATGGGATAAGCTCTTTTTTTAATTTTTCGAATGTTTGAGTAAGCTCTTCATTCTTCCATTCATTGACCACTTGGGTCCTGATCTGGTCAGCGTCAGCTTCAACTTCTTTATAAAACTCTTTATTTTTTATATCAATGAGAATCTGTTCCATCGCCTGATCAAAAGACTTATCCATCAGCAATTTTCGTCCTTTCTGCGATCCAATCAGTGCATTGGGAGAGATGAGATTAAAAAAGGCTTCAGGTCCCAGAGTCACAAAGGCCTGGGAAATGGATTTCAATTCAAGATAACATTCCATGAAGGCCACTTCAGCAGAAACGCCGTTCTTGCGAAGTAAGTTGTAAGACTTTAAAGCACCATAGGGAAGAAGAGAACATAACAGTGATTGTTCTGAAAATAAATCAGCGAGACATTCTTCTTCAAAATGACTTTTGTATAAAGCAGTAAAACCAACATCCTTTGCCAGGGATCGCAATTTTTCTTCACAGAGGGAATCGGGAGCGTAAAATGCCGCGCCTATCTTTCCTTGGGACTCATATTGAAAACGCACTTCACTGGCAATGGCCTTTGGCGCCAGAAGCGAGTGCTGATGGTTTTTATATTTTTCATGTAGCCTTTCTTTGGAGAGGCTGAACCCATGCGCATAAATAAAATGAGAGCCAGGTTGAAGATGACTTGCATTCTTTTGAAAAAAATCAACATGCTTATCATCTGGAATGAGCATGACAAATTCACTGTAATGTTTAAGGCTTTCTGATTCCAGTTCAATAGCTTCAAAACCCAGTGAGCGAGCTTTTGCAAAGGATTGACTTTGTGGCTTCAACGCAATGACAACGGGTCTCTTTGAATCGCGCAAGTTGAAGGCCCACGCTCTGGCCTGTGAACCGAATCCTACAATGACGACAGCATTTTGATTTTTCATAAACTATCCTAAAATTTCTGGCAATGCTTGTGCCTTAAAGCTACACTTATAAGCAGAAAGGGGCCAGTCGAAAGGCATGAAAATTTTAACACGCAAAGAAGCGCAACCATACCAGAATACGTCGTTAAAACGAGGCCATGTTGTCTTTACATCTCTCATTCAATACGAC
>DAIQAU010000025.1:4990-19377 GCA_036781565.1 Bacteriovorax sp. | reverse complement strand
GAAATCTGGTTAACTAATGCTGTGAAAGGCATTCGCTTTGTTTCGCAGTTTCAGAATAAGAATTTTTCCGCCACTGGAAGTGTTTATGAAAAAGCATTAACACTCTTTGGCCGATACGGTGAAAAATATGAATAAAATTTTACGGGTAAAATGCCCACAATGTGCGACAATATTTTCTTATTACGACAGTGAGTTCAGACCCTTTTGTTCTGAACGATGCAAGCTGATCGATTTGGGACACTGGTTTGAAGAAAGCTACCGCGTTCCTGATAAAACAAATAAGAATCAAATCGAGACTGAAGATTATGAGCAAGATCCAGAGAACTACGAGCAAAGCTACACGGAAGAAGACGACGAAAGTGAGCACGAGAACTGATGTCAAATTCGATGATGCTTTAAAGCTCGCTTTCAAACTTGCAGGTGATGCTGGGAAATTGTTATTAAAAAAACAAACTCAGATTTCGTCTCTCAAGATCAAGACAAAGGCCGCGCAAGGAATTGCCTCCAACGCAGATACTGAATCTGAAAAACTGATCATCGATGGAATTAAGAAAAAATATCCGTCTCATTTTATTCTTGCCGAAGAAAGTGCATACACGGAATTTAAAGGCGAGATGTCCCGTTACCAGTTTTTGAAAGAAAAAGAATGGGTGTGGATTATCGATCCGCTTGATGGAACAAATAATTTTCTGAATGGTCTGGATTATTATGGCGTCTGTATTTCTCTGGTTCACTTTGGCCAACCGGTTGTAGGCGTCGTTCTTCGTCCCACTTCTGGAGAATGCTTCTTTGCTGTGAAAGGAAAAGGGACTAAATTGATCAATCTTTGGAAAAAGAATTCTCGCCCGACTTCAATCAAGCAGGCGAGCAATAAAAAAACGCTGAAGAATTCTTTGATGGTCACGGGATTTACAACAGAGAAAGGTGCGGTCTTTGAAGAAGAGTTTACACTTTTTAAAAATATGGTCGGAACTTCCCGCGGGATTCGCAGAATGGGAAGCGCGGCGCTCGATTTATGTTATGTGAGCAAGGGAATCTTCGATTGCTTCTGGGAAAGAGGGCTTGCGGCCTGGGATGTTTCAGCTGCTGGATTGATCTGTCTTGAGTCGGGAGTAAAGGTAACCGATTACAGCGGTCAGAAATTCCATCCCTTTCAAGAGACTATTGTGGCGGCAAGGGCGCCTCTTCATAGCGAGATCTTGTCAAAATTCTCTAATAGCTTATAATTTTTAATGTTAGTTATCCGTTATCCTAGGAAGGGACCGTGTCTGAAACATTACGTTTAATTCTCACCAAATTTACTGATGAAACAATTACTGTTTTCAGTATGCTGCTCCTTCTGACGATGGCAGCTATTGTGGTCTATTGGTTTTATAACAGAAAAAAATTTCATCAACTCTCACATGAAATTCCAGCGAGTGTTGTAAAAAATTATCTCGATTCAATTATTCAAAATTCGACGGCACTCAAATCATCTCTTTTCAGAGGAGGTGGACTTGATATCGGTAATGGCATTCCTTCTGTTGTGCCTGTTGGTGATCTGCCAAGTTCAATGAATATTTCAGTTGGTTCTGCTTCTGAAGAAGTAAACCAAAAAAATGCAGAGATAGCTTCGCTCACGTTAAAACTGAATGATCGCAATAAACAGATTACGGATCTTGAAAAAAGAATGCAGGAACTTGCGGCAAGCTCAGGAAAGGGCGGGGCTGAAGTTGATATTTTAAGAAAAGAAATTTCTTCACTTCAATCACAACTTTCTGATGCGCGTGCCTCAGGCGGCGGCGATGCAAATTTGTCCCGCGATCTTCAAGCCGTGACAAACGAGCGCAATGATCTTCGCGAAAGATTAAAAGAATATGAAATTATCGAAGAAGATCTCGCTAATTTAAAAAGACTTCAACAAGAGAATGATCAGCTTAAAGCTGAGCTTGCGGCCCTTAAGCGCGGAGCTCCTGCTCCAGCACCTAAAGCAGTTGAACCGGTTGCACCAGCAGCAGTCGAGCCTGAACTTGATCTTGAAGCAGAAATGGCCAAGGCTATTGCGGAATCTCAACCTGCTCCGAAGGCAGCACCTCCGGTTATGGAAGTTCCTGAAGTGCCGGTTGTTGAAGGTGAACAAAAATCAGCAGAAGAATTGCTATCTGAATTTGAAAAAATGCTCGGTTAAGAAACGAAGGAGAAATTTATTATGTTCAATACTCAACTTAAATTTCTCCAGAGATGCTCAGTCCTTGCAGCATTAACAGTCAGTTTTTCAGTCAATGCTTCGATAAATGCGACTGAAGTAAAAGATGTTCTTCTTCAAAAATATAGTCTGGAGTATTCAGATAAAAAACAAATGGCTGCCCTTAAGGCTGAAACCTTAAAGCATGGCGGTCAATCCGTAGAAGCTCTTATTGAAGTTATGAAAAACGGAAAATACCCGGACAAAAACCGTTGGGTTGCAACGTTTCTTCTAGGCCAGATTATGGGAGAGAAATCAGCTCCTTTTCTTTCTAAATTCCTGAAACATCCCCACTGGGTAATGAGAATGGCCAGTTTGAAAACTCTTCTCGCCCTAAAGCAGGAAAGTTATGGTTCTCACTATGCGATGTTATTGAATGATGATTCATTCATTGTTCGTTCGCAGGCCCTCGAAAATATCAGAGCTCTCAAAATCAAAACGTCAGCACCTCAAGTCTGGGCGATGCTTTATGATAAGAAAAATTATTATCAGCCTACATTAAATGGAAAAGCGTTGAAAACTAAGCGTTCAAACATTATCAAATCAGTGATTCTGACTGTAGGTGAGTTGCAGTTTGAAAAGGCCAAAGAGCCGCTTTTAAAGATGGCCCAAAAAGATAAATACAACGATATCTTCAATGAAGTTGATGTCGCCTTAACAAGAATCACAGGTAAAAAATCACCTGACAGTGATATCAAATCCAAGAGAGTGTTCTGGCAAAGAATGGCGCTTAACACGACCATTGAATAATTCTTAAATTAGAAATTCTTTTCAGCTTCTTTCGATTTCTTTTCTTCGATTTCCTGAAGCTTAGACTCGATAGCGAGAGCGCGTTCCAGGCGATAGAGAATGGCCCTTTCCAGAATTCCATCACTGCGGATGACTTTCCATCCTTGAAGAAAATCCTGTTCAACTCTCTGGCGTTTAAAAACGGTGACCTTGCAGACTTCTTTGTTTCCGCGATAGCCTTTGACGACGTTAATGATTAATTTAAATTGGGCCGATTTGACGGCGTCGTTGGAACCGAAAGAATCCGCAAAGTTCAATTCGAGTGTGTTGTCGATCCATCTCGTTTTAACTACGCCGGCTTCCTGGTTATAAACTTCGCGGTCGTACTTATTGGTGATCTTTAAAACTTCCTGCCAGACTTTGTTGTAATCAGCGCGATAAACCTGACTTGGAATTTCCAGTTCTTCGCTGACCTGCTTGAAATTCTCATAAGAAGAGCAGCCAGACAAAAGGAAACAGGCCGTCATCCCCACTAAAGAAATCTTTATTACTTGTAAAAAGCTTTTTATCATCTTACAAACATTGTATCTAATATTAAAAAATAGAGAAAGCTAAAAGAAGGACCACAGGAAGTTCAGTATGACTCATACAAAGACCATGGCAGATGTTTTGAGACTTGAAGCAAAGGCACTCGAAAGAGCGGCCATGTTGATGGAAAGTTCAGGAAAAGATCAGGTCGAGAAATTAGTTAAACTTTTTCATGAACTTCAATCTACTGAATCGGCCCTCATTTTTTGTGGAGTAGGCAAGTCCGGCATTATTGCCCAGAAACTAGCTTCAACATTTACATCATTGGGACTGCCTTCATTCTATCTGCATCCCACCGAAGCTCTTCATGGCGATCTGGGGCGCGTGAGAAAATCAGATGCCCTGGTTTTCCTCAGTAAATCGGGTACAACAGAAGAAATTCTAAAACTTCTTCCATTTCTTACAACCAAAACAGAGCACAGAGTGGCCCTCGTTGGTGCTGTTAATTCACCTATTGCAGATGAATGCGGAATTGTTCTCGATTGCTCTGTCGAAAAAGAAGCCTGTTTGAATAATCAGGCGCCCACAACAAGTTCAACATTGGCTCTCGCCATGGGAGATGCCATGGCCGTTCTTTATGAAGCTCTCACAGGAATTTCAAAAGAAGGTTTTGCTGTTAACCATCCGGGCGGAATTCTGGGAAAATCTTTGCGTATGAAAGTAAAAGATTTAATGATCAGGGAATCTCAATGTCCTGTTGTTGAATCAACGCATACTCTTCAGGAAGTCATTCTTCTCATGACTAAATATCCTGTCGGCGGCTGTGCCGTAGTCGACAATGGAACATTCAAAGGCATTCTTGTAGAAGGCGACATCAGAAGAACTTTCACAAAAGACAATGCTGGTTTAAAAACGGCAGTGGCTGAAATCATGAACACAAAACCAACAAGTGTTGGGCCGGAAAATCTTGCTTATGAAGCGCTGGAATTGATGGAAGGAAAATCGCATTCTTTTCAGGTTCTGCCTGTTGTTGAAGACAAGAAATTTCTCGGCTTCATCAGATTGCACGATTTATTGAAAGAAGGTTTTTCGCTTAAGCCTTAATTCTTTTTGCGAATCTTTCGATGCCGTAGAAAACACCTGCCAGAAGCAAAGTCAGCCAAAGACCAAATGTCTGATAGACTGTGCTTTGTCTGGTAAACATTTTCATTTCATAATCGAGTACTGTTTTTTGATTCAGGCCAAGTCTGGTCGACTCAGATCCATCCGGCATGATGATTGTTGTAATTCCTGTATTCGTAGAACGGATCAGGGGAATATTAAATTCAAGCGCTCGCCATTTAGCTAAGAAGAGATGTTGAAGTGGCTCAGCTGTATCGCCATACCACGAATCATTCGTCAGGTTCACCAGAAATTGTGGCGGTGTTGTTTGATTATTTAAAAACTCGCGAAGAAAATTTGAAAAAAGAATTTCATAACAAATCACACTGATGAATGAAATGTCGTTATGAGTTTTGAACATTGGAAATGTTTTTCCTTCGGCAAAATAAGAAACGTTAGTGAGAACTTTACTTAAAGGTTCATTGAGAGGTCCAAACGGTAAGCCTTCGCCAAATGGGATCAAGTGAATTTTACGATAGACTTCCTTCAGCTTTTGATCAGTTCCGAAGAGGAAAGCGGAGTTGTACTGACTTTGCTGATCGCCAGGTCCTTCGCTGGGTTTTAAATCATAGCCGCCGATAAAAAGTTCAGATTGAGTTTTTTCGATGATCTGGGAAAGTGTTCCAGGAATGCGCAGGTCGTTGCTGCTTTTCATGACATCACTTGAGATTAAAGTAGGAAAAGCAGTTTCAGGCCACACAATCAGATCGAGCGGTTTAGCTGAGGGTTTTGTGCTCAATTCATAATAACTGTCGAAGACGCTCTTGAGAGAATTAAATTCTCCGCGTTCAGAAGTTATTTTCAGGAAATTTCCGATGTTGGGTTGAACAATTCGGACATTTAGTGGCGGCAGTTCCGGACCCTTGTAAGGTGCTGGTAAAATAAAATTCAAAACAACCATCAAAGCGATGAGCCCATAAGAGAATGCAGGTAATTTTTTGTGTCTGATATGATCAACTGCAGTTAATGCAGCAAAGGCCGCAAGGAAAGAATAAACCGGTACTCCAAAAACAGGAGCTAGTCTTAAAGGCAATTCCGGCGCGAGAGAAAGAAAGCAGTGACCAAGATGAGCGGGGAATTGTTGTGGGACAAATTGCTCAAGGACTACATACAAAATTGCAAGAGCGGCGGGGCTTTTGAGTTTTCTTTGAACTGCTGTGTAAATATAAACCTGAGGAATAATAACCAGAGAAAAAAGCAGACCCAGAAGATGATTTACTGGAAACTGCAATCCTCCGAATTCTTTTAACGTATAGGGAATCCAATAGAAACCAAGCAGGTAAAAACCCAAAGAGAATGTTAAAGCAATCAACATCTGCTTTTTGACTGTGTTTTCTTTTAAAAGAGCAAAGTTGAAGAGAAAGAATCCAACGACTGATCCCAGAAAAAAGGAATGCCCCGAATGAAAAGGGAATCCACTGGCGTAAAAAAGTCCGCCGATGAATGAAATGAATACGTCCTGGTGTCTTGGCAAGTTGGATAATGAATTGAGTTTAGAAATCATACTTGATCGTAAATAATTTGGGATTATTTGCCAATGAGAGACTTTTCACTTTAAACTTTTCATTATGAATTACGATTTCAATTCAAGTGCAGAATCGCTCCATATTCCGCAAACGGCGTACAAACCGGTCAAACGATGCCCGTCGTGTAAGTCTGTTTTTCTCACAGACAATCTCTGTGAAGCCTGTGGTCGTTCACTGATGTACCATCCAATCGGAGACCCATTTGGTCCAAAAAGTTTTTATGGAATTAAAGAGCGCTACGTTGAAGGCCAGCACGCTTTTTACCGCTTTTTTCCTCAGTTTGAAGATAAGACGTCAAAATATGCCAACAGCTATAAAAGAAACCTATCTAAGCGTTTCACAGATCTTTTGGAAGCGTTTCATTCCGATGAAGAGCTGGTGAAGGAAAATCGTAAGCTTTTTTATGCTGAAAGCATGGAAATTATCGATGAACTGTTGCGCTACAATGTGTCTGCGCTCATGATTCAGACGGTGCTTGAAGAAAATGATGCAAGCCTTGTCGGACGTGAACTTCTTTTCTATCTACAAAATACTCAGGCCAATATTCAAGCTGAAAAAAAATGGCAGCAATCATTTTTGGATTTTAAATTGTGGGGCGTTTTGAGAGTGGAATTTGCCTTAAAAGCTTTATTGATAACGGCCACGATTTTATTCATGGCCGTCTATTTAAGAGAAATAATTAGTTCGCAATTCGGTAAATGATTTTTCCTTCTTTTGGTTCCGTTGCATTCGCCAGTTGTCTTCTTTGTTCAGGTTCACCGGCAATTTGAGCTGCAAGGCTTAGAGCTGAACCAGCATCAAGACGTCCACCCGTTGCACATTTTCCTTCCATCGTGGGTTCTCTTTTTGCTGAAGCTTTAATGATTTCTTTAATTTTTTCCGTTGAAAGCTGTGGATACTCAGACTTGATCAGCGCCGCTACACCTGTCACGAATGCTGTTGCCTGGCTTGTTCCTGTCAAATACCCAGTACGTCCGTTTTGCAGTGAAGATTTAATTCTGTAACCAGGAGCAAAGATATCAACTCTAGAGCGTCCATAGTTTGAAGAATTCAAAATCTTCAGGTCTTCATCATGAGCTGTAACAGTGATGATGTTTTTCAGACCATAGCTTGCCGGAAAGTACGCTTTCTTGTTGTCATCGATATTTGATTCTTCGTTACCAGCTGCTGCGACAACAAGAATCCCTTTTCTTTCTGCTTCCTTTAAAACACGTAGTTCTTCTGCTGCTGCTTCAGGACCACCACCAGAGTAGTTGATAACATCAACGTTGTGATCAACAGCGTAGCGAAGAGCTTCAACTGTTGAATTTAAATTATCTACGCCTGAGGCGTTTGGATTGTAATACTTAAGAGCAAGAATTTTTACTTCAGGATAAATCGATTTAATGATCCCTGAAACGTGCGTGCCGTGACCGTGGTTATCAACCGGCATTCCTTTTCCTTTTCTATCTTTTGAAAAGTCGACACCAAAGTTCGACGGATCAACTTTACCGTTTTCTACAAAGATATTCTTTTCAAGAAATGGATGCTCGCGATCGATACCTGTATCAACAACGGCAACGACGATTTCTTTTTTCTTTTTAAATTTCTTCCAGGCTTCCAGAAGATTGATGCTTGCAGGATTAGATGGATTTACACCCCAGCTAACATAATTAGAGCTTAGATCCTTTTCATCAAAATAAGGCTTTTCTTCAGACTTAGTGATGACAGTGCGTGGAGCGGGAAGAGATTGAGACATTGCCTGGAATGACAATGTGGCAATCACATGAGCTAAGATGATCTTTTTGAGTGTCAGCTTGTTCATAATAATCCTTTAATGAGTCCGCGAAATAGTCTTTCGCTTATTCTGTTCTCCCCCTAAAAGAGCAAGCTTTGGGCCAAGAGAACAGTCAGTCAAATTAACGGTTTAAGAGAGCTGTCTAAAAATCAATCGAACAAACCTTGGTGAGCTGTCTAAAAAATAGACGCCCACCAGGCATCCATAAAAATTAGCTATAAATTCTTTTATTTAATTGGATTGCAACAACCATAGAGAAGTTGGTCGTTAGCTTCTACCAAAACGTTATATTCATACAAAGTGTCTGACATGCCGTCATTGCACTCAGCTTTGACTACGCTCATCTTAATAGTTTTGTTTCCAATATCATGCGACTCGATCTGAAAAGCGAATCCAGGACCAGTTCCTGCCGCTTCTTGAATTGAGCTGAAAGGATAAAAAGATCTTCCTTCCATTGAAGGAGAGTCGAAGGCCACAACACCTTTTGTATATGTTGTTACTCCCCAGAAAGGCTCAGTGCCTACACAGTGAAGAACGGGAAGAGTTGCAGCTGAGACAGAACCGGCAATCATCGTAAACAGGGCGAAAGTCATTAATGTTTTCATGCGTACTCCTTAGTTATGAGATAGCTCATTTATAGAGCAAAACAGGGGCTTGAAGGGGAAACAGTGAAAAAATGACACTAATTCATTGGCCTCTCAATTGCTTAGCTTAGAGATAGGTGCCAAGAATGGTGCCGCCTGAGGATGGGCGTGCGAGGTATAGCATGAAAAACGGACTTTTTAGATTTTATTTTTTATTTATTCTTCTTTCGATGGGTCTCTTCTCGTGTGAGAACCGGGTCATCGGTCACGACGGAAAAATGCTGCGAAAAGTTCTGGAAGAGGAGCAGATGAAAAAGGAAATGGCCAAACCCAAAAGGCCATTCAAACATTATTCACGATCGGCGAACTTATGCTGATCAAATAAAAAAGCCACCTCAAGGGTGGCTTTTTTAATATGCTGGTGTTGTTGTGAGAAAAAAATCGTGAGATCTAATTAAACGGCCTTGATGAACTTCTGGTTTTCTCTTTCCTGCTCTTCAGCGTGTGTAATACAAAGAGTTGTCCATGGCTGGTTTTCCAGACGTTTCTCACCAATGGCTTCATCACACTCTTCGCAGTGGCCATAAGTGCCCTGCTCAATTCTATAAAGAGCGTCGTCAATGGCCTTAAGCTTGCCGAGTTCTCTTTGTCTCATGTTAAAAGTGACTTGTTGGTTAATAACACTTGTTGCTAGATCTGCCTCATCAGCAAGGTCATCCGGAGATACAGTCAAGTCTTCAGTCGAACGAAGAATACCGCCGTTCATGATTCTTACTTTAGCCTGCAGGAGTAGTGTTTTAAACTTTTCCATTTTTGCCTTCTCCACACATTCCTCCTTGAATTAGAGCTCTCTTCCATTATTTTGTGAGCTCAGTAGTAGTGTCATGCAAGTTATAAACTAACGCATGGGACGCAACAGAATAAATTGTACACTGGATTTTATTTTTGACACAAGGGAAAAAACTACCATTTCCTTTCAGTAATCCGCCGCGAATTCGTCTAAGATATGGACAATTTGAGAGGACAAAAGTGTCAAAAAAGTTTACAAGAAATCCACTGATGATTAACATAGGTGAAGCTTTAAGCACGTATAGTTTTTGGAGATAAGTAATGCACGCTGAAGAATATCTGGCCCTGGTCCGCGAATGCAGAGATGAAGAAAGAATGTTTCAATTCCTGAAGGAAGATAAGCCGGGTGTTGCTCTTGAGCTTGCGAAATCTAAAAACGTGACTCCAAGAATTCTCGATATCCTTACTCGCCACGTTTCCATTACAGTTCGTCACGAAGTTGCAAAAAACCCTTTAACTTCTGTTGATACACTGAAGAGACTTTCAAGCGACAAAGACATGCTGGTCAGAGATTACGCAAGAAGAACTCTGAAAGCAGTCGAAGCTCACCTTTAATTCTTACTGATTTTTATGATCCCGCCAGCTTCTGCCTTCGCGGTTTTTAACCGTTCGTTGCCATTTTTGGACAGCGGCCTCATGTTGTTCATATGTTTCTGAAAAAACATGTGTGCCATCGTTCATACTGACAAAGTAGAGGTAGTGGTGCATTTCCGGCCGCAAGACCGCTTTGATGGCATCAATCCCTGGGTTGCAGATAGGACCGATTGGCAAAGCTGAGAGGGTATAGGTGTTGTAATCGGTCGGTGCGAGTAAATCTTTCTTTGTCAGGTTCCCTTTGTATTTTTCATACACGCCATAGATTGTCGTCGGGTCTGATTGAAGACGCATTTTCTTTTGAAGTCTGTTTAAGAAGACACCCGCGATCATGGGTCTTTCTTTTTTATCACCAGTTTCTTTTTCAACCATCGAAGCAAGTATCAGCACCTGTTTAGGCGTGAGATGACCAATTGTCATATCGATATCGGCCGTCTTCTTTTTGAATTGGTTTACCATCGTTTTGATCACTGCTTTCGCCGGAAGATTAGGACTGAAATCGTACGTTTCGGGATAGAGGTAGCCTTCAACAGAATCAGCATCATTGATTCCCAGTTCTTTTAAAAATTGTTTGTCTCTCGCAAGAGTGATGAAATCTGAATAAGACGTAATTTTATTCTCTTCAAGCATCTTGGCGATCTCGAACATGTTTCTGCCTTCAGGCACTGTGAACAGCATCGCTGCACTTCTTTCGTAGATCAATGTATTAAAAACATCGAGCAAATTTGAATTATGTCTGATGATGTAGTGACCAGCTTTAAACTTTGTCATGACTCCTTTTATCTGGGAATAGCGATGAAAGAGTCGCGCTGATTTAATGAGCTGTTGTTTTGAAAGGCGAGCATTAATAGAAGAAAAATTCTCGCTTGGACTAATGAGGAAGTCTGCATCCGGACCTGGATATCTCCAGACGACAGCTGTGTAATAAACCCTGAGTGCCACTAAAAGGAGGGCAAGCACAGGAGCTCCGATTAAAAAAAGAGTGTGTTTTTTTGTCATAATATCTATAGGTTAATTGAGGTAGCAGACCTTTCCTATAAGTGGATATAAATTCCTAGTTATAAATACAGGAGTCTACCCTAGAATGAAGCGATGGAGATTTAAAAATGAAATTTCTTTCTCTCATTATAATACTATTTGCACTGATACCTGCCTCCTTCGCTCAACAATGTAAATCACCCAACACATCACTGAACTCCATCGTCCATCTTGCCAAGAGTGGATTTTCTTCTGCGTGTATGCTTCAGCGTGAAGAGTATAAATGCGCTGACCTCGAAGCCGAGCTTGAAGGTGAAGATAAAAAGAAAATCATTCAGTGTGATTCAAAATCAATTGAAGAAAATAAGTTATCAAATATGAGTCTCACTTCCTGCGTATGGAACGGAATTAAATTGTCCGGTGAGCAACTGGTTGACTTGGTCAAGCTGCCGGGCCAACTTGCTGAAGCAGTGGCGAAAGGTTTTCACGATACACAATTGTGTAATGCCAGCATCGATAAAAAAAGAGAACTACTGACTGCTTTTAACCTTTCCATTAAAGATTCTCGTTTCAAATTAAGTGAACAATTTCTTGGGCGTTGGCTAGAAGAAGCGAGTTGCGCGGAAGTCGATAAATTATTGTGGGCGCGCTATCAAAATTATCAGAATGTTCTGATGAACGAAAGAATAGCTGCTATCAACACAGGTAAGAAGCCTGCTGAGCTTGAGGCTGCGAAAAAAGATCAGGGGCCGGGCATTGCCGAGCTGTTGAAATCGGCCATTGCTGCCGCTCAGGTTCGCTATGAATGTTATACACCGAAAGTGAAAGCAGAAATGGTTTGTGCTGGGGTGACTTCTCTTATTACAGATACGGTGATGGGGATGGGAATCAAATCGGCCGTCACAAAAATTACTGCGGTTGTTAAATCTAAAAAAGCTCTCGGCAATGTCAATCGCGCGGTTGCGGCCGGAGAGAAAGTGAATTTAACTGATGCGGCCAGATTAACGAATGCTGATCGAAAAAAAGCAGCGGCGATGATCCTCAGTGAAAACGGCACCAAAAGAGTTTTAACAGATGCCGAAGAAAAAGCGTTGATTCGCGCGCATGAAATTGGAAAACCTGACCGTGGGTATTTTACTTATACTCAGGACGATCTCGCTCAGAAAGCACGCATCCTTAAAGAAGCTGGATTTTCGGCCCAAGAAAGAAGGGCCTTAATGGAAGCTGGAATTGCCGGTGAAATTAAAGATCCCTGGTATATCAACGCCATTACAACTCACTTTAAAAAAGTTCTGGGAGTAGAGAATTTCAGCGCTGAAAAATCAGCTGCCATTTTAAAGGTACAGACTCTTCCTGCGACAACCTCAGAAGCTTTCATGAAGGCCAACCCTAAAGCGATTCTTGAAGCCGCAGGATTCAGCCGCGCTGAAATCGATGCCATTCTTGCTGCGAAAAAAACAGAAGAAATCAGACTGGCCAAAGGATTGCCTTACAAAGAACCGGTTGTTGCTGTGACAAAAGTCGCAGCTAAAACGAATGCAGCTTCTTCGACTTCTTCAACTACTGCTGCTGAAGTTGTCGCTCCGATTATCGCCAGTCCTGCTGACAAAGCAGCAAAATTAGGAATGAAAGAAGCTTTAAGTGAAGCTGAAAAACTTCGCCTGCCTCGTGATGCAAAAGGAATGAGACTTAAAGCGAACGGCAAGGATGTTATCGCTGGTCCAGGTGAGCTGGAAGCGGCCAGTGAATACTATTTACGGGCGGCTAAACTTGAAAGAGAAGCTGCGGAAGAAGCCTATAGAAAGAAAAACAGAACCTTGAAGGCAGACGTGAGTCTAATCAATCAGCCGTTGAAAAATGCAATCGAAGCAAGTGTTAAAGGCGATGGAACTGTCGCTAAAAAAATTGTCGCTGATGCGCTGGACTCTAAGGGAAATCAAGTCCGGAATATAAATGAACTCGTTTATCATATTTACAATGAAATCTATCTTGCCCCTGCAGGAACGGAAGCCGCTGCTCAGTTGAAAAAAGCTAACTTAAAAAAAATGCTGGAAGAAATAAAAGCACAGAAAGGCGATCAGTTTCTTACCAATGGAAACAATGGAGTTTTCCGATCAATGTCTGGTTGGGCGAATTCGAATTAAGAACGGATAAAATCTTCGAGAATGATCGTCGCTGAGACACAGTCGATCATAGTGAAATCGATTTTAAAATTAAACTGAGCGGAATTCTTCATGCGTTCTTCGGCCGCTTTTGTTGTCAGCGTTTCGTCCTGCTCAAAGAACTGCAATAGAGGAAAAGCAGTCTGAAGTAGCACACCGAAATTTTTTATCATCTTTGTCGTTTCGCTTTCTTTTCCATCGATAAAATAAGGCACTCCCAAAACCAGAACCTCCACCGCTTCTTCATCGATTATTTTTTTTAGTTGTTCAATGGTGTCTGTCTGAGACTTGAAAATGATCTTCTCGCCTATATAGGGAAAAGGGTCTCGCCCGGGGCAGAAAAAAGCAGTGCCAACTACTTTGGTCCCGAAATCGATGGCCATTATCTTTTTATTAACAAGGACCTTAAAACGTTCATACGATGCAAAATCTAGCATATAGAGCGCTTATAGCGCATTAAGTAGGGCGGGACAAGCCGTATTTTCAGGTCTTATTTCTTGACAGAAAAACGTCAAAGGTTAATATAGAAGTATCAAAAACGTCCCCCGACCATTCACCGAAAAAATCAATAAATAAGAGGTTTCAACAAATTCGGTTTTTCAATTAATTCTTTTTTATTTTTTTCAAAATATTTTACACGCAAAACAGGAGTCACCTTCAAATGCATCTCAACGATCTCAGAGAAAAAGACATCGCCGAACTCACAACGATGGCCGAAGAACTACAAATCGAAAACCCAAGTAACTTAAAAAAACACGAACTGATTTTCGCCATTCTGAAAGCGACAGCGAAAGAAGATAAAGGGATTTTCGGAAACGGTGTTCTCGAGATTCTTCCGGATGGTTTCGGTTTCCTCAGATCGCCGCTTTATAACTACCTCCCGGGTGCAGATGATATTTATGTTTCTCCTTCACAAATCAGAAAATTCGGTTTGAGAAAAGGGGACTCTGTTGAAGGTGAAATCAGACCACCAAAAGAAGGCGAGCGCTATTTCGCTCTTGTAAAAGTTAACGAGATCAACTCTCAGTCTCCTGAAAAACATAAGAAGACAGTTCTCTTCGATAACTTGACTCCACTTTATCCTGAGAAAAAAATCAATCTTGAATACGCTCCGACAAACTACTCAACTCGTTTGATCGATTTGTTTGTTCCTCAAGGTTTTGGACAACGTTGTTTGATCGTTGCTCCTCCAAAAGCTGGTAAGACAGTTCTTCTTCAGGACATCGCAAACGCCATTACGACAAACCACCCTGATTCAGTTCTGATCGTTCTTCT
>DAIQAU010000025.1:2742-4890 GCA_036781565.1 Bacteriovorax sp. | reverse complement strand
CTTTCTGGTGGTGTGGACTCGAACGCTCTTCACAAACCAAAAAGATTCTTCGGTTCTGCTAGAAATATTGAAGGTGGTGGATCGCTTACGATCATCGCTACTTCTCTTATCGATACAGGGTCGAGAATGGATGAAGTTATCTTTGAAGAATTCAAAGGTACAGGTAACTCGGAAATTCAACTCGACAGAAAACTTCTTGAGAAAAGAATTTTCCCGGCTCTCGACATCAACAAATCATCAACTCGTAAAGAAGACCTTCTTATGGCGCAAGCTGATCTTCAAAGATCATATCTGCTCAGAAAAGTTCTTCACGCAATGGCTCCAATCGATGCAATGGAATTTGTTCTTTCTAAAATCACTAAGACAAAAACCAATGCAGACTTTTTGGATTCAATGAATTCTTAATTAATTTATGAAAAAAAGTACGCTTAAAAAGATTATTCTTCTTATCACTCAACAATACGCTTCGATTGGCGGCCAGGCCGTCATCGAAGGCGTCATGATGAGATCTCCCAATGCCTTTGTCGTAGCGGTCAGAAAACCGGACGGAGCAATCCGTTTAAGACGCGACCAATGGTTTGGGCTATCTAATAAACTAGCCGTTTTAAAAAAACCTTTTCTTCGTGGCGTCCTCGTTCTCATTGAGACGATGGCCAACGGAGTTGTCTCTCTTAACTATTCAGCGAACATCGCTATGGATGAAGAGAACAAGAAAGAAGCTTTGAAAAAAGGGATGACGGAAGCTGAGTACGAAAAAGACAAAAAATCAAAAGAGAAAGTAGGATTTGCCACATTTGTGTCAATTGCCTTTTCGTTTGCTTTTGGAATTGGCTTATTCGTTTTCCTTCCTCACGCACTGACTGCACTGATTGAAAAATTCAGTGGGGCCAAGTGGGATCTTCAAAGCTGGCAGTTCCATGCGATAGACGGAACGATTAAAGCCTTTATCTTTTTAACGTATATCTGGTTGATCAGTTTTCTTCCGGACATCAAAAAAGTATTCCAGTACCACGGGGCTGAACACAAATCGATTTCGACGTTTGAAGCTGGTGAAGAACTCACTATTGAAAACGCCAGAAGACATCCGACATTTCACCCTCGCTGTGGAACGACCTTTATTTTCTTTTTGATGTTTGTTTCAATTATTCTATTCGCTGTCATTTTTGCCATCGTTCCGATCGGTGTAAATGCACCGGTAGTAGTAAAGCACCTCTATGCAATGCTTTTTAAAGTAGCACTGACACTCCCGATAGCCGGAATTTCTTACGAGTTAATTAAATTTGTAGGAAAGGATCCCAATTCGACTTTGGGAAAAGTTCTAAGCTACCCGGGAAGACTATTACAAAAACTAACGACGAGAGAACCCGATGACCGCCAGCTTGAAATTGCTCTGGCGAGCATTAAAGCGGTCTTGTTCCTTGAAGAGAAATACAACTTGAAAGAAGCGAAAGAAAAAACCATCACTGTTGATGAGATCGATTTCTCTCTTCTTTCTGATATTGAAAACAGTAATTTTAAACTTAAAGATTTTTTAGAAGGCTAATTTCCCATGTCGATGTTTGATAAGTTAGAAAATGTTGTTAACCGTTACGAGCAATTAACTGAAAAGCTCGCTGACCCTACGATTTATGACCGCCAGAAAGAATTCAGAGAAATCTCATCTGAGCGTTCAAACATTGAAGAAGTAGTTAACGTCTATAGAGAATACAAAAAATTAAAAAGCGATCTTGAAGGTTCCAAAGAAATTCTTCGCAATGAAAAAGACGAAGATCTTCGCGAAATGGCCAAAGCTGAACTTTCAGAACTGGAAGCTCAGGTCGGGCCAATGGAAGAGAAATTGAAAATTCTTCTCCTTCCGAAAGATCCTCTTGATGACAGAAACGTTATTATCGAGATGAGAGCTGGGGCCGGTGGCGACGAAGCTTCAATCTTCGTAGCTGACATGTTCCGTCTTTATCAAAACTATTTCCGCCACCTCGGCTACAAAATTGAAGTTGATTCAATGTCTGAAGGTGACCAGGGACTAAAAGAAATTATTTTCACCGTCACTGGTGAAAAAGTTTATTCAAAACTTAAATGGGAAGCGGGAGTTCACCGCGTTCAACGTGTTCCAAAGACTGAAACGATGGGACGTGTTCACACTTCAAC
>DAIQAU010000025.1:0-2642 GCA_036781565.1 Bacteriovorax sp. | reverse complement strand
CAAATGGTGAAGGCTCAAAAAGATGAAATCGATTCTGAACGTCGCGGCCAGATCGGCGAAGGTGATCGTTCAGAAAAAATCAGAACCTATAACTATCCTCAAAACAGAATTTCTGATCACAGAATTGGTCTGACTGTTCACAATCTAGAAGGTGTTATGAACGGCGATCTGGGAGATATCACAGATGCGCTTATCGCTCACCACCAGGCTGAACTGATGAAAGGCCAAGAAGACTAAGAGGACTAAAAAGTCATGACAATCAAGAGATTGGGCGAGTATTTACAGACTCTGTACAACGAAGAAAAAAAATCGCTTCTTTCTCATTATCCTGGCCTCACTCTTCATCGTCTTAAAAACGATATCAAGCTTCACGCCTTTTTAAACGGAGTAGACTCAGAGGAGCTTTTTGAGTTTCCTTATCTGCCGAGCAGAACAAACCCACTGACTATCTTTTTTGAAAAATTAAAAGAGGGCGTTCCTCTCGAATACATTACTGGTTATGCGTATTTTTACCGTTCACTATTTAAAGTATCGCCGGATGTCCTTATCCCTAGAAGCGAAACTGAAATCCTGGTCGAACTTGCAACCCAGGAAATTGCCAGAAATTACAAAAAAAAGAAGTGCAAAGTTATCGATGTTGGAACAGGTTCCGGCATTATTGCTTTGACCCTTATGATGGAAGACGTGGCAGAGCTGGATGTCGTCGCCACGGATATTTCTGAAAAGGCCCTGACACTGGCGAAGGAAAACTTTTTTAACCTTCGTTATGCTATTTCTGCCAAGCACAACATTACCTTTCATCAGAGCGATCGCCTTGTGAACGTTGAGGGGAATTTTGATCTGATTCTATCCAATCCGCCCTATATTAAATCGCGTGCGGATCACGATTCTGTACATCATCAGGTACTTAGTTATGAACCTGCCATGGCATTATTTTTGGATGACGGGGTCTACGATCTTTGGTTCGAAGACTTTTTCCGTAGCATTTTCAAGAAACTGAATGACGACGGCACCAGCTTGATCGAGGGTCATGAAAATCACCTTGAAGGCCTGGCACACATCGCAAGCAAAGTAGGGTTTGCAAAAGTCGAAGTGATCAAAGATTATACCGGCAGAAATCGCTTTTTAAGAATGAGAAAGCAACCTTAATAAATAGAGGACAGCAATGGACAAATTAATTATCAGCGGACCTTGTACACTTTCAGGAAACGTACGCATCTCTCGCGCGAAAAATGCTTATTTGCCTATTCTCGCAGCTGTTCTACTTTCGGATAAACCGATTCATTTAAAAAATATTCCTGAACTTCAGGATATCAAAACGATGATCAAGCTTCTCTCCAATCTTGGAGTGACTGTGACTAAAAATGGTAACGTCACTACGTTTGATGCCTCGACATTGAATTCTCACGAAGCCACTTACGACCTCGTTAAAACAATGAGAGCGTCTATTTTTGTTCTTGGCCCACTTCTGGCCCGTCTCGGGAAAGCAAAAGTTTCACTTCCTGGTGGATGTGCCATCGGAACGAGACCTATCGATCTTCACTTAGTGAACCTTGAGAAAATGGGTTGTGAAATTCATTTGAATGCTGGGTACGTTGAATCGCACGTCAAAAAAATGCAGCCCACGCATTTGCGTCTGGATTTTCCTTCTGTTGGTGCTACTGAAAACCTTATGATGGCCGCTGTCTTTGCTGACGGAACAACGACCATTGAAAATGCGGCCCTTGAGCCTGAGATCGATGATCTTGCCAATTTCCTCAATGCAATGGGGGCAAATGTAAAAGGAATCGGAACACAGAAGCTGGAAGTCACAGGAGTAAAAAGCCTTAAGGAAGTTACATACGAAGCAATCGGCGACCGTATTGAAGCTTCAACTTATCTGATGGCCGCACTAGCAACTGGATCAAATATCACGATTGAAGGAATGAATCCGGTTCACCTGCAATACGTGATTGATGTTCTTCGCAAGATGGGTGCGAAAATTGAAACGACTGACGACAAGATCATGGTTTATAAAAGTGAGCTCAGAGGTTGTCAGGTTGATACAGCACCGTTCCCTGGTTTCCCGACCGATGCTCAGGCACAGCTCATTGCTCTTTGTACCCAAGTGAAAGGCATTTCAGTTGTCACTGAAAATATCTTTGAAAATCGATTCATGCACGTACCGGAACTTATCCGTCTGGGTGCTAATATAACCCTTAGAGGGAAAATCGCCGTAATCGAAGGCGGAAGTCAGCTGACTGCAGCTCCGATTATGTGTACTGATTTAAGAGCTTCAGCAGCGCTTATTATCGCTGCCCTGGCGACCAAAGGAGACACTGAACTACAACGTGTTTACCACCTGGATCGCGGGTATGAAAAACTGGAAGAAAAGTTTGCTCAGCTTGGTGCTAAAATCAAGAGAGTCAAGGAATCAAAGGAATAAGAATGAGCGGAGACTGTCTATTTTGTAAAATTATCAGCGGATCGATTCCTTCAAAAAAAGTTTTTGAGAACGATCATGTTTATGCTTTCGAAGATATTTACCCGCAAGCTAAAGTTCATTTGCTGTTTCTGCACAAACAACACACAGCTAATGTCATTGAAATGGCCGAAAACCCTCAGCACATCGCTGAAGTCTTTAAGGGCATTTCTGAGTATAC
>DAIQAU010000024.1:21530-23133 GCA_036781565.1 Bacteriovorax sp. | reverse complement strand
TTATAAAATTTTTTGACGTTTTCCAGTCTGATAATAACGCTCATTTCTCTGTAGTCCTTTTTGCCTTAAGCAAATTCCTGTCTCAATCCTTCGAGGAGGCTTTTTTGTTTTAACCTGCGCAGGAGATAATATGTAATCAGCATGATCCAAACCAGCGCCAGTGCAAAGACAAAAGCATAATCTTTTGCTGTCAGATAGAGTTCAATACGGGGCATGTAATAAATTTCAGAAGGCAGTTCGAAGAGTGAAAGATGCAGAAGCAAAAATTTAAAAATCTGCACGAACACAATGGAAAGCAGGCACGAGAGAACCCAGATCAACAGCACCAGCTGCATCCACAGATCGGCCATCGCTTTCTTTGAAAGTCCCAGGGCCTTAAATAGAAAAAGCTCTTTGGATTTCTTCTCATTAATAAAAATAATGAAGGCCAGGATGTTGAAAATGGAAATCACGACCACCATCTGAAGAATCAGGCTGATCATGATTTTTTCAACTTTTACTGCTTCGATTAATGAAGAGAACTCTCTCCAATATGGTTTAAAATAAAAATCATTGCCGAATGTCGTGCGAAGGCCTGGCAACGCATTTTCTATTTTTTCCAGATCATTTTTGGGATCGTGGCCAGGAAGGTTCATCGAGACCATATTGATGTGATTTCCCAGAGCAAGAATCTGCTGAAGTTTTGCAAGTTTCAGATACACAATGCGCGAATCTTTTTGATACACACCGTGAGTAATAATGCGCGAGACTTTAAATCGCTCCAGACTGGGCATTGATTTAACGCCAGAATTTCCGCGGGCAAAAGTCAGGACTATTTCATCGCCAATTTTGATATTGTGAATGCGTGCTATTTCAGAACCGATTGCCACTTCGTCATCATTGAATTTGAGAGGTAGTTGGACTACTTCTGAATAAGAATCATCCACTCCGCGAACGAGAACTCCCCGGCTTTCATCATTGAAAATAAGAAAACTTTCGGATTGAACAAAAGGGGCATAGTGATCAATGTGTTGAGATTTGAACTTTTCTTCGAGTCCAGGTGTAAATTTGAAGAAATTTCCCGTACGGGAATTCATGACTATTTCGCCGGCCGATTTTTTAAGACCTGTTTTTAAAGCGCGGTCAAAACCGTCCATCATTCCCAATGTCGATAAAATAACGGCGATGGAAAAAGCCATTCCTGCCAGAACTCCCACTGCAAATTTAATTGTGCCGGGTGAATCTAAAAACAAAGTGAGGAATAATTTAAAGCGCGCACTTTTCATCTTTTTTACTCATGGACCGGCGTGGCCATTTCAACCTGCCAGCGAAGATAGGCATCCATGAATTCATCAAGATCGCCTTCCAGGACTTTTTCCGCCTGTGAAGATTCGAAATCCGTGCGGTGATCTTTTACCAGTTTGTATGGGTGCAGAACATAAGATCTGATCTGCGCGCCGAAAGCGATGTCCTTTTTATTGGCCTCTAATTCTGCTTCTTTTGCCCGTCGCTTATCCATTTCAAGTTCATATAAACGCGAACGAAGAACCTTCATCGCCTGTGCCTTGTTTTGAAGCTGAGATCTTTCATTCTGACAAACGACGACAATATTTGTCGGCAAGTG
>DAIQAU010000024.1:18317-21430 GCA_036781565.1 Bacteriovorax sp. | reverse complement strand
GCCGATTTAATGCCCGCAGAATCCCCTTCCTGTGTATCAAGAACCTGAACTTTAAATTTTTTAGATTCCGCCCAGCGGATGATCATTCTGAGAAGCATGTAGGCCCAGTCACACGACTCAGTTCCACCGGCGCCGGCATTCACAGTCACGATGGCATTGTTCGGATCTGTTTCACCAGAAAGAAGAACTTTTTGTTCGGCAGACTGAAATTCTGCAAGAAAATTCTTATAAACTCCGATCGCCTCTTCAGCGCTCGATTCATCATTTTCTGTGGTTGCAAAATCCAGTAAAACATCGAAATCATCGTAAAGCTGCTTTAAATGAACATAGGTATTGACGATTTCTTCAAGGACGGATTTTTCTTTCTGAATTTTGGCAGCATTGGTGGAATCATCCCAGAATCCTTCCATGCCTTCGATGCGTTTTATTTCTTCGAGGCGGTTCTGTTTCTTTTCAATTTCAAAGCGACCTCCGCAGAAGATCGAGCTTTTCTGTGTAATTTTTTATATCGAGTTTTTTCTCATTGAGTTCGATGCGAATTTGTTCATTCATTATGTAAGCCTTTTATAAATTTTCTTCACTAAATCGTCTTCGTATCCTTGCATGATTTTTTCTTCTTTTGCCGAGATCTCATGGTCGAAACCAAGCAGATGAAGAAAACCGTGACTCGCAAGATGAATCACTTCCTGAACGTACGTTATACCAAATTCTTTTGCCTGTGTCTTTGCAACGTCACGGCAGATAACCAGATCCCCTAATTCAACTTGAGGCAAAGTTCTTTCTTTTGATTTTTTGTCCGGTCTCAGGTTTTCATAGATCGGAAAAGAAAGGACGTCTGTGGCATAGTCTTTATCGCGATAGTCTTTATTCAGCTTTTTTATCTTCGCTTTTCCACAAAGCGTAAGCGTTATAGTCACCTCTTTGACACCCTTGAAGTGAGGGTTCTTTTTAAGGAATTCCAGAAACGTTTTTTCGACAACAGGAAGAACATCGGAAAGGCCGATAATACCTTTACTAGGCTGTCTTTTTATTCCACTATCATTTAGAGTTATGCTTAATTTCATCCCTAAAAAGGTACCACATGAAAAGTAATTTTGAAAAACTAAAAGATGTCATCAAAGAATTAAGAACACCGGTAACAGGCTGCCCTTGGGACTTGAAGCAAACCCATGAGTCATTGCTCAAGTATTTACTGGAAGAATCTTACGAATACATTGAAGCGGTCGAAGAAAAAGATCCTAAAAAAATGGAAGAAGAAATCGGAGACGTTTTATTGCAGGTTTTACTTCACTCGCAAATGGCGTCTGAAAACGGTCTGTTTGATATTGAATCTGTGGCCGCAAAACTTTCAGAAAAGCTTGTCCGCCGTCATCCGCACGTTTTTGAAAACAAAGATACGACCCTTTCGCCGGAACAGGTTCTCATTAATTGGGAACAAATAAAAAAAGAAGAGAAAGCGCGCGAAGACAGCGAGAAAACTCACCATCGCATTACCTCTTCTGTGTTAAACGCACCACCACTGATGTCTGCGGTAAAGATTGGCAAAAAAACCAACGATATAAAATTCGACTGGGATGATTACTCTCAGGTGGCCTATAAAGTTGAAGAAGAATGGCAGGAACTTAAAGAAGAACTTGCTCCCAACCGTGAACTTAACAAGGCAGCCGTATTTGAAGAAATGGGCGATCTTCTTTTTTCAGTGGCCCAGCTTGCCCGCCATCTCGACATAGATCCACACGATGCTCTTCGTGCTGCCAATAAAAAATTCTTGCGTCGCTTTCATGCAATGGAAGATTTGATGCTCGCCAAAGGGGTTCAATTGGAAAGCATGAATCAGGAACAGATGGACGTTTACTGGAATCAGGCTAAACGAAATGAAAAAGCTCAAAAATAATTTAGTAAAGCTGACAGCTGAATCCCGCCTGTACAATATTCCTGTACCAATCATCGGACTTACAGGAGGAATCGGCACGGGGAAAAGCACCGTTGCTTCTCTGTTGCGCAAACACGGTTTGCCCATTATCGATGCTGATGCCAACGTAAAAACAGTTTACCAAAAACCTGAAACGGTTGAATTCATCCGTCAGCATTTTCCTTCCGCAGTTTCGGGCAAGGCCGTTGATTTTAAAAAATTGCGCGAAATTGTTTTCTCTAATCCAGATGCGCGCACACTGGTTGAAGGCCACATTTACTCTCATCTTCCGCAAGTTTTTAAAGAAGCTTACAGCTTATTCGATAAACCTGCTGCCATTGTTTATGATGTGCCTTTGTTATTTGAAAAACAACTTCACCTTCTTGTAGATGTTTCAGTTTGCGTCTACGCTCCCCGTGAAATTCAAATTCAACGTCTCATGGCACGCGATCATTCATCACGCGAACTTGCAGAAAGCATTCTTTCAAATCAACTCGACATTGAAGAAAAGAAAAAACTTTCAGATTTTGTCATAGAAAATACCGGTGACTTAAACCAGCTCGAAAAAAACATTCAAGAGTTCATTCACAATGTCTTTGAAGCTTAGTGATCTCCTCAGTGAATTTCCGCATATTGCGCTGGCAAGTCCGGCGGAGAATGATGAGTTGCTCGAGTATTACCACCAGACAGAACTTGCCGCGAAAGAAAGTGCAGTGATCTACAAACGCGGCGATAATTTTTTTTCATTTCTTCGCGAACGCAGTGAAAAGTTTTTTGTCTTCACATTGAGAGACGACAACAAAAAACTTCAAGGCGTCGCCGTCGCTTCTTTTCGCCCCGGCTATATTGCGGGTGAATTGCAGACTATTGGCTATCTGGGAGACCTGCGCGTTTCTTTGAACCGCAAGCTCATCCGTGAGTGGAGAACGTTTTACGGAAAATTTCTGCAAAAATCTCCTGATCTCGAAGAGACTGGTCATTGCCGCTATTTTCAGACTGCACTTATGAGCACCAATGCTTATTCGAAAAACAATCTTGCTGAGACAAAAATTCCCAATCTTTATTACAAAGAACTCGCTCGTTATCAGATGGTGAACATCATCGGTAAATTTGGTCGACCAACATCTACTTATCAGGTGAAGTTTGCCGGTCCGGCAGATAAAGATGATTTAATTAAACTTCTTTCAGAAGATCACAGAAA
>DAIQAU010000024.1:11528-18217 GCA_036781565.1 Bacteriovorax sp. | reverse complement strand
CCGGTCCGGCAGATAAAGATGATTTAATTAAACTTCTTTCAGAAGATCACAGAAATAGAATGTTCGGGCATGATTGGTCCCACGAATTTTCACATCGTTTAAATGAGTGGAAAAATTTTTCGCTGGATAACTGGATCATCATCCGCAACAACAAAGGCATGGCCATAGCTGCTACATGTTTGTGGAATCCGATTGAAAGCAAGCAGATCATTGTTCCCAAAATTCCTTTAATCTTCAGCGCGATTTCTAAAATGGCGGCCGTCATTCCGGGACTGCAGTTAAAACCTTTGCCGGTCGCGGGAAAACCTATCGACATACTCTATATCAACCAGCTGAGTTTTGTTCACGGTCTGGACCAAAAAGAAAAACAGGTCATTTTAAGAGCTGTTATTGATCTCGCTTTCACTAAAAATTTCCACATGCTTGCTTATTGTGATTTTGACCGGGAAGGACTGACGAGCTCCATGAAAGGTTTAATTACTCAAAAAAATCAAATGGGATTTTTTAGTGTCCATTACAAAGATGAGAACGGTTTCATTCGCGATGAACTTGCCTTGAATGATAAAATGCAGACTCCGGCGTTTGATATGGCGTTAGTATGAAGAAAGAAAATCTCTTGTATCGTTTTCGCGATTTTCTGAATCGCCTGCAGGAGAAAGCTTACTCTTCTCACCGGATTTCTTTGTCTGTCTTCTTCCTGCTGATGGTTGTTTTACTCATTCCTTTTAAGCCTCTTCCGGTTTATATAACTGTCGACAAACTGATCAACAGGCATTTTGAAACGAGTCAGGATTTTTTCAGGATGAAAGACGAGTTCAAGCTCGGCACCAATGCACTTGTTATTTTTCAAAAGCCTGATGTGCCTTTCAACGAAAAAGAACTTTGTTTAATCCGCAAATGGGCGGTCACTTCGCCTCTGCAAATTCCCATTTTACAAAATACAATGTCTCCTCTTTTTTTAAGGCAAGCCGAGTATAAAAAAGGGGCAGATGGTTTTGATCAATTGCTGTTCAATAATATTGTTCCCCTGGATTGTAGTAACCCACTTAGTGAAAATCCACTGATCGCTCTTAACAACACTCCCTGGAAAGGATTGCTTGCGCGGGAAGATCAGAAAGATTTTATGCATGAATTTAATCTTGAAGATCGCGGTGAACAGGATTTTGAAATCAAAACTGTACCGTCAGCGGCCCAGACGTTGATGTCATCTGCTCCTGAAATGAAAACCTACTGGCTCGGCGATGCGAGCTATCAGTTTTTCATGGCCAAGGGACTCCAGATCAACAATGCTCTTAATGGAATCATTGCCCTGTTCATTCTCTTTTTTTTCCGCTGCTTTTTTGGCACCTGGAAATCCGGCTTCATCTTAATCGGCACTCTTCTCTACAGCAGTTTGATTTTATTTTCACTGATGTCTATTTTTCATATTCCGATTGATATTCTGAATAACTGTCTCATTCTTCTTCTCACCGTGAGCTCTCTCGGGGATTTTGCTTTTCTGACTCACCATCAGCTGAACAATGCTAATGAGCCCTGGATGAATGCTTTCAAAAAACTTGTGACTCCAAGTTTTTTTACCTCCTTTACGACGTTTATCGGTTTTGTCTCTCTTTATACATCGGACATCGATGTCATCAAACGTCTGGGAGTCTGGGCCGGCATCAGTGGCATGCTTGAATGGTTTACCGTGATGTTCGTGCTTCCTCCTGTTCTGAAAGTGACGCTGAAAGATCGCTCATGGGTGAACAATGAAAAGAGAATCAATATCCTGCCTCTGCATTTATTGGAAAGAATCAAACCGAAGAAAAAAATTTCATTGCTTCTGCTTTCTCTATTGATCTTTCTCCCTTTTACTTTTCATCGCATTTACATTTCAGACGTTCCTTCGGAATTATTCAAAAAAGATAATCCCTTCCGCCAGGGCATTGAGTATCTCCAGCAAACGCGTGGCTTTAAAGGGGATGTCAGTCTGGTTTTTAATGATAAGGGAAGAGTGGCGATCAATAATGAGATTATCGAGAAGTTGCGAAAACATCCGAACGTCGCACGCATAGACAGTCCTTATGAAATCAAAAATTTTCTGTTGAATAATCTGAACGAAGAGCAAAAACCACTGGTAGAAGACGGATTAAAAACAACGATTCAGTACCAACGATTTTTTTCTGACAAGCGCGCTCGCGCCGTTATTTATTTGAAAGAAATAGAAATGAAAGACATGAATGTCATGAGACATACAATCTCACGCGAACTGTGTCCGAATCAGGAGTGTGCTCTTGCCGGGGCCCTTGTTGCCTATGCGGATTTCTCACAAATGGTTCCTGAAACTCTCCTCGACAGCTTTCTTTTAAGTCTGCTTCTGGTTTTCTTGTGTCTATTCGGTCTCGCTTACTATACCGGCAACCTGAAGCGCTTCCCTGCTTTATTTGCAACGTCACTATGGGGTGTCGGTGTGACGTTGATATTGATGGCCGGACTTCAAGTGAGAGTGAATTTTGTCACTTGCGTGGTTGTATCCATTCTCGTCGGAATGACTGGCGATAATACGATTCAATATATCCTCGGCTCAATGGATAGTGACGAAGATCCGCTCATGAACGGCATTAAAGAAAGAAGCGGCGGTTCTGTCATCACAACTTTTATTATGATGATGTGCTCGACAATTTTTTTCTTTTATTATTTCGAACCACCTCGCGTTTTCGGCGGTCTGCTTATCTTTGGATTTCTTGCCTCGCTTGCAGGCGATTTGTGGCTGCTTCAGGGTCTTCTACCTGAAAAGACTTTAAAAAAATAAGAATAAACTCTCAGCTTTATCCGACTTTTTAACTCTGAATTTTGTCTAAATTACAGTTATTGTAAAGCTTCCTTATTTTATTTCGATAAGCTAAAAAAAATCCATCGAGGTTATCGTGAAAAAATTCGTCCTTCTTCTCGCGCTAGTTTCAACTCAGGCGTTTGCTCAGTCTCAAACAATGTATGAGCAACGGTTGATTACTGAATCCGAAAAAGGACATTTCGACGAATACGAAACGCAGAGATCGGATACACTTATGCTCGTTTCATTCAAAATTTATGGAAAAATTGATCATTGGAAAGAGCTCGCCGTTATTAATAAACCGCTTTTGAAAGGATCGATCAAACTTGTTCCTGGAATGAAGTTGAAATACAAAAGGCCAAAGCAATTGTTCGATTGGCACCCGGAAGGCAGTCCCTACCTGATTAAAAGAAACGATACCCTGGGCTTAATTTCTTACAAAGTTTATGAAACTCCAAAACGCTGGAAGGAGATCTGGTACAACAATAAGCCGTTGATAAAGAACCCGAACCGCGTTTATGCCGGCTTCACCATTTATTACGTTGAAGATCAACCTAAAGTTGCAGATGATCTGGAAAACAGTGTCTCTTTAAAATAGAGGTCGGTAGCGAATCGCAATGGATCGATCGATTTGATTCTGCATGAGATTCGCGCAAACTCCCTTGCGTTCCCCTTTACAATAAGCTGGAATGATTTTTCTTGCCAGATAAGTGCTGGTTGATCTCGGTATAGCCGTTCGCTTTAACCAGTCTGCGTACCAGCTGATCCAGGATTTCAGGGAAGTCTCCCTGACGAGAAAATCATATTTAAGATCAAACCAAAATTCATACTCTCCGCTAAAAACATAAAGCGGCGCTTTGATTTGTGTCGGTTGATTCAACATGCCGACAAATATTGTTTCCCCTTTGATATCGCGGATTAGAATTTTGCTATTGTGATCTTTGAAAAGCTCTGCGATCTGCTGATAAATTTTTGGATCTTCGTATCCATTGTCGCCAATAAAAAAAAAGGGCCCGGAAGAGTCGAGATGGGACCTTGCGATCAATTTTATTCTGTCCTGTTTGTGATTGTCTTTTTTATTAATGAGAACTGAAGTCACGTTCTCTCTCTGATACACTTCGCCCTGAGGAAAATTGTTTGAGTTCAGCCAGTCCGTAGTGTCATAAACTTCGCGATAATTGTCTGTTACGTAAAATATTTGAGAATCCAATGATGATAGCTTGAGATCGTCCAAAAGATTTTTCATCCCAATGAAATAATCATTGGGTGACATGAGATATTGAGCGACAGCGTACTCCGGAACCAGGCTTTCCGTTTTTCTGAGAGTATCATCCACATCAGTTATGACTACCGACGCTTTTGCCTTAAGAGCAAAGAAAAATAAGAAAGTCAGAAGCCTAAGGTGCACAGACGTATTGTCCCACATAAGCTCCATTCGGTATTTGCATAACTACGTTGGAGACTGCCGTTGAAATTGAAGTTGAGGAAGTAAAATCCAGTGGAATTCCACAATTTCTGAATGAGTCCATACTGCCATTGTCGGCCCGGACCAGATCCAGGGAAGCAGTCAAAGCGATCACCGGCAATTGTCCACTTACAGAATCCGCGATAACGTTCATAGATTTATCAAAAGTTGCACCATTTGGAACATTGATCAAATAATCAACATGCCCATCAACATAGTTTGGATAAGCAAGGCTAATGTTTTGTCCCCACCATGTGTCGTTGTAAGCGCGATAATGAACAGCTGACTGGAAGGCTGTTGCTGTAACTGCAGATGAAATTGTGCGGTTCCATTGAGTTGTATCAACAATTGTCGGATCTACTGGAATAAAAAACTTCAAATCAACAGGAGTTAAGCCGAAGGAATAATCATCAAAATCAATTCCATTAGCGGCGTAACGTTTTCCATGGAGATAAGCTAATGCCATCGAGTTATTAACTGCTACTTTCGAAATTCTCACCTGGTTATCGCAGCCAAGAGTTCCGGCAAGACTTTCTTCACATTTAGGATTAATGGCCCCTTCAAAGACAAGCAGATCTCTTTCGGAAAGTTGATATGGAGGAAATTGTAAATCCATCTGAGGCGCATTGATTCCCAGAATATCATCATAGATGGTATTTCCACGATGGTGAGCAAGTGAAACAAGATTATCAGTTTTGGGAACGTTCATGATGACGTCACCTTCACTGCTTCCGTTAAAGCTGACAGTTGAATTTGAACCGGAAAAGGCATCGTACTTAACGTTTTGATCGAGATTTTCAGGAATATGAACATAGAAGTCAGTATCAAGAGAAAGGCCAATTTTTGAAGCCAGAGTCGTCTGAGTGATATCGGCAATTCCATTTTCGATCTGAGCGGCAAGAGGAACTTCTATGTGATCGTTGATGCTTGCAATCCCTCTGACTGTCGCTGAATTCAACAAGGCAATGTCACCTGCATCGATTTTATTCTCAGCTGCTGTCGTTGGAGCAGAATCAAGTTCATGTTGCAAAAAGGCGGCATAAATTGTCTTGGTATTATTTAAATCAATCTTCAAAGAAGCTTTGTAATCGTATGTGTAGTCAAAATAAAAAGCCTCTGTTTCAGTTGAAATATAAGGAGCGTCTTTATAAGTGACAGTGATACGTTTTGTCTGAAGATTTTGAATAAATCGAATGCGGTTAAAGTACGTTGTAAGCGTTTGCGCACACCCGTCTCCCAATCCGCTTGAAGAAACATACTTGCACAGGTTAGGAATATTGATGAAATACTCAAAGTGATTAGTTGTACCGGGTACCAACTGCATATCATCTTCAGAAATAAATTTTTCAACAAAATAATAAAAAGCTGGTTTATTTGTGTTGAGTACTTTGTCTTTTAAATAGGTCTGTCCAAGAGCGTTGTCTTTTTCTGCAACATAGATATCGGTCAGATCCTGCTTGTTGATATTCAAGCCTTGAAAGATTGAATTGTTTTGTGAATTACTTACATCGTAACCCGCCCATGTCAAAAGAGAGAAAATATTCACACCGTGAGAAAGAATGGCGTTGGCGTTAACTTGCAAAAATTCTCTTCTGGCTTTTTTCTTAAGCAGAGCTGTGACTTCAGCATCACTTACTTTAATCACATCTTTGTATGAATCACTTGTTGAGAGATCGTATTTTACATAATCTTTAAACTCTTCTAGGTTTTTATCCCGCAAACTTAAATGTTCATAAACTTTGTAAACGGCAGGCTCGCCATTCACCGAAACAACCATTGTGAGCAATGAACAAATCGTTGTGCTCATTTGATCGGCTACGCATTCAGGAATCAGGTTTGCAAAATTATTGCTATCTACGGCTACGCCTATTGCTTCCTGCGCCTTAAATTTAGCAAGCAAGGCCATCCTTGCAGAATAATCTGGTGAATGCCCTTGAAGTATTGGTGCCGGTGAAGTGGAAACTGCCTGAATGTTTGAGCTCATCGGGCTCACTGAATTTGATTGTAAAACCAGACTCGCAACTGTGTTCGAATCAATTGGGCAGCTGTAAATATCATTGGCCGCATCTATACAGTTGGGATCAAAGTTGAGATCGAAATCGTTAAGAATCGCCGTCTCTGCAGCACCAAAAGTATTAAGAGGCATCACTGAATTGAGATATTTTAAAATAACATTATTTGATTTATTTATCTTTAATTCGAGGTCGCTATATAAAGACTGATTCGCGGCCGTGTACTGAATCGTATCCGTCGATCCGCTCCCGCCACTTACGAACCCCGCAAGCGATGAACCAAACATTCCTCCTTTACTGCAACCAGAAATCAGGAGGATTAAGGCCAGAGGGGCAACCGAAACCGCAGTTTTTACTTTACTCATAATTTGTACCTCTAAACTAATTTACGGTACATCTT